>JAEUQF010000433.1 GCA_016789745.1 Bryobacterales bacterium
GAACGGCAACTGGCGGCCTGGCTGGGCAGCAGCGCCATTTACGCGCTTCCGGCGCTCTACGAACCTTTCGGCCTTTCGGTGCTGGAAGCTGGTTTGGCCGGCTGTGCGCTAGTGCTGGGCGATATCCCATCGCTTCGTGAACTCTGGGACGGGGCCGCGCTGTTTGTGGATCCGCGGGATAGCGAGGCGCTGCGGCAAGCCCTGCGGCACCTTATTGGTGACGATGACCACCGCGCGCAGTTGCAGTCGGCTGCCCGCCAGCGGGCGCGCCTCTACTCGCCCGACCGCCACGCCGCGGCCTATACGCAGCTCTACCAGACCCTTGCCGAACAACGGAGTCTTCCATGCGCTTCGTGATGTTCTATCATTCCCTGGTTTCGGACTGGAACCACGGCAATGCCCACTTCCTGCGCGGTGTTGTGAGTGAACTGCAGGCCCGTGGTCATGATGTGACGGTGGCCGAGCCCGCTGATGGATGGAGCCGCGCCAATCTGCTGCGCGAACACGGCCCCCAACCGCTGGAGGAGTTCCGGACGCTGTTCCCGCATCTGCAAAGTATCGCTTACGTTGACGCCCCGCTCGATCTTCACGAACTGCTGTGCGATGCCGATGCTGTCCTTGTTCACGAGTGGAACGCCCCGGCTCTTATCGCCCGCATCGGCGAGTACCACCGCCAGAACCCCAACTTCCAACTGCTGTTCCACGATACGCACCATCGCGCTGTTTCCAGCCCCGACGAGATCGCGCAGTTCGATCTGTCCCACTACGACGCCGTCCTCGCTTTTGGGGAATCGCTTCGCCGCTGCTACTGCCGCACCCATCCGCACCTGCGCAGCTATACCTGGCACGAAGCCGCCGATACCCGCGTTTTCCGACCGCACCGCAACGGCAGTTTTCCGTACGACCTGGTCTGGGTGGGCAACTGGGGCGACGACGAACGCTCGGCCGAACTGCACGAGTTCCTGCTATCCCCGGCCCGCCAGAACGGCCTGCGCGGCTGCATTCATGGCGTCCGCTATCCGGAACAAGCCCTCGCGGCGGTCCGCGACGCCGGCTTGGAGTACAAGGGCTGGCTCCCCAATTACCGCGTCCCCCAGCTTTTTTCGCAGGCTCTGTTCACGGTCCACGTCCCGCGCCGGCCTTATGTCCGGATGCTTCCCGGTATTCCTACGATTCGCGTCTTTGAGGCCCTGGCCTGCGGCATCCCTTTGATTTCGGCACCGTGGCTGGATTGCGAAGGCCTGTTCACCGCCGGCAAGGACTACCTGGTCGCCCGCGACTCGCACGAGATGCAGTCCCACATGCGGGCGCTGCACCACGACCCCTTCCTCCGGGGGGAACTCGCCGCACATGGTCTGCAGACCGTTCTGCTTCGCCACACCTGTGGCCATCGTGTGGACGAACTGCTCGACATCCTGCAATGAACCTCCACCTTGCCGTCTACGGATCCAGCCTGTTGTCTTCTTATTGGAACGGCGCTGCCACTTACTATCGCGGCCTGTTCCGCGAACTGGCCCAACTCGGCGCGCGCATCACGTTTTTCGAGCCCGACGCGTGGCAGCGCCAGGAACATCGGGATATCGACGAACCCGAGTGGGCCCGAGTGGTTGTCTATCCCAACAACGAGGCGGCCGCCCGACAGGCGCTTGCCCGGGCTAACGGCGCCAACCTGCTGATCAAATGCTCTGGGGTCGGCGTCTTTGATGAGTTGCTGGAGGCAGGCGTGATTGCCCGTGCCGAGGCTACCGGCGCCCACGTCGCCTTCTGGGATGTGGATGCCCCAGCCACGCTCGAACGGCTACAGCAGAACCCCGCCGATCCCTTCGCTCCGCTCATCCGGCAATACGACTTCATCTTTACCTACGGCGGCGGTGCGCCGGTCACCGACGCGTATCAACGCCACGGCGCCCGCGCCTGCGTTCCCATCTACAACGCCCTGGACCCAGGTACCCATCACCCCGTTGCGCCCGACCCGCGCTTTGCCGCGGACCTGAGCCTGCTTGCCAACCGGCTGCCCGATCGCGAGGCGCGCATCGACGAGTTCTTCTTTAAGCCGGCCGCGCTGCTGCCGCACCGCCGCTTCCTGCTGGCCGGTAATGGCTGGCACGACAAGCCGCTGCCGCCCAACGTCACCGCCATCGGCCACCTTCCCACCAAAGATCACAACGCCTTCAACGCCTCCGCCACGGCCGTGCTCAACGTCAATCGCGACAGCATGGCCCGCTTCGGCTTCTCGCCGGCGACGCGCGTCTTTGAAGCCGCCGGGGCCGCCGCCTGCCTGATCACCGATGCGTTCACCGGTGTCGAGCAATTCTTTGCGCCCAACGAGGAAATCCTGGTCGCCCAGAGCGGCGAGCAGGTGGCCGCTTATCTGGAAGACCTGACGCCCCAGCGCGCCCGCGATATCGGCCAAGCCGCCCTGCGCCGCGCCCTTGCCGAGCATACTTATCGCCAGCGGGCAGAACTCTGGAAGCAGGTCATCGCCCCATGAACATTGTCATCCTCGGGCTCTCCATCACTTCTTCGTGGGGCAACGGCCACGCCACTACGTATCGCAGCCTTATCCGCGGCCTGCAGCAGCGCGGCCACGAGGTGTTGTTCCTGGAACGTGATGTCCCCTGGTATGCCGCCAATCGCGACCTCCCCCATCCGCCCTACTGCCGCACCGTTCTTTATTCCTCTTTTGGCGACCTTACCGCTCACTACCGCGATGCCGTCGCCGCCGCCGACCTCGTGATCACTGGTTCCTATGTCCCGGACGGCGTTTCCATCGGCCACTGGGTTTGCGATACGGCTCGCGGCCTCACCGCGTTCTATGACATCGATACTCCGGTCACGCTGGCCAAGCTCGCCCGCAGCGATTTCGAATACCTCACCCCGGACCTGATTCCCCGGTACCATCTCTATCTCTCCTTTTGCGGCGGTCCCACGGTGCGGCAACTGGAACAACAGCACGGAGCGCAATGTGCGCGCGTTCTCTATTGCTCGGTTGATCCGGCACACTACTATCCGGAGACAGCCACCCCGCGGTGGGACCTGGCCTACCTTGGCACCTATAGCGAAGACCGCCAGCCGGCGCTCGACCGCCTGCTGTTGGAACCAGCCCGCCGCTGGCCCGACGGGCGCTTTTTCGTCGCCGGCCCGATGTATCCGGGCTCTATCGTCTGGCCCAACAATGTCCACACCCAAGCCCATCTGCCGCCAGCAGAACACCGCGCCTTCTACAATGCGCAACGCTTTACGCTGAACGTCACGCGTGCTGATATGATCGCGGCCGGCTGGTCTCCTTCGGTGCGCCTGTTTGAGGCCGCCGCCTGTGCCACGCCGATTCTTTCCGATTCCTGGCCGGGTCTTGAGATGGTGTTCGAACCCCGTCAGGAAATCCGCACTGCGCAGAGCAGCGAAGAGGCGCTCGATACGCTTCGGCATAGTTCGGAGGCGGATCGGGCCTGCCTTGCCAGCCGTGCCCGTGCGCGTGTGCTGCGGTGCCATACGGGCTATCACCGGGCGGCGGAACTCGAACACTACTGCCGCGACCTAGCGCCGACCCTCGTTTACGCCTCTTCTTCTCCCATGCAATAGGAAAATTCTTCCCCCTCTGCCGTAACATAAGAAAGAGGCGGGCTGTCAACCCGACGTCAACATGAAGTCGCCCTTACGTGTGCTCATAGCCGATGATGATGAACAGGATCGTAACTACCTCGCGGGTAAAGTGGCATCCTGGGGCTACATCACCGAGACGGCGGCCGACGGCCTGGAAGCCTATGAAAAGGCTCCAAACTTCCAACCCCATGTGCTGATAACAGACCTGCGGATGCCGCGCATGGATGGCTTCGAGCTGATCCGGAAGCTGCAGGCGCTGGGCAATGCCCCGCCGGTGATCATGCTCACGCAGTTCTCCAATATCGAAACGGCCTTGGCGGCCATTCATGAGGCTGGAGCTTTCTGGTTTGTCGACAAGCCGGTGCCGTTGAACGCGCTGCAGATTCTTATCGAGCGCGCGGGGGAACAACGGAAACTGCGCGACGAAAACGAACGGCTGCGCACGGTTCTGATGCGCGAGCAGCTTGGGGAGATGGTGGGCAAGAGCGCCCAGATGCAGGACGTGTTCTCGGTGGTGCGCCAGGTGGCGCCCTCGAAGGCCACGGTTCTGATCACGGGGGAATCGGGCACCGGCAAGGAACTGGTCGCCCGGGCCGTGCACGCCTCCAGCCCGCGTAAAGATGCGCCGTTCGTGGCTTTGAACTGCGCGGCACTTCCGGAGAGCCTGATTGAGAGCGAACTTTTCGGCCATGAGCGCGGGGCCTTCACCGGGGCCGCCGACCGGCGTTTGGGGCGGATCGAACTTGCCCATGGGGGTACTCTTTTCCTGGACGAGATCGGCGAACTGCCGATGGCGATGCAGGCGAAACTGCTGCGGGTGCTGGAAGACTCACGGGTGCAGCGTTTGGGGGGAAAAGGCGAAATCGAAGTCGATGTCAGGGTGCTAGCGGCCACCAACCGCCCGCCGCAGAAGGCTGTGAAGGAAGGCAAGCTTCGGGAGGATCTTTTCTACCGACTCAACGTTTTTCACGTTGTTCTTCCTCCGCTGCGGGAACGCAGGGAAGATATTCCCGTACTTACGCAGGCATTGCTCGCTTCGTTGAAGCAGAAGCATGACCGGCCGATGACTCCGGTGGAACCGGCGGTACTGGAGAGGTTTAATCAATACCACTGGCCTGGCAATGTGCGTGAGCTTCGGAACGTTCTGGAGCGTGCCGTGATTCTGGCGGGGGATGGGCCCATCACTCTGGCGCATCTCCCGTTATCGCTCGGGGTGGCCGCGCCGCCGCCGCCCTCCGAAGGACCGGTGGTCGAAGCCGGTAAGTTGACACTCAGTCTGGGGACTTCTCTGCACGACGCCGAAAAGGCACTGATTCTCGCCACGCTCGAGTATCTTCGTCATAACCGGCGGCGCACGGCCGAGGTTCTCGGACTTAGTCTGAAGACGATTCAGATCAAGTTAAAGGAATATCGTCTTGCTACTGAGGGTGGCAAGGATGAGGAGTCGCAGTCGCAGGCCGCCGGCGGCGAGTAAGCAAACAAAAGGGGCTGTCTGAAGACAGCCCCTGCATTTGGTTCTGCTCGAATCCCGTGGATGGGTTACACTACGCCGGCGCGTGCTCCATCTCATGCCGATCCATCTCCGGCTCTTCCTGCTTCTTGCTCTGCCGTACGGTGGATTGCAGCCACTGGCGGACGTTGTCGGCAAAGATGGTCATTCCCCGGCGCGAATAGGAGAGGAATCCCTGTCTGCGGAACTGGTTCATGCAATGTGTCACGGCTTCGCGCGTGGTGCCGATATACTGCGCCAGCAGCTTATGCGACAACGGCGCCATATGCCAGGCTTCGGCGTTCTGCGGATCCTGATGTCCCATCCGTTCGCCCAGGCTTACCAGCGCTTTGGCCAGCCGCCTTGACGTGCAGTCCACCGAAAGCGTCCCCATCCGCTCCCCAAGGTCAAGCCCGCGTTTTGCCAGCAACTGCACCAGGGCAATGCCCAACTGCGGATGCCGGCAGATCAGCTCCTGTACCGTCTCGATCGGCCAGCTCATCACCTTGCTGCCTTCTAACGCGACGGCGCGTTCATGATTCTCGACACCCAGAAAGGCTGCGGCGCCGAAGAAGTCATCTGCCTGGCAGAGGTCGATCACGATCTCGTTCTCGTCGATGAAGCGGCTGATCTTGACGCAACCTTCCATCACCAGGTGCAGATAGGGGCTACGACGTCCAGGTTCAAACAGCACCTGCCCCTTTCGGTACTCATGAATGGTTGAGCATGGAAGATAGCTAAGCGGATCTTCCAATTGTGTGGTTGCGTTGTTCGTGGGTTCTGCCACCATAAATCCTCGCAACCTCTATGGCAAGTGGCGTACCACTCTTTCAGTTTTACTGCAAAGACGAAAGTAAACCTTGCGGCTTGTTGGTGTTAGCCTCGTTCTTCCCTTTGCTTTCTACACGTTTGAACCAGCCATCGGTTTTTTGGAGGTCTTCCCACGCCTTCTGGATGGCCTTCACTTTCTTGGCATTCACCGCGCCTGTGTTGTAGTCGTCGGCGAATTCCTTGAGTTGATGGACGAGCTTATTGAACTTCTGTGCAAAAAAGTAACTCTCCAGCGCCGCCGCCTGCTGCGTCTTCATCTCTGCTTCCACCCGCGGATGAGGCCGCTCTTTTGTTTGCCGTTGCTGGATTTCCCATAACAGCTTCTGCTGTTCGGCCCACGTTTGGGGGTTCATACTGACGTTGCTCTGCATGAGCAGTAGGGATAAAACGAGTGCTTGCATGACCTTAGACTCCCTCTGTGGGTGCCATTGCTTTGACGGCCACCCACAAGACACACTGCAAGCGCGATCCCAAAGTGGCGGGATCTACAGAAAATGGAATCCCCCTGCCGCACCTGCGGCAACGTGTGTTCGACCTCTCGTTTCCGACGCATTGAACCGCTCCGAGGGGAATTTGTTACTCCGATGTGTAAAATTCATCCCACCTCCAGCTGCCTGCCGGCCTCCGCCGCCAGTTGACGGAAGATTCCACACCGACCGTGCAAATTCTGGATCACCGTCAGCGCGGTAACAGCCGCTGCCTGCCGCCGCTCTTAATGGTTGAAGGACACACACTCTGCCATGAAACCTCTCCCCTTGCTGCTCAGCCTTACTGCCCTGGTTTGCTCGTGCTCGCGTCCTGCCGATCCGCCCGTCGCGGTGGAAACCACAACCGCAGGGCAAACCACGGCTTCCGCTGCTGCCTCACGGGAGCGCGCGCTGGTCCGTTTCGTGAATGCCGATCCCCACCGCGTGGCCCTTGACCTGTGGTTTGAGAAGGAGAAGGTGTTTTCATCGGTGGCCTTCCGCGACGTCACTCCGTATCGGGAAGTGCCTGCGTCCCGCCAGATGTTCTCCATCCGGACGTCCGGACAGATGCAGGAGCTGGCCACGAATTCGGAAGGCCTCACCGACGGGCGCCGGTATACGTTTGTCGCCATCATGAAGCCGGATGGCGGCACCACGCTGCGCGCCACCGAAGACGATCTCTCCGCGAACGCCACCGGCCGACCCAAGCTTCGCCTGATCCACGCGGCACCGAATGCCGGGGAACTCACCCTTATCCCAACCAACCGGGCCAAGGACCCTCTGTTCGACGACATCGACTTCCAGAGCACGACGTCGTTCAAGGAACTCGGGCCCAGTCTGACGGCGTTCCATTTATACCGCGACGACAAGAAGGAGGAACCGGCGCTCAACCTCACGCAGCTCAACCTGCAGCCCGATCGTTTCTATACCCTGGTGATCACTGGCGCGAAAGGCTCTCTGGAATCGATCCGGATTGAGGATCAGCTTTCCGGACCCGCTGCTCCCTAGACGTCTTCTTTTTCTAACTCGCCGGCTAACTCACCGACCGCGGTCTGGCGGCTCATGTCGCGGATCTCGCGGTCGCCCAGCGGGGCCTCGACGCCCAGGCGCTCGCAGATCAATAACTCCAGTTGCAGTAGTTTTGTTATTTCCTGCTCGGCGAGTAAGTCGATCTGCAGATTCAAATGGGCGCGCCGGTCCGCGGCCCGGCTCATCCGGTTCTGCTTCATGAGGACAAAGGTTGCCAGAATAACGCCTTCAAAGGACCGCGAGCGTCAGCAGCACAAATGGATAAGGATCGAACGGCCGGATCCATCCAAACCAGCCCGTGTTCACCAACACCCACGCGGCCACCGCCAGCAGATGGACGACGACAAAGGGGACGCTTCCCACAAAGGCCGCGATTCCGTCCGCAATCGTTTCTGACCGGGTTCTCCTGTTCTCAAAGTCTCTTTCCAACTCCGCGACTGTCCGTATGTTCCGCCGCGCCGTATCTACACTCATCCTTCTCGCCTCCCGCAACCGGAACACCACCGCAACCCGGCTGAGAAACGGTCCCTCGATTGCAACACTCCGTGACAAGGAGACCGACTCTACAATGCTTGAAGTTCTTGGCTGGATCGTATTTGGCTTGATCGTGGGCGTCCTTGCGAAACTCCTCGTGCCGGGACGGGATCCGGGTGGGATCATCATCACCATCCTGTTAGGTATTGCGGGTTCGCTGTTGGGCGGCTGGGTGGGACGCATGCTCGGGTTTTACGGACCGGGGCAGGCCGGCGGGTGGATTATGTCTATCCTGGGCGCAGTTCTACTTCTGGTTATCTACCACGCTGTCACGAAGCGGCGCCGTCCGAGCGCGATCTGAACCGGCACCCTTACCCGAAATGATATACGCGGCGCCGTCCTGTCGAGCTGTCCATGCCGATGCGACGGCGCTTGCTGTTTGTACATCTTTCTTCTCCCCGGTGGCACCTCAATTGCTGCTACTTACTTGGAGGTTAGAACAGTTATGCATCGCCCATCGTGGTTAACAGTAAGCTGCGTCACCGCGCTTGCGGCCTTTTCGCTTCAGGCCGCCGACGAAAAAACCGCTACCGACGTCAGGGAAAGGCTCACCAACGCCAACACTGTCTTTGGTGAGATCATGGGCACTCCGGATAAAGGCATCCCCCAGGACTTACTCGCCAAGGCCGAATGTGCCATTATTATCCCCGGCATGAAGAAAGGTGCTTTCATTGTCGGAGCTAAGTACGGGAAAGGGTTTATTACCTGCCGCTCCGGCAATGCGCGCGGCTGGTCCGCCCCGGGCAACGTCCGTGTCGAAGGCGGCTCGATTGGGCCTCAGATCGGCGGCGGCGAAGTAGACGTCTTCCTACTGGTCATGAATAAGGCGGGCGTTTCCCGCATCCTGAAGTCCGAGTTCAAGATCGGCGGTGAAGCCAGCGTCATGGCGGGTCCAGTGGGCCGCTCCAGCAGCGCCGAAACGGATGCCTATATGCGTGCCCAGATGCTGGGCTGGTCCCGCGCCCGGGGTGCCTTTGCCGGTCTTGCTCTCGAAGGCTCCACGCTGCGCGAAGACCGCGACGACAACCGCGCCCTTTACGGTAAGGACATGACGAACGAACAGATCGTGCTTGGCAACACCCGCGTTCCTCCGGCGGCCCAGTCGCTGCTGAACTCTCTCAGCAAGGCTTCCATGGTCGCCAGCCGCTAACGAGCATCGGCCTTCGCGCACATGGCCGCTGCTTCTCCCCGTAAACCGAAAGAGGACGGTCCGCTCTGGTGGCTCCGCTGGGTGCCGGCGGCCGTCCTCACGATTCTGGTCCTCTGGCTGGTCTATAAGGCCGGCAGTGTTGCTCTTATTCCCCTGCTGGCATCCTTCTCCCTGGCTTACCTGCTGGAGCCTCCTGTCCATACGCTGGTAATCCAGGGGATCCGCCGCTCGGTCGCCACGGTCACCATCCTGGTCCTGACCACCGTATTGATGGCTGCCTTCGCGGCCTTTGTCATCCCCAATCTTTGGCACGAAGGCGTGATTGCCTCGGAAAAGGCGTCCCGCCACTTTACGCCGCAGAATGCCCAGCGGGCCCGCTATGCCATCCGCCAGTCGTCTCCCTTCGTCGACCGCGTCTTCGGGCCCCGAATCGAACTCCTCATCCAAGACCCCGCCGCCGCCACCGGCATCTCCGCCACCTGGCTTACCGGCAATCTGAGCGGCTTCTTCTCGCGCGCCACCGAATGGCTGGACTTTCTTGTCATTCCTTTCTTCGTCTACTACATCCTCATCGGCTCCAAGAAGTGGCGAGCCTCGGCGGAAGACCTCATCCCGCCGCGGTTCCGTCCTCCGCTCAGCCGGCTGTTCGATGAGATCGGGCGCATTCTGCAGTCCTATGTACGCGGGCAGCTACTCATCGCGCTGATCATGTCGGGTCTTTATGCCCTCGGCTTCCTGGCGCTGCAGGTGCCGGCCTGGGCCGGGCTGGCGGCGATATCCGGACTCCTCAACGTCATCCCCTATGTCGGTACCCTGGCCGGCATGCTGCTGGCGAGCGCCTTCAAGTTTTCGGAGAATGGCGACGTCTGGCCCGTGGCCGGTGTGCTTGCCGTGTTCGCCATTGTCCAGTCAATCGAGGGTTACTACCTGACTCCCAGGATCCTGGGCGGCCGGCTGAACCTTCATCCCATGGCTGTTTTTCTGGGCCTGTTGATTGGCGGGAAACTCTTCGGCCTCCTCGGCGTTTTGCTGGCCATCCCGACGGTCGCCATCGCCAAAGTCTTCCTCATGTTCGCCCGGGAATGGTATCGCGGGTCCTGGTTCTATCATGAAGGCGAAGATTCCACCATGGCTCTGCCGGAAGATCCCGCCGAGAAGCTGGCGCAGGTAGCCGAAGTCGTTCTTACCGAGCAGGAAGAGAAAGAGCCGGAGGAGCCGCCCATTGCCGACACCGCCCCCACCCCCACATAAAAGAAAACAAGCCGCGGAGCAGCTGACGCCACCCCGCGGCCGTGCAGACAGAAATCGACCAGTTACACCAAGACGCTATTATTCACTTACTCGACCATGCTGATCTTCGCCGGCAAACTGCACACAACCGGCGATCCTGTCTGCGAACTTGCGCTCGCGCATACCACTAGATTCGAAGTCATAGCCGGCATGCCCACCGGCACCACCACATCCGCATAGCTCACCCCGATCACGCCCGGCACCATCGCCGCGGTCACTGGTGTCAGTCCCTCCCAATCGTGCACCGTCACGCGCACTGTTTCCAGCCCGCCCGAAGGCACGCCGGTGAACAGCACCCGTACCAATCCGCCAATCTTCACCGCGTCGGGAGTGCCCTGTTCATTGAGCACACCACCGGCGAAGATTCCCGGCAGCACATCGCGCAGTCGCACCGTCCGGACCGCACTCGACACTCCATTCACCGCCACCACCAGTTCGGCCGACTCCCTGCCCGCCAGCGCCGCCGGTACCTCAAAGTTCACCTGCTCGGCCGATCCGAACACCAGCCGCGCCACGACGCCGCCGACCGTTACCATGGTTCCGTTCAGACCACCCAAGCGCGCGCCTAGCAGCATCGCCAACCCGCCCGGCACCAGGTATTCCTCATACGTTGCCGCATGCACCACCGAGGTTACGGCTGGGCCCACCGGCACTGCCCGCGGCGTCACAGTGAATGTCACCGGCACGCTCTTCGAGCCCTGGCCGCCTTCAATCACCACGGCCGCGCGGTAGGTTCCGGGACCCGTCACCTGCGACGCGAGAAAATCCAGCCGGATGGTGGCATTATTGATCCCATTGGTGCGGTCCAGCCGCAGCCAGCCCGTGGGCCCGCCCTGGTAATCCACGCGCGCCGTCCACGCCAATAGACCGCCGCCTTCGTTCAACACCCGCACATACTGCACCTGCGCGCCGGCATCGGCCGCCGCTGTTGCGGTCACGCCATTGGCTGGATCCACAAACAGTTGCGGGAAGTAACTCGCATTGCAATCGCGCACCACGCCGCAGTCCGACCCGGGCGTCACATCGGCAAACCGCGGCACCGCCGTCGATCCACTCAACGGCCCCAGGTTGACCTTCGCCGACGCAAACGGGGTCCCTTCGGTGGCCAGGCGCCGTAGATCGAGGAACGTTGGGATCTGCGCGCTCTCTCGCGTGAAGGCATTCGCGTCCATCACTTCATACACGGCCATTCCGCTGCCGTTGCTCAAGGGCACTTCGCGCAAGGCGCCTAATGCCGGCTGGCCCAGTTGCGTCACCACCACGCCGCCCGCTCCGTTGGCGTCGGTATTCACCACGCGCGCCAATAACAGCGCTCCGGTCTGATACTGCCCGGCCGACACTGTGCCGCCAAACTCACCGGCCGACGTCGACACCGCGCCCGTCGACCCCACCACCAGATCCAACGCCGCGAGCCGCGCTTCGGCGGGGAAGCCGCTATACCGCACCACGATGCGCGTCCCCTGGTCCGCGCCAGGCTCGCGGGCGGCAAACGACGTCTCAAAGCCTTCGGTGGCCCGTGCCGTGAAGAAGTACGTCGGCTCGGCCATCGCGCCCGCAAACGTCATGGAATCGGGGAATCGCGACAGCACGCAGACAATCTGTCCCAGTGCGCCGGTTACATAGAGCCCGGTCACCGGTTGGGCCACCGGCACGGCCGACTGGTTCAACGTCAGCGCATTGGTCCCGCTGAAACTCAGTGTCGCCAGCACCTGCTGGCTCTGTCCGCTCACATCGACACGCACGCCCGATACGCGGAACTGCAACGTCCGGCTCGCCGGCACCGTGAAATCCAGGCCGTTAAAGGTCAGGGAGGTGGCGCCCTGCAAGACCGCGCGCACTGCCGATTGGCGAAGCCCGGTGCCCTGATCCACGGCCACCGATACATCGCGCAATGTATCATTTGCTACCGTGTTTGTAATTGGCCTGTTTAGAAACAGAATAAGATTGGTGCGACCCACCTGCCCTGGTGTCCCGCCTTGGCATGTAATCGTGATATCCCCAACGCGCTCGGCGCGCCCCTCGCCACGCACCTGCAAGGCCGCTGAGGCTACTTGACACACAAGTGGGCTATCCTGCCCATGCAAGCCGGCCGCTCCGAATACCACTCCTGCCACTAAACCCAACCGGCTCAACAACACCGGAAATCTCATCCGCCCTGTCGCTCCTTTGCGGAGTAAGTAAAGGGCAACTGGCGGACCATTTCACACACCCCTACAGCGCCTACGAAACACACACGCCCGATAAGTTGTCTACATTTCGGAAAGCCGTTTCTGGCCGGGTAAAGCTCGGAGGGACAGGCAACTGGCTGAGCGAGAGGACGCTATCGCTGAATCAGTTTCCTCCTGGTCAGGAACGGCGCCCTTTAGTTTACGGCCAATACGGCCCTGTGCCGCCAATGGCTCCCCGCCACCTCCAGCACCTTTCCCAGTTCCCGCCCTTCCAAAGGTATTCGCAGCACGTCATACCCACCCGCCTGGAGCACTTCCTGCCACAGCGCATCATCGGCCAGATGGCTGATCACCACCACCAGCGGCAGCGACTCTCCCGCTAACCGCCGCCAGTCCCCCACCCCGCTTGCTTCACAGATCACCACCGGAGCCAGCTCTTCCCGCTGCCGCCGCACGGCATCCTCCACCCGGTAGACAAATTCCACGTCCCACTGCCACTGCCCCACCACCATCTCTAAGCTTCTACGTGTGGCCGCATCCGCAATTACGGCCAGTATCCGGTAACGACGGCGATCGAACATAGGGTAAGCACCTCAACTTCCTGACGCTTGGGACGAAAGACGTTCTGCATTTCACATTCCCAAGCGGCACTTACCCGTTTTCAATAACTTACCAATCTGATCGGAAAGAACTTCCACCCCACCCCAGCACTTTCTACCGAACCGACGCCCGCATTCCCTGTAAGATCTCCGCCCAAGCAGTAACAAGGTCTTTGGGGTGTGCAATCGTATACCGTTTTCCCCGGGCCGCCTGTACCGCCCGCTCAATGGAGTCGGTCCACGCGGTCTGCCAGGGATCCGGTTGATAGCGAAGATAGAACATCCGTTCCTGCCCGCTCCGCCAAGCCACCCCTAAGCGGTCGTCTACACCGGTCGGCGTTCCCAGGAACACCACCGTCGCAGCCTCCCCTAACTCCGGTGCGTCCAGTAACTCGCCAAGGAATCGTTCGACGCCCCCATCGGCTCCCGACAACACTTTTGCATCCACTAACCCCGGTTGGAAGCCAGCCAGCGCCTCCTGCAGTTTCGGGAAATCTACCCGCTCCTGCTTGGCCAGGACCTTCCGCTGCTCGAGATTGAAGATGGCTAAGGATACGGTGCCCACGCGCGAGTCCCGCACCATCGCTCGCAGCATTCCTAACAACTGCTCTTGACGCGATGGTTCATAGTTGACCAGGACCTTAACCGCAATCCCGTTCTCCGCCTTCTCCACCGGCTCTTCGGAAAACGGCTCCGGCAATGGCGCGAGTTCCCAGACCCCGGCACTGATTCGCAGGGGAGACTTCACCTCGAACTCCCAGAAGTCCGCGCAATACCGGCCGCCTACATCGCGCAGCAGCCAATCGACGGCGTACTTGCCTTCGCCCACCAGGAACGCGCCGCTGAATCCTCCCGAAAAGCTCCGCGCCTTCTCCTCACCTTCGGGAACCGGGACGCGCAGCCGCTGGTAGAGATGCAAGGGTTTTCCATCTCCAGCCAGAGGCCGCACCCGCGCGATTACCATGAGGTCCGAAGCGATGCTTCCTTCGAGGGTGAGCGCTACGTCGTAGCCGCTCTGCAGGCGCAGATCAAAGCCCAACGCTGGTCGGCGCGGCGTGACACTGCACGCAATATCCCGCCGCTTCTCCCCGCTCTCCAATACCGAGAAATCATTCTGATTCAGCAGCACAGTGCCGCTGGCCGATTCCCGCACGCGCGACTGGCCCCATAGCCCCGCGCTGAAGCTCAGTAAAACCAGGAATGTCCTCACGTGTTACCCCAACGCCCCGAGGAAAGACAGAACCGCGGTGCGCGGCTGTTAAGCTGCCTGAGCCAGCCCTTCGGCCGCCACCGGCTTGGCGGTCAACTGCAAACGCAGCGCCCGGCGCAAGCGCAGCAGCCGCACGCGCACCGTCACCGGCGTCAAACCTACCTGATCCGCGATCTCTTCCGTCGTATAACCTTCCACGTAGTAACCACGGAGTATCTTCGAATCCCGTTCCCCACATCGCTTCAGGATGCGCTTCATATCAATCGCCACTGCCGGCGGACCTCCGGCCTTCACTCCCTCCGACAATACTTCCAGCTTCTGCTCGGCACGCATGCGGTTGCGCAGCATATTCTTGGCAATGCTGTTCACCCACGTCCCGATCATGTTCTGCCGCTGCAGTTGCCCGCGGCATTCCCAGCCTTTCGCCCATGCCGCTTGTGCGACCTCTTCGGCAATATCGGCGCAAGCACCCCGCGAGAGCAAAAAGCGCAGCGTCATCGGATAATAACTCCGAAACGCATCGGCAAATTGTTCAGGCCCCATCGGCGGCGGCGGTGTCAGAAATGGCATCAGTTGTTGCATGGCTCGTCTCTGCCACTTACTTGGGCAATTGCCGTGCCAATAAGTCCCAGTACGATGCCGACGACTTTTCTTCTCATCCGCCACGGTGCCACTGACCACTTACAGCGCATTCTCTCTGGCCGCGCGCCGCACATCGCACTGAACGAAAAAGGCTGGAGGCAGGCCGAAACCCTCGCTCATCTGCTGGCGGCAACACCCCTCGACGAGATCCGCACCAGCCCGATCCTGCGAGCCCGCGAAACGGCCGCGATTGTTGCCAAACCCCATAATCTGGCGCCTTTGGAAGACCCTGCCTTGCTTGAAACCAACTGGGGGGACTGGACGCTCCATACCTTTGCCGCGCTCAACCAGGACCCCGCCTGGCTGCGCTTCAACCAGCACCGCGACATTGCCACTCCTCCTGGCGGGGAGTCCTTCTCTCAAGTTGCTAGCCGCGTTACCCAATACCTGGAGTCTCTGTCCCGTCAATATCCCCACCACACCCTGGCGCTGATCACCCATGCCGATCCGATTAAGGCGGCTGTCCTCCATTACTCTCGTCAGCCCTTATCCGCCATACAGAACCTCACCATCGATCCGGCGACTTACTCCGCCATCGTGTTTCCCCACACATCCCCACCGCGCGTGCTGTGCAGTAACAACCGCCAAACGGAACCCCGCATGCTTCCTACTTACGTCGAGTGAAGATCGTTATCTTTGGTCTATCTCTTACCTCGGCTTGGGGCAACGGTCATGCCACGCTCTGGCGTGCTCTGCTTCGCGCCCTTATCCAGCGCGGCCATTCCCCGGTTTTCTACGAACGCGACTTTCCCTTCTACGCCCAAAATCGGGACCTGGAGGAAATTCCTGGCGCCCGCATTGTTCTTTACGAAACATGGGAAGAAGTTCGCTCCCAGGTAACGAAAGATCTTCGCGACGCCGACGTCAGTGTCGTAACTTCCTACTGCCCCGATTCTCTCTCTGCCACCGAGACGCTTCTGGATCACCACCCCGGCCTTCACGTGTTCTATGATCTGGACACACCGGTCACTCTGGACGCCCTCTACAAAGGCCAGCGTGTCCCTTACATCCCTGCAAACGGCCTCGCCGATTTCGATCTTGTCCTGTCCTATACCGGCGGCCAGGCCCTTACCGAGCTGCAGACCAAACTAGGTGCGAAGAGCGTCGCGCCGTTGTACGGCAGTGTTGATCCCGATGCCCATGCCCCGGCCGAGCCTGACTGCCGCTACGCCGCGGATGTCTCGTACCTGGGCACCTACGCCGAAGACCGCCAACCCAAGTTGGAAGAGCTGCTCGTCAAACCCGCCCGACAACAACCCGCGCAATCCTTCCTCATTGCCGGCGCCCAATACCCGGCCGGCATCTCTCTGCCAGCCAACGTCCGGCTTCTTCCGCACGTACCGCCGCCGGATCACCCTGCCTTCTATAACAGCGCCCGGCTTAACTTGAACATCACCCGCGCCGCCATGGCCCGTATGGGCTACTGTCCCAGCGGCCGTCTGTTTGAGGCCGCCGCTTGTGGTGCCCCGCTGCTATCCGACGATTGGCCCGGACTCGACACCTTCTTCGAGCCGGACAGGGAGATTCTGATCGCCCGCACTGCGGAGGACGTCGCAGAAGCTCTCCGCCGCGATGACCTCAGGACAATCGCCAACGCCGCCCGCCAGCGCACGCTCGAACAACACACCGCCCAGCACCGGGCCAAGCAGTTCGAATCCCTTGTGGGAGGGCGGGTGCCCGCAGGAGCCCAACTATGTGGGGCCTGATTCCCGCCGCCGGCATGGGCACCCGCATCCAGCCGCTGGCTTTTTCCAAGGAACTGCTCCCGGTAGGTTCCCGCTTCGATCACGGCATTGAACGGCCGCGCGCCGTCAGCGAATACCTCATCGACCGCATGCTTCACGCCGGCGCCACCAAACTCTGCTTCATCATCTCGCCGTGGAAGTCCGACATCATCCAATACTTCGGCTCGCGCGTCGGCCCGGCCTCCACCTGCTATACGGTCCAATCCCCGCCCGCCGGCCTGTGCGATGCGTTGTTCCAGGCGCTCCCGCTGATCGCCCCTCACGAACAGGTGCTGGTCGGCCTTCCCGATACCATCTGGTTCCCCGAGGATGCGCTGCAGCTGCTCCCCGACCATCAACTCTCGTTCCTGCTGTTCCCCGTCGCCCACCCCGAATTCTTCGACGCCGTCCAGTTGAAGCCGGAAACGCACACCGAGATTCACAACATTCAGGTGAAATCCCAGAACCCGACCACCAACTGGGTGTGGGGAGCTTTCAAACTCACCGGCGCCATCCTCGCCAGTCTTCATTCCCTGTGGCAGCAACGCCACCGGCAGGACGAGTACTTAGGCACGCTCATCAACGCCTGGCTGACGCAGGGCAACATCGCCCACGGCATCCGCGCCGGCGAACACTATGTCGACGTAGGCACGCTTCACGGCTACCGCGAAGCGCTCAGCCTTCTCCAACAACAACCGCAACCCTTAGGAGCACACACAACATGGAACCCCTCGAACAGGAATCGGATCGCATAGAACGACATATTGAGCAGACGCGGGAGAAGCTCGGCCGCAACCTCAACGAACTGGAATCCCGCGTCCGTACCTCACTCGATTGGCGCGGCCGCTACGAGAAGAACCCCTGGGCCGTCCTGGGCCTTGCCTTCGGTGCCGGCGCGGCTCTGGCCGCCGCCACGTCCCAGCGGCGCCTGCCCAATTACCGCTCCGACAACATCCAGGTGGACATCAACCCCAGAAGCACCACGCCGGCTCCGCCGTCGCGCTTTTCCCAGGCCTGGGGCAAGATCCAGGACGCGCTGCTTTCTACCGCAACGCGCCAAGCCGAAACCTTCCTCACCCAGGCCGTGCCCGGGTTCGCCGAAGAGTACCGCAAAGCCAACACCCGTACCGCCGCCCCCAATCGCACCCCCGATGACGTACTCCGCTGAAGACATCCAACGCCGTGTCACCGAGCTGGGCCCCTGGTTTCACAACCTCCAGCTCGGCGGCATCCCCACCGCGCCGCAGCACTTCCTGGGCGACTACCCCACGGTCAAGTGGAACGCCTTCGAGCATGTCATCCCGAAGGACCTCAGCGGCGCTTCCGTACTCGATATTGGCTGCAACGGCGGCTTCTACTCCATCGAGATGAAGCGACGCGGGGCCGAACGCGTGGTTGCTGTCGATGCTGACTCCGACTACCTGCAGCAAGCCCGCTTCGCTGCCGATGTCCTCAACCTGAACATCGAGTTCCACACCCTCAGCGTTTATCACGTCGCCCAGCTAAAGGAAAAGTTCGATCTCGTCATTTTCATGGGCGTCTTCTACCACCTGCGTTACCCGCTGCTCGCTCTGGACCTCATCGCCGAACATGTCGTCAAAGACAAGCTTCTGTTCCAATCCATGCAAAGGGGCCCATCGTTTTCTCAAACCCTGCAACACGACTACCCCTTCGAAGAAACGAAGATCTTCGAACAGCCGGGCTACCCCGCCCTTTACTTTATAGAGCACAGCTACTCGCACGACCCCACCAACTGGTGGATTCCCAACCCGGCCTGCACCGAAGCCCTCTTACGATCCGCCGGCTTCCGCATCGACGCCCACCCCGAACCCGAAGTCTACCTATGCACCAAACTGTAGTCCCAGTTTTCTGTGCCCTCCGCAGCTCTGCCCGAGAGATCCCATGGTAGAGGCCGTCATGCTCTGGAATGAGCCCAATAACCTCTCGCACTGGGACTTCGAACTCGACCCCGGCTGGCGCATCTTCTCGGAGATGATCCAACTCTCAGGCCAGGCCATCCGATCCGTCAACCGCACCCTGCCACGCGTGCTCGGCGGCATCTCCCCGATAGACCCCGGCTTTCTAAAGAACCTTGATGCGCAGGGAGCCCTCCACCACGTCGATACCGTAGCCATCCACGGCTTTCCCCTGGACTGGAACCACTGGACCATCCACGAATGGCCGGATAAACTCGCCGAGATCCAAGCCGTCACTCACCTGCCGGTGTGGATCTCCGAAGTCGGCGTATCCACCTTTGGGGCCGAGGAGGTCCAGGTGTTTGGACTGCAGCGCACCGCCGAACTCCTCACGGGCCTCGCCCCTCGCATCCACTGGTACAGCCTCTTCGACCTGCCGAAAGCCTGGCCCGCCACCACCCGGCATCGCGAAGCCGAAGGCTCGTCCTACTACCGCCATTTCTACATGGGCCTGCTGAAGGAAGACGGGACCCCGAAACAGGCTGCAAAGTACTTCGCCGACTACACGCCGGAGTTAGGGATTTGCCAGTGGTTTCACTTTGAGGACCCGCGACTGGGCCGGGCTACTTCGGTACTTAAGGACTTAGGGGTCCGAAGGGTCCGAACGGGCCTCTCCTGGGCCGACTCCTTCCGCCCCAACGCCGATGCCTGGTTCGACCAACAAATGCGCGCGCTCGAACCCTTCGACGTCACCCTGACCTTCTGCTTCACCCCTGAGCACAAGGGTCTGAAACCCCACTACGCCAGCCCGCCGAAGAACCCCGAAGAGTTCGCCCAGTTCTGCGCCACCATGACCGAACGCTACACCTGATGTGATGGGGTGGCGCCTGCCTTTGACCTGTTCCCCACATGTTTCATACTGGACACATGTCCCGCATGATCCAGGTTCGCGATGTCCCGGACAGCGTGCATTCACTCCTCAAGGCGCGCGCCGCCCGCGAAGGCATCAGTCTTTCTGACTTCATCAAGCGCGAGCTCGAGCGCGTCGCCGAGCGCCCCTCCATGCAGGAGTGGCTCGACCTTACGCGCCAGGCCAAGCCCATTCCCACCAGAGAATCGGCCGCCAGCGTCATCCGCGGCCTTCGCGATCGTGACCGGAACCACCGATGATCGTCCTCGATGCGTCTGTCGTTGTCGAACTCCTCATCAACGGCCCCCGCGCCACCGCCATTCGCGAAGCTCTCGCCGCTTACCTTCCTTGTCCCCCATCTCCTTGATATCGAGGTCCTACATCGCTCTGGCCGAAGCCACCAACGCGACTTTATTCACCTGCGACGGCAAGTTAAGAAAAGGCCACCGGGCCCAAGTGCAAGTACCAGACTTCACACCTCGACAACCCAAACCGTAAGAACGTCAGCGGCTTCATCTGCCCCCGGCACCTGTCCGCCCTCGCCCTAGCGCTCGCACCTCGCGACCGATACCGTCTCTCACAACTCGCAATGGACAAGGTCCCACCTCATAAATCGCCCCGCCCGCAGACTTCTCCAACTCGGGCCACGGTGGTTCCATATGGCGCGTATACACCACATACTCCGTGCCTTCCTCAAAGCGATAGCCATCACACATGGAAGGCCTTCCAACGGCATACACCTTAATACCGCGAGCCATCTTACCCTTCCACCTCGTGAGTACATTGAAACTCACCACCGTGTGGTCATCTACCCCAGGGGGATTCCGTTCCGCTTCAACTCTCACCGCATCGCCCTCGTGAACCAGCCGTAAGTGATCAATCTGCGTCACCCGACCCCGAAACACCATATCCGCATGCCGAAACGCCTCCCGCTGCTCCACCTCCCTGCATTCGCAACCCTGGACGAGTGCCGACGCAATCGCTACCAGTGCTATCAACCGCCCGATAGGCACTGCTTTCCCAACGATTCTGTTCCTCATTTGCCGCCTACTATCCTCCTCTTTTCGCGTCCGTGTGAAGTCGGCAAGACCGTCCGGGTCAGCTTGCACCCATCCCAAATACAAATGCCCTGTCGAGAAGGAATGTCATTTCCTCCCAGACAGGGCACTTTCGTTACTGATTCTTAATCGGAGCCGCGCGCGGCCTTCTAACCGCAATTAGTGCATTACTTCACTAAATAGATCACGGTCCAGTGCTCGTCACCGTCCACGATCTCGCGCCAGCCGGCATAGCTGCGCTTCTCTAAGACCGCGGCAATATTGTCGTTAAACGAGCGGCCGCCGCACGTGTCCCCCACCATCGAGCCACACGGCAGAGACTTCGCTGTCTTGGTATCCGGCACGTTCCGGACAACCTTCGTCACATCGATCGCTTGGTACTGCATCATAAGTCACCTACTCTGTTGCACTCTGCCTGCCAAACATTCCGGCCGGTACGCGCTCCCCGACCACCACCCGATCGGCGGCCTTTTCTTCCGCCTTCCCCACCGCCTCGGCCACCTTCTTCCCAGCCAGGAAGGCGTGATCCGAGTTGTAGTATTCCCACTCGCTATACCGCCCCGCCAGGTGAATGCCGCGCTCGGCCAGCCAGGCACGAATCAACGCCACCGCGTCTTTGCGTGCATGATCGTACACAACGTAGGCGTGCGGCATGTCCACTTCGAAGGCCGACCATACCGGATCGCCCTCCTGCATCAGGCCCACTCGCTTACAGTCGGCAATGCAGCGGTCAATCAACTCCTGCCCCGAACACGGCAGCGGCTTGTATTCGTCCGAGTACGTAATCTCACACGTGATCCCGAACCCGCCCGGCGCGTTGCAGTGCGGGCTGGCGTTGCCTTGTACAAAGATCCGGTGGAACACGGTCTCTTCGGGATAGTAGATCCAGTGCTTCTCGGTGAGGTTCTCCCGCCCGACACCGATGTTCACACAGCGCACCGATACATACCGCAACTTCGCCGCGGCTCCGCGGATCTCGCGTGGCACCGCGTCGCCCAATGCCTTCACCAGCAGCGGCAACGGCATGGTACTCACCAGCTGGCTGTAGCTGCGCTGCTGTCCATTGGACAGCGTCACCACGCGCCGTACCGGGTCGATCTTCTCCACTCTCCGGTTTAACGACAGCTTCCCCTTTAAGTGTGGCAGGAAACCGTTCATCAGCTCCTGGAATCCACCCCGCAGCGGGTACCCAAAGCGTGCGTTTGGACCCATCGGCTTCGGTGTCGGCTTCAAAGCGCCTTCGATCATCTCTTCCAGGTCCGGCATCGGCACGCGGCCGCCCAGCCAACTGGTCTCCATCTCCGTCAACGGAACAGCCCACAGCTTCCGGTTGTAAGGAATCGCGAAGTGCTTCGCTATTCCCGCGCCCCACACTTTGTAAATGAATTCCTCGAAATTTTTCGGCTCGGTGGATTCCAGCGCCGTCACCTTGGTCCCCAGCGGCGCCGAGCTCTCCAGAATGCCGTCCGCGCAGCAGTCGGTGACCGCATCGCCCTTGTCATTGCAGACGGCACCGGTGCCGGCCCCATTGGCCTTGCCGTTCGCGTGACCATTGGCGTGCCCGTTGGCATGTCCATTCGCATGGCCGTTAGCCTTCTTCTTCAACTGGCCATAGCGGGATTCGATCGCGCCGACAATGCACTCGCGAATCACATCGGCGGGGAGTCCATAGAGCGACCCCTGGAACGGATACCGGGTATAGACTTCCTTGCTGTAGATCCAGGCTTCCCGATCCTGCCAGTGCACGTTGTCCCCCAGCAGCATCTGGTACATCTGGTGCACATACGGATCGGCCGAGAACATGATGTGGCCGGCGAAGTCGAACGTGAAGCCGTTGTCTTCCACCGAACGGCACCAGCCGCCCACCGTGTCATTGGCCTCAATCAGCTCCGCGCGCTCTCCGAGGTGATACGCCGCGCTCAGGCCCGTGGGCCCGGCTCCAATCACCACCACCGGATCCTGCTTTGCGCCCTTCTTGTCTAACGCCTGGTCCATTGCAACCTCCATCCGCTCCGCGGTCCGGTCCCAGGACGTTCCCGCTAATACTTCCTTGGCATCGCGCAGCCGCTGTGCCCGCTCGCTGTCGCCGGCCTCCAGGGCCCGCCGGCAGGCCTGGTGGAATGCCTCCGCACCTTCGGCGATGTACACCATGTGCCCGTACGGCTCGGCCACGTCGCGAATCGGCGTGCTGACAATCTGCTTGCCCGCCGCCATGTACTCCAGCGTCTTGGTGGGCGAAATAAACCGCGTCGCCTCATTCAACGCAAACGGGAGTAAGCAGACATCCCACCCTTTCAAATAGGTTGGTAACTGGTCGTAAGTCTTCTGCCCGAAGTAATGGATGTTCTCCCGCTTCGGTAGATCGGCCGGATTGATCTTCACGACCGGGCCTACCATCACGATCTGCCAGCCGGGTTCCGACGCTGCCAGGTGATCGATGAGCTGCAAGTCCACGCGCTCGTCAATCACGCCGAAGTAGCCCAACCGCGGCCCGGGAAGGAACGCCTGCTCGGGCGCCTCCGGCTTCTCCTTCACGCCCCTGGCATAGTGGTCGACATCCACGCTGCTGGGGAAGCAGTGCACGTTGGCGTGCCGCTGCTTCTTGGCCCGGTACAGGCTGGGGCCGCCGGTGAATACGACATCGGCGGCATCGAAGAGGCGGTCTTCCAGCTCCAGTAACTGCCGTGGCGCCCCCAGAAACGCTGACAGCTCATCCATGCAGTCATAGATAACGGCCTGCGGCGATAACTCATCGAGTAAGGGGAGTGCCATCGGCGTGTAGAACCAAGCCGAGTAACGGTCGCCGAAGCTACCCCGCATGCCGCGCAACAGGTCCCTCAGAAAGGGCATCTGTTCGCTGTGGAAGCCGCCGGCCTCCACCGGTGTATGCGGCCGCAATACCGTTACATTCGGTTCCGGTGTCTGGATTTCCCAGTGTGGAGCGCCGGCCGTGAATACAGGCTCTTCCAGGAAATACACCGGACGGCGTTTCGCCATGCGCGACAGTAAATGTTGGGGACGCTGATAAACAAAACTCCATCGCAAGTGTGAAAAGGTGATAAGAGCACCGGAATTGCGCATTCGACCAACTCCTTCTGGGAAAGATCCTTCAGCCCCTGACTCAGGCTTCACAGCGTTGAAGCAAGCGCCCTGCCAAACTGCTGCTTACCTCGCGCAGGGCCTCCGCGTACGGAACGTTCAATACGCGCTCCATCCCCAACTCCGTGATACGAAAGTCCCAGAGCCCACTGTTATGCCAATGATTACGGTCGTTCCAGTCGTAGCGGTCAATTACGGGGTACAAACATATCCCTTCCACGGGAATCCCTTTCTTCTCCACCGCGATGCAAACTTCCGCCGCGATCTCCCGGATCCATCTCCCGCGGCCTACGCCAAAGTGGCTCGTCTCGGCGACTAGCAGCGGCCTTCTGTATCGTTCCCAGACACTATTCAACAATTGGTGAAAGGGAATCCAACGCGGGTCGCGCGGCTCGTCTTCCCACCGCAGGCGCCCGCTCAGATGTTCCCATTGATTGGAGTGATAGTAATTGACTCCAATAATGTCGAGATATTCTTCCTTCCCGCCCAACTCCGGGGACTTACGGCCCGCCATCATATCCCAGGCGTCATATTGAGCCTCGTTATAGCTGGCCGTCTGGGCCGCCAGTTCCGGCTGGTCCTTCGGCGTGAAAACATGAATGACTGGCTCCGGATACACGAACCGCGCCCGTCGATCCACCGCCCACACTGCCTCACAGGCGGCAATCGAAGCCCGCACCAACTGCCGCTTGATCTCCTCGTCCTTGCCTTCGGCATGCGGGTAGATCAAATCCCGCGTTGCCGCCCAGCATAGAAACGAGATCTCATTCACCGGCGCATAGAACGGCACCTCGTCGCTCTCGTTGCGCACCACCCGGGCCACGGCACCGGCGAACTTCCCGAACCGCTCCACAAACTCCGGCTGCAACAGGTCGATCTCCTTCGGCCATCCGTAATGGCAGAGGTCCCAGATCACCTGCACTCCTGCCTCTCTTGCGGCCCGCAGCATTGGCAGGAAGCTCGAGAAGTCATACTGTCCCCCGTGATCAATCAGGTGCCACCGCAAGCCGTCCCGGGCCACCAGCATGCCCTGACTCGCCAGCAGGCGGTAGTCTTCGAGCGCCCGCTTGTCATGCTCTGTTCCGGCGATCATGTCCAGCCGCTCGCCATGCGGATTGATATGGGTCGCGCATTCAAAGCCGCCCATCCAGAAGGATCGAAATAAGCTCACATCGAGCGGGCTTAGCACGCACAGTGCCGTTAGTACACTTGCGCTCCTGGCCCTGTGTTTTTGGCTTCCGAATTGCTCATCCTCTGCCGCAGAGGAGTGCTATGCATGCGCCTACAATCCGCCGATGACTTGTTCCTTACCGAGGTCCAGGACCTCTACGACGCCGAAAAGCAATTGCTTCGTACCTTGCCCCGCATCGCCAAGACCGCGGGCAACGGAGAGCTCACCACTGCTCTGCGAGAGCATGTCGAGGAGACCCGTACCCAGATCAACCGCCTGGAACAGATCTTCGAAATGCTGGGCAAGAAGGCGAAAAGCCATCCCTGCCTGGGCATGAAGGGAATCGTCGAAGAGGCCCAGGAGATTCTGTCGGAAGAAAGCACCAACGAATCCCTGCACGACTGCGCCATCGCCGGCGCGGCCCGCAAGGCGGAACACTACGAGATGGCTGGCTATCTGTCGGCCCAGGACACGGCGCGCGGCCTTGGCCTGAAAGACGCCGCGGCTCTGCTGGCCGAATCTCTCGAAGAGGAGAAGAATATGGACCGGCGCCTCAAACAGCTTTCCTCGCAAATGCTCAAAGAGGCCCAGCGCTCCGTAGCCAAGCCGCAAGCGAACGGCAAAGCCAAGACTACTGCAAAGGCCAATGGCAATGGCTCGAAGGCTAACGGCCGCGCCGCAAAAGCCAACGGCCGGGGCGGCAAGTCCACCACCTCCAACACCACCACCGATCACGAATTCATCCGGCAATGGGCCGAACAGCGCGGCGCCCAGCCGGCTTGCGTCAAAGGCACCGGCAAAAAGGGCGACACCGGCATGATCCGGCTCGACTTCCCCGGCTACTCGGGCGGCGATTCGCTCCAGCCCATCGAATGGGAAGAGTGGTTTGACCGCTTCGATGCCAACCAGCTTGCCCTGGTTTACCAGGACAAGACGGCCAACGGCGAGACCAGCAATTTCAACAAGCTCATCCGCCGCGAAGAGTAACCCACGCACTCAAACGAAGGAGATTTATCCTCTATGCAGCACCTACAGGACACCCATCACGACGAAGACATGGTGGATTCGGGCGCCAACGAACTGGAGCACCAGAGCCGCCGCGCCACCGGAGCGAGCGCCCTGCACTGGGCCACGCTGATCTCGATCGGCGCTTCCATCACGCTGTTCCTGGCCGGCAAGCGCGAACTCGCCATCTTCATCGGGCTGTGGCCGCCCACCTTCCAGGCGTTGAAGGCCAACGCCGAACACCGGCACTCCCACGCGCACTCGCACTCGAACCTTTAACCGGCCCGTCGCAGGGCCACTTCTACCGCAAGGCCCGCCGGACTGGCGGGTCTTGCTCTCATTTCGCCGCCCATCCCTTCCACCAGCTTCCGCGCCGTAGACAATCCGAGCCCGTGACCCGGAAACTTCTTCCCATGCAGGCGGCAAAACGGCTCAAAGATCCGCTCCTGATACTCCTGTTCGAACACCGGCCCGCTATCGGTGATGGTCACCCGCAGATGACTGTTCCGCGAATCAGCCTCCACCGCCAGGGCGATCACCGGATTCTCCCCCGCATACAGCAGCGAGTTGTCGACAACCCGTTCCAGTACGTCTACCAGCGGCGTCTCACTGCCCCACACGCGCGCCTCTGTTTTCGGAGTTACCAGCCGCCCACCGGCCTCCTGGATCTTTCTCCTCTGGTTGTAGCTGAGCGTATCGAAGACGCCCTGCAATGCCAGTTCCTCTACGGCAATGGACTGCGTCGCCGCATGAGTGAAGGCGCTCAGGTCCTTCAGTAACTGCTCGCCTTCGGCCAGCTGTTGCACCGCGAAGGCGGCCAGTCGCGAGGACTCCTCGTCCGCAGCCGGCAGGCGCCGCGCCAGCATCTGTATCAGGTTCGAGGCCCGCGCGATACTGCCCCGGATGTCATGCGCCGAGCCTTTCCGGAACTGCTCAAAGCTCACCGACAACCCCTGGCACTGCGCTCCCACCGCTAGCACCGCCGCACACGCCTCGGCCTGCCCCGGGTCGACGCTGGTGGTCAGTTCCAGCAGGCCCACCAGCCGGCCCCCGGACACCAATGGGAACGGCAGAAGCTCCCCACTGCCCTCGACCGCCACTTCCTTGCCCTGCACCAGCAGCCGCCCGGCCGTTGCCCCGGTGATGCGCAAGATGTTCTGTAAAGCTGATTTCCAGTCGGGCCCGCCCACGGCCCGCAAAGCCAACACCAGTTCCTGCATGACGCCTAACCTATTCTCGTGCCTAAGCACGGCATGGGTAAATAGCCTCTGCCGCTCCGCTCGCAGCGGGCGTGCATATCGACGCATTGGCCTTTGGCCAGCCACATGCATGGCTCCGCGGCATGTCCGATGAACTGCGCGGGTATCCGCGCCCACTCCTGGAGCGTCCGCACTGGATCTCTCTGAACGGCTCCTGGGACTTCACTTTCGATGATGACTGCCGCTATGAACATCCCGACCAGGTGCCGTGGGAACGCACCATCCAGGTACCGTTCTCACCCGAAACGCCGGCCAGCGGTATTGCCGATACCGGCTTCCATCCGGTCTGCTGGTACCGCCGCGCCGCCGAGACCCCGGAACTCCAGAAAGGCCAGCGCCTGTTCCTGCACTTCGGCGCCATTGACTATGACTCCACCATCTGGGTGAACGGCCATATCGCCACCTCCCACCAAGGCGGCTACACACCAGTAACGGTGGACGTCACCCGGTTTCTAAGAGAAGAAGGGCCGCAGGCGATTGTCGTCCGCGCCGCCGACGATCCGCATGACCTGGCCAAGCCGCGCGGCAAGCAGGAGTGGCAACTGGAGCCGCACGGCATCTGGTATCCGCGCACTTCCGGTATCTGGCAGACGGTCTGGATGGAAGTCGTCAACGAGATGTACCTCGACAGTGTGCACTGGGTCTCCAACGTGGAGCGCTGGGAGATCAGCTTTGAAGCGCGCGTTTGCGGCTCTCACCACGACGGGCTGACACTTTGCGTCAAGCTGTTCACCGACGAGGCGGTGCTGGCCGAGGACACCTATGCCGTGGTGGCCGGCGAGGTACACCGGCGGATCGCGCTCTCGGACCCCGGCATTGACGACTACCGCAATGAGCTGCTGTGGACGCCCTCTACGCCCACGCTGATCCAGGCCGAGTTGGTGCTGCGCCGCGGGCATACCGTGGTGGACCAGGCCCGCAGCTATACCGCGCTCCGATCGCTGAGCGTATCGGGCGACCGCTTTCTGTTGAACGGCCGTCCTTATCATCTGGCGATGGTGCTGGACCAGGGTTATTGGCCCGAAGGCGGCCTCACCGCCCCCAGCGACGCCCACTTGCGGCGCGATGTCGAACTGGCCAAGGCAATGGGCTTCAACGGGGTTCGCAAGCACCAGAAGATTGAAGACCCGCGCTACCTCTATTGGGCCGACACGCTGGGGCTGCTGGTGTGGGAAGAGATGCCCAGCGCCTACCGGTTCACCAAGGACAGCGTGCAGCGGCTGACTCGCGAGTGGATGGAGGCCATCAATCGCGACCGCAGCCATCCCTGCATCGTTGCCTGGGTGCCGTTCAACGAAAGCTGGGGTGTGCCGGACCTGCCCGATTCTCCCGCCCAGCGGCACTGGGTGCAGAGTGTCTATCACCTGACCAAGACCATCGACCCGACCCGTCCGGTCGTCGGGAATGACGGCTGGGAGAGCGTGGCAACCGACATCATCGGCATTCATGATTACGATGAGTTCCCCGAGCGTCTGGCCGCGCGCTACGGCCCGCACGCGCTGCGCCTGTTCCAGAAAGAACGTCCCGCCGGAAGGCAATTACTTCTCGGCCAGAAGCACAAAGGGCAGCCCGTCATGCTGACTGAGTTCGGCGGCATCGCCTTCTCCCAGGATCCGGAACGCACCTGGGGCTATTCCCGCGCGATGACCGCGGCGGAGTTTGCTGAGAATTACCGCAAGTTACTGGCGGTGGTACGTCCGGCGCCGCTGTTATCCGGTTTCTGTTACACGCAGTTTGCCGATACTTATCAGGAGAGTAACGGCCTTCTTTATGCCGACCGGACTCCCAAGGTTCCGATTGAAAAGATTGCGCTGGCCACGCGCGGCCCGCGCAGCAATCGCGAGCCGAACTGGGAGATTTATTGGCGCGAGCAGCTGATGAGCTCCCAGCGGGCCAGCTACGTCGTACCGGCGGAGGATCGGAAAACAGGCGAAAGCCGGTAATGGTTCGGGGGTATGCGCAATTTGGCACGAAACTTGCCTATAGAGGCTTCAGGAGGAGTTGCTATGAGTAAGTTTTTACTGTTCGGGCTGCTACCCCTGGTTACCTTTACTACCTTGGGGCAGGAAGCCAACCCGACACAACAGAATATTAATTTGAATCCGGAAGGGCAGACGCCGCTTTACCGGGTTACCGTGGTTGGACGTACAACCAAGGCGATCAACTATCACCACCGTTCGGGGTCGACGAAAGTGGACCTGCAGGGCACGGCACTGATGCCGGAAGCCAAGGGCGAAGTGAAGGTTGAAGCCAAGACTGGCGCCACAAAGTTGGAGGTACGCACCGATAAGATGCGGCCGCCGCAGTCCTTCGGTCCCGAGTATCTCACTTATGTGTTATGGGCAATTACACCCGAAGGGCGTCCCACCAACCTTGGGGAGGTAGTGCTGAGTAAACCGTCCGATAAGGACGCCAAGTTGAGCACCACCAGCGAACTGCAGACGTTCGGCCTGATCGTAACCGCGGAACCCTACTTTGCCGTTACCCAGCCCAGTGACGTTGTCGTGATGGAGAACATCGTTCGCAACGATACCACCGGTACCATGCAGTGGGTGGATGCGAAATATGAGTTACTGCAGCGCGGCCAGTACACGATGAATGTGCGCCCGGAGGACCTGAATGTTCTTCGCCGGATGGACAAAACTGCTCCGTCGCCGCTGTTGCAGGCGCGCAATGCCATCCAGATTGCCCGCTGGACGGGAGCCGAACGCTATGCGTCGGACACGTTGCAGAAGGCGCTGGTGAACCTGCAGAACGCCGAGGGCTACTATAGTTCGAAATCGGGCGAAAAGACAATAACCACGGTGGCGCGCGACGCCACGCAGATGGCCGAAGATGCCCGTCTGATCACGATCCGGCGCATCGAAGAACAGCGGCTGGCCGACGAGCGTGCCGCGGCGGACGCCCGCGAACGCCAGGCTAAGGCCGAGGCGGCCGAGAAGGCCCGCCAGGCGCAATTGGAAGTGGAGCGCCGCACGGCGGCCGAGGATGAACGCCGCGCCGCCCAGATGGAAGCCGAGCGCCGGCGGTTAGAGGCCGAGCGTACGCGGCTGGAAGCCGAACGCGCCCAGCGCGATGCCGAGGCCGCACGTGCGGCGGCGGAGAAGGCAAAGGCCGAGGCAGCGGTGGATCTGGCTCGCCTGGAGAAGGCGCGGCAGGATGCCGAGGCAGCTCGCGCGGCGGCCTTAGCCCAGCAGCAGTCGGCCATGGCCGAGGCAGAAAAGGCTCGCCTGGCGGCAGAGAATGCCGAACGCCAGCGCCAACTGGCGGATCAGCAGCGGCAGCAGGCCGAGAACGAGAAGACCCAGATGCGGGCGGAATTGCAGCGGCAGTTGAACCTGGTGCTGCAGACCCGGGAAACAGCCCGCGGGCTCATCGTGAATGTGTCCGACGTTCTGTTCGACACCGGGCGGCATACACTGCGCGCCGGCGCCAACGAAAAGCTGGCCAAGGTGGCGGGCATCTTGCTGGCACATCCGGGGCTGAAGCTGGAAGTGGAAGGCCACACCGATAGTGTCGGCAGCGATGATTATAACCAGAGCCTGTCGGAACGGCGTGCGCAGACGGTGCGGGACTACCTGGTACGCCAGGGTCTGGCATCGGACGCCATCACCTGGCGCGGCTTTGGAGAAGCGCAGCCGGTGGCGAGCAACGATTCGGCCACGGGGCGCCAGCAGAACCGGCGCGTGGAACTGGTGGTTTCCGGTTCCGCCATCGGTTACCAGGCGGTTCGCTAACAGCAGTTTTTCGAACACAAGACGTTGTTCATTTCCCTCAGCCGCGGCTTTCAGGAGGCCGCGGCTTTTTTCATTGCAGCGAAAGAGGTACAGAAGCGAATGAAATTGAAACGGCTGAAGGATCAGACCATCGTGATTACGGGAGCCACCAGCGGCATCGGGCTGGCAACGGCCCGCATGGCGGCAAAGCAAGGGGCACGCGTGGTGCTGGCGGGCCGCAGCAGCGAAGCCCTGGAGCAGGTGCGCGAGGAGATCGAACAGACCGGCGGCAAGGCCTGCGCCGTGGTGGCCGATGTGGCCAAACAGGAAGACGTGCGGCGGATCGCCGATGAGGCCGTGCGCCACTTCGGCGGCTTCGACACGTGGGTGAATAACGCCGGCGTCTCCATCTATGGCAATACGTTCGACATTCCCATCGAGGACCAGCGGCGGCTCTTCGATACCAATTATTGGGGGGTGGTGACTGGCTCCGTGGTAGCCTCCGAGCACCTGCGGCGAAAAGGCAGCGGGGGCGCCATCATTAACGTCGGCAGTGTCGTGTCGGACCGTGCCTTTCCTCTACAGGGCGTGTATTCGGCCTCAAAGGCGGCCGTGAAGGCTTTCACCGATGCCCTGCGCATGGAACTGGAACATCAGAAATCGCCAGTAGCGGTAACGCTGATCCAGCCGGCATCGGTAGGAACTCCTTTCGCCCAGCAC
>JAEUQF010000439.1 GCA_016789745.1 Bryobacterales bacterium
CGACCGGATCTACGCCTCGCCCGTCGCCGCATCGGGATATGTCTACTTTTCGACCGAAGCAGGGCAGGTGGTGGTGCGCAAGGCCGGCGTGCCGCATGAGATTGCGGCCGTGAATGACCTGGGGGAGGGCATCTATGCAACGCCCGCCATTGGCCGGAACCGGTTGTATGTGCGCACCGTTGGCGCACTGTGGTGCTTCGGCGGGAACTAGCAGCCCGCCCCACCCGCGAGCGCAAGGGCATCGGCTCCGGCGGGAAATCGCAGCTTCCCGGACGTATCGGTTGCTGCGCACCAGACTGCTTCTGCGACGTCGGCCTCTGTCGTGACAAGCGCGGGTTGGGCGAACGCCGCGAAGATGGGTTGCGCGAAGGCGGCGTATGCCTCAGGGATGAGCCCGTCCATGCGTGATTGCCCGTTGCTGGTGAATGCCGTCTTCGGACAATAGCCCGGCTCCACAAGCTTCACGCCAACTTGGAACCACTCCAACTCCAGTGCCAGCGACGCGGTGAAGCCTTCAATCGCCACCTTGCTGGCGGTATAGGCAGCAGCCAGCGGCATGGGGGCCAGCGTGACGCTGGAGGTGACATTCACGATCACGCCGGACCCGCGGGCGCGGAACCGCGGCAGCACGGCCTGCGTCAATGCCATCACGCCGAAGGTGTTCGTCTCGAATACCTCCCGAATGGTGCTCATGGGGGTTGCTTCGAACGCACCTACGACGCCGATGCCCGCATTGTTGACCAGCACATCAATCGGGCCGCTGGCTTCCAGCGTGGCTGCGATGCTCTCCGGCTTCGTCACGTCGAGCGGCAGCACACGCAGGCGGCTGGACAGCGGCAGTACGTCCGGGCGAGGGGTCCGCATGGTGGCTATCACGTTCCATCCTTGTGCCGCGAAATGGCGCGCGGTTGCCAAACCATAGCCCGAAGAGCAACCGGTGATGAGGACTGTCTTTGTGTTCATACTGCTACGATAGGGCGATTCGGCCGGACTCTCCATAAGAGAGCATCCATATTTCCTTCGTCGGAGTCCAAACTAATGATCGACCCACTGGCGGAAGTGATCACGCTTCTACAACCGCGCGCCGTGTTCACCCGCCATATCAGCGGAGCCGGACGTTGGGGCGTCCGCTATTCCGCCTTCGGCCACCCCAGCTTCTGCGTAGCCCTGGAGGGGCGCTGCCGGTTGGCCATTGACGGCAGCCCAGTCCTCACGCTGCGCGCCGGCGACTTCGTGCTTCTTTCCACCACACCGGCGTTCACCATGTCCAGCCTGGCAGCACCCGGCACTGTCAGGCAATTCGACCCGAAGGTGGCATCGACGGTGACCGGCGAAGTCCGCCATGGGTCCCACCGGGGCCGTCCTAACGTGCGATTGCTGGGTGGCTGGTTCGCCTTCGACTCGGCGGATACAAGCTTGCTGGTCTCGCTTCTACCGCCGCTGGTGCACCTTCGCGACCAGGAGAGGCTCTCCGTGCTGGTGGGGCTGGTCAGTGAGGAAACCAGCGAGGCAAGGCTTGGCCGCGACCTGATTCTGACCCGTCTGGTGGAAGTGCTGCTGATTGAAGCTTTGCGCTCGGCACCCACTGCGGAGGCTCCTCCCGGCCTGCTCCGCGGGCTGGCGGATGAACGGCTGGCTCCAGCCATTCGCCAGATGCATAGCGAAATTGCGCTTCCACGGACCGTGGCGCAACTCGCGCGGGCCGCCGCCCTTTCGCGCTCCGCCTTCTTCGACCGCTTCACGCGTACCGTGGGTGTGCCCCCAATGCAGTATCTGCTGGCTTGGCGGATGGCGGTGGCAAAGGGTCTGCTTCGCCGGGGTGACTTGCCTGTTCACGAAGTGGCGGAGCGGATCGGTTACGGCGCGTCCACCGCCTTCAGCACCGCCTTCCGACGTTACGTTGGCGTGTCCCCACGCGACTATCTGGCTGCGTCGGCCAAGCGGGACGATACTAGGGAAGTATGAAATCCCTTTCGCAGTGGAAACCAGCAACCTCTTTGGCCGGCGTCGCAACGTTTGGTATCGCAACGGTGGGCTTTGCCGCCGGCGCTTTGGCCGTGGGAGCCCTTGCCATTGGAGCTCTCGCCGTGGGACGGGTCGCGGTGAAGAAAGCCCGTATCGACCGCTTGAGCGTCGGCGAACTCTCTGTCGACCGGTTGATCATTAACTCCCCCGAGCGCTGAGCCTTCATGGGCCGCTCGGCAGACCGGGTGATGGCGGTGCGGCTCGCGACTTCGGTCGGGAAGGCGGTGATTCAGGCCTCGGTGGGCAGTGGTTTCAGCGCCGGTAGCCCCGGACCTCTTCCGGCGTAAGCCGGCCATCGCGGTCGGCATCCGCTGCCCGCAACAGACTCGGCGAGGCCCACTCCTCTATCTCTTCGATAACCTGGTCTCCGTTGCGGTCTATGATCTGGAAGACCGCCGCTCCTCCCAACCAACGCTGCAGCATAGGGAGGCGGATACCACATTCACCCGCCGTCACGACACCATCGCGATTGCGGTCGAGCGTGTGCAGCAGCAACCTTGCCAAGTTCGCTTCACCGTTGGAGAGCACACCGTCACCATTGGCGTCCAAGGCATCGAATAGCGTATCTCCGAAAAACCGTGCTGGTGCGCCGGGTGCCGTTCGCTCTCCGGGCGCATACGCGCCAGCGACCTGTGGATTGCCCCGCGAAGATCCGTTCAGCGACCGCGGCGATAGCCGTTTCGCGGCTCCGTAAGTCATGAGGCCAGCCAAAGTAAGCCACAACGCGATCGTAACCAAGCTTCCATGGACCACCGCCTTCGCGTCGGGGCGATCCGCCCCCACCAACTGAAAGACGGGACCGCCTTCGACCGGCGCGGGCGTCGACTCTTCCTGCTCCCGTAACGTCCACTGGCGAACCAACGAGACAGCGGCGTCGCGCAGGAGCCAACCGCGCGTCCCAGGATCGCTATCCTCGAAGATTTCTTCCATTTCGCGGCCGTGGCGGGCGCGGAAGGGATTCGGATGCAGCCGGATCAAGAAGTGATACACCCATCGCATCATGGCATCACCTCACCCAACTCGCGCTTTGCGTGCGCCAGGACCACTTGTAGCCTGTCCACTTCGGCCGCCAGCACACCTCGTCCGAACGTCGTCAGTTGGTAGTAGCGGCGGCGCGCGCCCGCGCCTTCCGGCCCAGGAACCTCCGCCACCAACCCCTGCTTGGACAGGCGGTCCAGACTGTCATACAAGGTACCGGGGCCAATGCGGTATCGCCCGTCGGAGTGGCGCGCGACCTCCTGCATGATGCTATAGCCGTGGCGGTCCTCACCCGCCAAGGCTAGAAGAATGTGGAAGGTAGCGGGGTTCAGAGGAAGTTGGGAGTTGGGGTCGGGAAGCATATTCGGTTTCCGTTATATCGGAATCCGACTACGTAGTCAAGGCCTCTACTACGATCCCACTACCCCGGGGTAACCGTTTCCCGTTCTCAACGTCAAAATGAACAGGTTATAATCACACAGGAACCCGTGTGAGTAGTTGGGAACCGGGAAAGGCTGGGCTGGATCGGGATGAATAGCCGCTTAAAGTTTGCTGTGGTAACGGTTTCGAGTTGCCTCGTCCTGTTTTTGATGGTCGGCGCCAGGATGGGCCGGAGCGCATCGCCGGAGGATGCTTACAAGCATCTCGCGGTGTATACAGAGGTGCTCTCGCGCATCAAGAGCGATTACGTGGAAGAGCCCGACATGAAGAACGTCACGCTGGGGGCGTTGAACGGGCTGCTCGAATCGCTGGATCCGTATGCCAGCTACCTCAGTGCGGACCAGTACAAGCAATACCTGAAGTTTAAGGATGCCAACCGCGCCGATGTCGGCTTGGTGCTGTCGAAGAAGTTCGGCTACCTGACGATTGTGGACGCCATTCCCGGTTCGCCTGCTGCCAAAGCCGGGCTGTCGACGGGCGATGTTCTGGAGGCGATCGGCGCCATTTCCACCCGCGACATGCCGCTGGCTTATGCCGAGTTGCTGCTGCACGGCGACGCCGGCACCAGCGTAGACTTGACGGTACTCCGGGTTCGCCGCGGCACCGAACCGCAGAAGATCGCCCTGATCCGCAGTGCGATGAAGATGCCCGCCATAGTGGCGAAGATGCAGCCGGAGGGCATCGGCCACATTCAGGTGCAGAGCATGGAAGCGGGCAAAGCGAAGGAAATCGCAGCGGCCGTGAAGGATCTGGAGAAGCAGGGCGCCAAGAAGCTGGTGTTAGATCTGCGCAATGCAGCCACCGGTACGCCGGAAGAAGGCATCGCGGCGGCCAACCTGTTTCTGGAGAAGGGCACCATCACTTACCTGCAGGGGCAGAAGATGCCGCGGCAGAATTTCGAAGCCGACGCGTCGAAGGCAATCTGGAAGGGCCCGCTGGCGGTGATCACGAATCGTGGCACCTCGCGTGGGGCTGAGGTGTTAGCATCGGCATTGCTCGATTCCAAGCGCGCTCAGGTGATCGGCGAGCGCACGTATGGCGACGCCGCGGTTCGCAAGGCCGTGTTGCTCGATGATGGCGGCGCGGTGATTCTCTCGGTGGCGAAGTATTACTCGGTGGGTTCCAACAAAGCGTTGCAGGATACCGGCGTGACGCCCAGTGTACCGCTGGTGGAGAATGAGGCGCTGCCGGACTCCGACGATCCCGATCAGGATCCGCAGCCCCAGGCGCAGCCGGCACCGCCGCAGGGTACCCCCGGTGAAGATTTATTGCTCAAGAAAGCGATTGAAACCCTAAACAAATAACATGCCTCTCTACGAATACCGCTGCAAACAATGTGACCGTGTTTTCGAAGTGATGCAGAAGTTCTCTGACGAACCCCTTACCGTCCATGAGGGGTGCGGCGGAGCGGTGGAGCGCCTGCTCTCCGCTCCAGCGCTGCAGTTCAAGGGTTCCGGCTGGTACATCACGGATTACGCACGCGGCGGTTCGGGCGGCGGCAAAAAGGCTGGGGACGGTGCCAAGAGCGATTCCAAGACGTCCGACGCCGGGTCTTCGTCTTCGTCCTCCTCGTCCAGTGACAGCAAGCCATCCACGCCCGCGCCTTCTTCGAAGGAATAGCGGTCGTCTCCGAAAAAGATACGGCGCCCATCGGCCAAGTGCCGGGGCGCCGTATCTTTTTCGGGAAGAGGGGTAAGCCCTACTCCATATCGCTGCGCTTGCGCTTGCGGTTGCGCTTACGGGCCAAAGCGGCTTTCACGCGCTTCTTTTCGCCCGGCTTCAGATAGTAGGAGTGACGCTTGATCTCTTTGATGATGTCCTCCTGCTGCACCTTGCGCTTGAAACGGCGCAATGCGCTTTCCAGAGTTTCACCTTCCTGGACCAGTACTTCTGCCAATGTGTACGTTCACCCCTCTCTCTTCTTCGGTTAAGCGGCCATTTCCCATCATACAAGAACGTAACCTTCTTTGGGTTCGCCCGTAGTGTCTACATGCAACGCCGCGCCCTGCTTGGCCTGTTGGCGGCTTCACCGCTGAAAGCCGCCCTCCGCCTGGAACCTCGCTTCTCCTCACGCTTGAAGGCGATCATGGACGCCGCGGCCGTGCCCGGACTGGTGGTCGGCGCGGTGCAACAAGGCAAGCCGGGATGGATCCGTGGCTTGGGCGCCACCGCCCGGGAGGACGGCAGGCCGGTGGATGCCACGACGCTGTTCCAGGCCGCCAGCCTGACCAAGCAGGTGACCGCCTACGCCGCCCACGCCCTTCACGGCCAAGGAAAACTCGACTTCGCACGCCCGCTGGTGTCCTACATCGATGACCTCACCGAC
>JAEUQF010000479.1 GCA_016789745.1 Bryobacterales bacterium
CGGATCCGGGTAGAACCACCGGCGGCAGATCCGGCAGGGGCGCTTCCGGGTTCCGGGCATCCCCCTTCATCGGCTGGCCTATTGGGTGGTGGTCAACTTTTGCCTAGCGGACGTGGTCAACTTCTCCAGCGCGCCGAAGGACGAGATCGAGGAGAAAAAGCAGGAGCTGGACCTATGAGCGCAGATGATTGGTACGAATGCCCGTTCTGCAAAGAACGCGAGCGAAAGGTGCGGGAGGAGCAGTATGGCAAAGTGCCATATGAAAAGTTCAAGGTGCTCCTCGCAGAAGCCGCTGTCGAACACCCGGAATACGAGGGCCAGTCCGAAACAATCCGCTGCGACTACGAGCAGTTCCTCGACGAAAACGGCAACTGGCGATTCAAAGGCGGCATGGAATGCGCGCTCTGCGGACGCGAATGGGACGCGGACGTGACCATCAAACCGAAGGTGGGCCGCGGTTGAAGCCTAACCGCTCCAGTGGCCGGGAGCCTTGCCAAGATCGAAGTCCACGGAGCGCGCCCGGGACTGGATTGCCGAATTGTGATGTACCCTAGAAATACACCACATAATCAAGGATATCCAGACCAACCGATGACACTCCTGCGTGAAATCCAAAGCGCGGCCACAAACGAGAATGTCGATGTCGCGACGCTACTGCGAAAAGCCAAGATTCTCGCAGCGAGGCTGAAGAACATCGACTTCCAGGAGTGGGTGAACAACGAACTCAACGGCTATCCTGATCCGCTGACGCTTCCTTCCTATCGAGTGATTCCCGCCGCGGCGCGCGCACACCTTGCCACCGTCTTTCAGCAGTTCAACAATGCGCCAGTGAACACGAGCTTTCTCCCTAGCGAATGGAAGGATTTGGGCGGCCTGGCACGATTCACCGATCCGATCAGTACTCTCGCTCAGCTCGCGGCAACTAGCGACGACGATCTCCGATGCCCTTGGCCCCAGGAAATCGCCACAGCGTACGGAGCAAAAGGGTATGACAAGCGCGTGTACTGTCTCGGCGCTTGGCTGGTCGTCCCACCAGCCGCTCTCGCTGGAGTGGTAGACAGCGTTAAGACAAAACTTCTAGACTTCGTGCTCCAAATTGAGTCTGAAAACCCGGGAGCAGGTGAAGCTGCCCCGAATGAAGAACCGATACCGCAGGAAAGGCTGAAACTAATCGTGAACAACACCTTCAACGGACCAGTAGGAAACGTAGCCCAGCACAGCACAAACTTCACTCAGAATGCCGATATCGGTATGCCTAAGGAGGACCTCCGCCGACTTGTAGAAGAGGTGACAGCACACCTCTCCGAGTTGAAGCTCGACGCCCAGCAGACAGCACGTGTAACGCAACAACTTGTCGTCTTGAGAACAGAGATCGAAGCCAGCAACCCTGATCCAGGGATCGTGTATCAAGCGGGGCGCACAATCAGAAGCTTGACTGAGGGAGTAATCGGCAACTTCATCGCGAGCGCCGCTCAACCGACCGTATGGCTATGGGTGCAGGGCGTCCTTGAACACTTCAAGTAATCCGGGCCCTACGATCACTTAGTGCGAGGGAGTATTGTACCAATGATAACGCCACTGAAGAACGAATCTGGCGATTATTACGTGAGCTTCACCCTCGGATACGAGCGAACTGAGCAAGGATTTTTGAAGTTCCGATTCGAGTTCCGCCCAACTCCGGGCTTCTGGCTTGACAGCCCTTGGTTTGTTCCTTCGACGGTGGAACCCGCAACACTGCGACTTATCAATCGATTGTGGCGAGCGAAAGAGCTTTGGGACTTTCGGCTAACGGAAGCGCGTCTTGATGTACACAAGTTTTTTCAAGAATTCAAGTCGCGGGTCTCGTTGGAAGATCACATCGCTTACCGGGAGGAGCGCAAGCCTCTGTCTGACCTGAGTCTGCTGGACGCGGCCTACATCGAGTGGGGAATTGCAATGGCCTCTTTGAAGGAAGCGCTTCGCGAAGACATGTGCATTGAAGATATCTGCACGCTTCGCTCGCGTACAGATTCGATGCTAGGGCCATATTTCGCTTACCGCAAGGGCATGATCTGGCAGTCGCCGATGAATCTAAAGCCAGATCAGTGGAGGCGCGTCATCGATGAGGAGATGGAGAGGCTTTCCCTGATCATTAGGCAGCCTGATGAATTAACGCAAGAGGACCGTGGTGATCGGTCCGTTTCGGTTACAGTACGCCGGGAAGTCTGGAGAAGGGATCAAGGCCGATGCGTCAGGTGCGGGTCCAAGGAACGGCTTGAGTATGACCACATTATTCCCATCGCGATGGGTGGGAGCAACACGGTCAGGAACATCCAGCTCTTGTGTGAGCGCTGCAACCGGGTTAAGGGCGCAACACTGGGATGACAACTGAACGGTATCTAACGGAGCGGGAAATGCGGAAGCGATTCTCGCACCCGCGCGTCAAGTACCAGGCGGGTTGGGCATCGGGAGCGGGAGTGCGCTTTACCTCAGTTCGCTAGTGTTCGGACTGGTGGCTTCATCGGGCAATATCGGGCAATGTGCGCTGGGAATGGTGGCAATCTTGGCGTTCTTGGGAACGAGGAATCTGCAAGTTACTGATACTACGCGCCTAGCCATCCTCCGACCCCCACCTCCAGCACCAAGCCTACGCAACGCTCCACGCCACGGTACGCCAGCCTGACGCGGATGTCACCGACGTTCCGGCGGAAATGAAGCAGATAATCGACGCCATCGCCCTGGCCGGCACTGGCCTTCTCCAGTGGATGCTCAGCGCCCGCACCCAGGCGGCCACGCGACTGGGCCGCCCGGCATCGGCGGGCCCTGAGGCGCCTCGCCGGGCATTACCAACCCGTTGAGCTTCGCCACCATGCGCGAACTGACGGCCACCTTCGTCCCCAGCGCCACCGCCGCCCAAACCCTTAGGAACCTGGTGGCGCAAGCCGAAGCCGCAGTACGAGCCGGCAATCTGCCCGCCGCCCGCGCTGCCTCCAAGGCTTACGAAGATGCGGCACGCTCCGGCATCTTCCTGCCGATTCCCTGCCTGAGCCCGGTCGGCGGGCACACCCTGGGTGGTTGGGGCTCGTCGATGTACCAGTGTTCCTTCGAAGGTAGCTCGACCATCTCCTAGCCTGAAGCCAAACCAAACCCGCAAGCCTCAGGGGTCACGTGGCGCCAGCCGCGGACCCCCTCAACTCCGTTTGCCAACTCAATCCGTCACCTTATTTCCCGGCGGAGCCGAAGTGCCAGGGCGCCACCGCCAGCCAGAAGAAACATCGCCAGGGAAGAGGGTTCCGGCACGTCGGTGGCTGGATTCGGATTGGTGAGACTGAAGCGAATATTCAGGTTCGGAGTGATTACCGCGTTGTTGAAACTCCACTCCGTGTAGTTGGAAAGGTCGCGCCTGGATCCCACCGTGGCGCTTGCGCCATTAGAGGTGGTACCGACACCGGTTTGACCGTAGTGAAATACGAAGTCCGTGGAGTTCTCGAAGAACACAGCTTGGAAGTTGATATTTTGACCTGTCGCCCCATCGCCGATTCGGCGCCCTCTCCATTCGACAACGAGTTGACGCGACCCCACTACTCCCAACGTGGCGATATACACTCCGCCACCGGGCGTTGTCAATATCAAATCGTCCCAGTACACGAAAGCCGCGGGTGCGGTTAGCGCGGGGACTGACGCTGCGGTCGATCCCACAGGTATGTTGACGAAATCATCGGATGCTCCCGACGATGTGAACTGCAGGTTTCCGTTGGTGCTGGCGGAAATGGTGGAACCAGCAGAATAGGTGGTTCCATAGAAGATCAAGCTAAACGGCAAGGAGAACGTCGAAACCGCGTCGTCAACCGACGTGCCGGCAAGTAGCGTCCCTCCCGCGCCGACGCTCTGGTAAGTGACGGTGGAATCCGTGGCGAAATATCCCCCCGATCCCACAGGTGCAATTGTGGCGGCCCAAGTCGTAGCAGAAGCGAGAAGAAACAAGTGCAACCGGCGTAGCATCGACCCAGTATAGTTGATCTTTCGGAAACGCTGTACGATGTCTTCCAATTTCTCTTTCACATAGCTAGCCGTTGTTGCGCAGGGAATGTACCAGCAGCAAGGCTTCGGCTTCGCTCGTTGTGTCTAAAACGAGGGCCTCGACCGTGTCGCGACGCAGTTGTTGGAGTGCGGCAATGCGCTGGTGTCCATCGATCACCAGATAGCGTTGCTGCACTTGGATAACGAGGATAGGCGTTTGCTGGCCGGCTTCAGCCAAGGAATAGCCCCCACCTCCAGCACCAACGCAGAATCCGGTCCTTAGTTCAAGACTGGCAAACGCGCGTCTGCCCGCCGGATCGAGAGTACCCAACTCCCACAAACAAGCCAAGTGACGTAAAAATAAGGAGCCAGGAGGCCAGATGCACGAAAGTGCGGCATCGCGGAATTGCTGGGTGGGCGCAAAGTGCTGCGCCGTGGCATCAGAAAGCCCGAGGACTCGCGCAATTGATCCGCGATGGACTCCTCTACGGCGGCACTCACCGCCCTTGGAGCACACCTGCATTTGGGCAGCCGGGCGCTCTCGCAGCCGCTCGGAATTCCGCAGCGAGCATTGAACGACGGCGTGGGGAGGGAGCGAGGTTGACAGCAGCGGAGTCGGACCGGGCAGTCAGGCTGGCCCGGGTCGACACGCATGCCGTCGAAATGTTGGGAGAAGCCTCGACGGCCGCGGAATGGCTCAACACCCCCAATCGGGCCCTGGGCGGCGAGAAGCCGCTCGACCTGCTTGATACCGATGTAGGCGCCCGCATGGTCGAAGACGTTCTCGGCCGCATCGCTTATGGGGTTTACAGCTAAAACGCAAACGGAATGGACTTCTGGAGAATCTGCCGGAGCCGGCATTCGTTAGAAGCTTGGAGCGGTGATGGCGCCCGGCTGTTTGGAGGCCGCTGGAACAGCCACGCGGGCGAATGGTCTACGCCTCGACATCCCTCGCCCTGGCGGCGGTGGAGACTTTCGTCAATCTGGAGCCCAAGCTCCGGCCGGCCGATTTGGTGGCGCTCTCCGGCACCATCCCTTCGTCTATCCCAGTCGAACGGCTTGATTGCGCCGCTCTTCCCGCACGCTGGTTTGCATCCCGGGACGAGTCCCTACGGGCGTTCGGAGATCAGTGGATACAACGAGGATCCAGTTCCGCTCTGCTGGTTCCCTCAGCCGCGATACGGGGCGATTGGAACATCCTGCTGAATCCGGAACACCCGGACTTCTCCTCCATCCAGCTCCGAAAACCAGAACCGTTTCGCTTTGACCTGCGATTGTTCCGGGCCTAACGCGTGCCGGCCTCCGCGCGATTCACGGTACCGTAAGCCCGCCGCAGTGGATCCTGCTACCAACCGTGCCTAAAGAAGTAGCGCCCCTGTCGAAACTGCCTTCTACGGGTCCGTCCTATGCGCGCGTGCCTTTCACCGAACCCTCGGCGCCGAGCGGCCCCCATTTGCACGCGTCCCAACACTGCGCAGCAGCCGTAGCTACCCGGATCCCGTCGTCGCCGACGGGCCGCAAATCCAGGCCCCGCTACCCGATAAGACTTCGCCTCCGAGGTTCCCCGATCCACCACCCCTGTCGGATTTTGAGCAGCCCCTCCCTCCATTCCCAAACCCTCCTCTCGCCACCAAATCAACAACTTAGCCCCAAAATCGCCCCGTCCTCATCAACCCCGCCCGATACGCTCTTGCCATGCGCAGAACAACGCATCCAATGACACCCTGGCAGCGCGCCAAAGCGTCGCGACGCAACGGAGCCCAATCCCCAGGCGCCCCCTCCGAGGCCATCGCGGCGGCCTTCGGAGCCCCCGTTTCCGCCCGACCAGGCACTCGCAACCTGCTGAAACCAAATCAGATGTACCTCAGGTTCCCCGGCTGCCATACAAACCTGGGGTACACCCGCCAAAGCCTTGGCGACGGCGAGAGGTACATGCCGGCAATCATGCAACTCCTCGAAAGGAGCCACCATGCCTGGTAGAGCCGTCTGGGATCTGCGGCCCCACCGTCGCATCATCCGATCCGTCCGTTCCCGCAGGGCCTGCCGTCGTTCCGAGCCGCCGCATCCTCCGCCGTCACCACCACCGCCGCCCGTCCCTCGGCCAAGCCCGAACCCTAATCCGCCGTATCCGGCCCAGGTTAGCCCCCAGGCCCAACACCAATCCCGTGACGCCCAGATGGTCCATGCCCTGTGGTATGCCGTCGGCCTCGACCCGAGCGTCAAGGAACGCGTCATGCACCTGCTCGAACGCGCACGAAAAGAACTCGGCTATGCTCCTGCAACCACCTGATCGCCTGGCCCAAGGTTGCTACAGAACACCAGCGCCCGCAGTGTATCCTGATACTAACCCTTCTAAAGAAGTAGCGCCCCTGTCGAAACCGCCTCTTCGCTTTTGGGCCTCTCTGATTTATCCATCCATGCGCGAGACGACACATCCTCTTGATACGGCCACGCCACGGGCCGGCGAACAACGCGACGAACTCGTCCGTTACATCAACCTCAAACTGGCGGCCCTGGGCCAGCCGGTCAACGAAGCCACCGCCGACCCGTACTTCTTGGAGTTGACGCGGCCGCTGCTGCGCAACTACCTGGTCAAGGAGCAGATGCGCGGCGGGCACCTCTGCCCGGCCGACCGGCGCATTGAGCGCTACCTCCAGGATGTCCTCAGCGAGACGTGCCCGGACGGCGTGCCGCGCCTTCCGGCCAACACCTTCGTTCTGGACCGCGTGGGCGTGGCTCGCGAGATGTCGCTGCCGCCGCAGGGCCATCGTTTCTCGGCCTCCTACTGCGAGTCCTACCGCATCGCCCAGGGCGTGCTCCACAATCCGCGCAGTGACCGCCGCACCACGCAGGGCATCTTCCACGTCGTGGAAGGCGGGCTGCCGATTCCGGCCGACAAGACCGCGGTGCCGCGGCAGGCCTTTGCAGGATTGCTGGCGCGCGCCTTCTGCCCACCCGCCGATGTGCTGCGACTTCCCTTCACCGCCGACCAGGCCACCGAAGCGCACGTGTGGGTCTCGCTGCTGCTGCGGCCGTTGGTGTGCCCGGAGTATGGCAATGAGCCCTGGAAGACCATGGAAGTGCGCTTCTTCGCGCCGGGCAGTCTGGTGAGCAACCTCGACTTCATCGAAGGCATTTTCGGCAACGCGGGCGATCCGTTCCTGGCCGAAAACGACGCCGCGCTCGACTACCGCCACTGGACCGGCCACACCGGCTGCGTGATCCTGGCGCCGCACCTGGTGGGCGTGAAGAAGAAGGACCTCGGCCTGCCGCGCATCGAACAGGCCACCGCACGGCAGCGGCGCGACAAGATGTGCTGGTCTGACCCCAACGAGCTCTACAACAACGGAGGGGCCTTCAAAGTGACCTGCCGCGATAAGAGCGGCGTGATGGTTACCATCATCGCCGACTCCTACTACGGCTATTGCAAGAAGGAAGTCAAGACGCAGATCAGCTATGCGTCGAACCTGTTCGGCATCGCGCAGGAAGAGCATGCCGGCGGCGCGATCGCCTTCCCCAGCTACGTGCTGGGCCAGGACTTCTACGCGCAGGGCACGGTGCCGCTGAAGCCTGCCACCTTTGACAACGCCATGCAGTTGCTGGGCGATTTGGTGGAACGCAAGGAAGGCTATGCGGTGGACCGCCAGTATCCAAACGTGTTCTACGTGCCGGAGGCGGCCGAGTTCTTTGTGCGCAGCGGCTATGTGCGCTGGCAGCAGGACGGCGTCGAACAACGCCTTCCGTTGCGAGCCGGCGATGCCTACGTGCTGCCGTCCGGCTACCGGCTACGGCTGGAGCGCCAGACGTCGGGGTCGGCGTGGCGCTTGGTGGGCACGCGCGCCGACGGCACTCTCATTCACAAACCGTCCACGGTGTCAGGCGGGGGCAAGTCGGAGATCTCGAAGTCGATTGCCAGTGTGCTGTTGCGCGGGCCGGTGTTCGTGCGCGATTACCAGGCTGACTTCGACCAGGTGGAAGAGATCCTGGCCAAGGACTATTCGCAGATCCGCAAGGGTCCGGCGCGGCCGCAGGATGGGCGCGCGATTCTGAGCGTGGAGCGATCTTTGGGCTCGGTCATCCAGTTGCTGACGCCGTCGTTCAAGTACGTGGACGAGTATAACGCCTGGCTACGGACCATCCCGCAGATCATCCGGCAGTTGGTGTTCACCGTGAAGCGCTACTACCGGCCCGAGTGGGGCGACAACTGGCGGCAGCATTTCACGGTAGACCGCGTGAACGGCTTCCAGGGCCATGAGCTAAAGTACGACAACCAGAAGCTGATGGCGAACTACCTGCGGGTGGGGCGTGAGCCCGATGGGTCATGGCGGATTTACAAGCTGCGGCCGGACTTCCATCCGGCGACCAAGGTGCAGGTAGAGGACGATATTACGGTGTCGGCGGTGGTGGCGCGGGAGGCGGTTACCGGCCTGGACCCGCGCGAGCTGCACCCATCGGTGAAACTGGTGGCCAACTGCGAGGCGCTGCTATTCCAGCGTCCGGATGATGCCATTGAGCCGGGCTTTGATGAGCATGCCGAGGCCGACATTGCTTCGCCAGGCACGTTCCTGTCGAACTATGAGCCGCTGTCGGCCGAGCAGGTGCGGAAGATGGTGGACCACGTCGTGGTGTTCGACCGGTTCACCGAACCCATGCAGAAGCTGTTGACGGGCTTTCTGGAATCGAAGTTCGAGTACGTGGTGTGTTCGGCCGTGCCGCGCGTCGTAGATGGCAAGCCGTCGAAGAATCCGCGCTATCAGCAGAAACGGCCGGATCGCATGAATCCGCGCGAGACGCATCTGGCGCGCATTGGAGCGCATCTGGATCGCGAGGTGCCGGCCGGGCAGGAAGTACCATTCCCGGTGAACTCGGTGCTGGCAGGGCGCCGCGCGAATCCGGCACAACCGGAGATCGGGTTGCCGCCGCTGGCCGTGTATGGGCCGATCCACTATCAGGAGTTGCCCGAGCTGTTCATGGACTTCATCTGCAGCCTCACAGGCAAGTCGCCATCGACAACCGGCTTCGGCAGCGAAGGGGCACTCACCAAGGGCCCGTTCAATGCCCTGCCGCCGGTGATCGATGTGAATAACGCCGTCGTCGATGCGATCCTGACGGGCTATGAAGGCTTCACGTCCGTGGCGGGCTGTGTGGGCCCGAACTACCAGGTGGAGCACGACATCAGCATGCTGGTGCCGGAGATCTGGTGCCGCATGAAGGTGACCGAACGCGATCCGAAGTTCCTGATCGAGCGCGGGTATCTGGAGAAGGTGGACGACTTCGAATACGAAGGGCGCAAGGTGCTGGCCAGCCGGTTGGGCTATCGCATCACGGCACAGTTCGCGGAACAATTCCTGGGGCGATTGTTTGAAACACCAGACGCGGTCTTTCCGGAACCCTGGCTGCGGCCGGAGAAGCAGGATTTGTCGCAGTTCGTGAGCGGCATTGAAGCGATGGTGGAAGCCCAGCAGCGCGTGGCGCGGCTGTACTTTGAGGACGGCAGCGTGGAGCAAGCCTGCCCGCCGGTGAAGGCGCTGCTGCACATCATGGCGCACGGGCACTATGAAGGCGAAGGCGTGGACAGCCCGCGCATCCGGGCGCTGTTTGAGCGGGAGGCCGTGCTGGGCAGCGACTGGTACCGCGAGCGGCTGCAGGTGAAGCAGCGCAACGATGTGGCGTTGTGGCGGCGGCACGTGGAATCGCTGGAAGCAGCGCAGGCGGGGATGGATGCCAGTGAGAAGCAGCGGCTGAAACTGGAGGTACGGCTGCGGGAAGCGCGGGCGGAGTTGGAGCGCGTACGGAGCGTCGAGTATCTGGGGAGCCTGGTGGGGACGCTGGGCGCGGACCCGATGTGCCACTAGGACGGCGGTCACACCGGGCGCGCGCCCTGCCGTGTGGTTAGAAGCGCGCTTCGCAACCGCGGATGAGTCCAAACGCCTGGAACAGATCATTGCCGAGGCCGCAGTCAATGCTGGGGAAGGTGTCGTTGGGCAGGCCGGTTCCGAAGATTCCGGTGTCGGTGGAGAGCGCGAGCTTGTCGTTGCCCGGCCCCCCGAACATCGCCGTCTGGAGGGTCTGCGAGTTCTGGAAGCGGCCCTGGATGGTCTGGAACAACTCGTCGTTTCCATCGCCGCCGTTGATGGTAAGACCGGTGATGGTTCTGGAACGCGATGGTCTCGACGTTCACGAAGTCATCGCCGGCGCCGGCGGCCACGGTTCCGGTCTGGGTTACGGTGCCACCCGGGTTGACGACGGTAGCCTCGATCTTGTCGGCACCCGCCCCGCTGTTGAGGCCCCAGACGGCGGTAACTTGCGCCGACGTGACTGGGACAGCAGATACTTCAACTCATCGGAGCCAGCCGGGCCGTTGCCGCGGGCCTCAAGCTCGACGGCCGCCGCGGCGGAGCTTACTTCCAGAGATGTCTTGGGAGATGTGGCGGTGAAAGCGACGCGGAGAAAGCTGGAGGGGACCGGGGAGGTGACCTTGGCGGTGATCTCCGAACCGGCTCCGGCGTTGATCGCGACGGCAGCGTTCTGGCTCTCGCTATCGACTTCCATGGCCACCTTCCGAGGGCTGGCGGCCGCCCCCTCCAGGACGAGGTTGGCCGAGTTCAACAGGGTGCCCGGGCGCCCGTGTTGACGCGCACATCAAAGCTTTGGGGACGCGAGCACCTCCACGTCGACGGTGTCTTTGCCGGCGCCGGTGTTCACCGTAACCCCGGAGAGCGACACGTAAGCCCGGCCATTCGGCGATGCCGGGGAATCCGTAGACCCGGACGGTACCGTTCGAGGCTTCGACCTTCAGGTTCTGGTCCGTGGATGGGGTTGTGAGGGTGAGGCGGCCGCCGGTAAGGGTGACGGCCGTCTGGGCATGGGCCGCGGTGCCGAGAATGGCCGCGGCGAAAGCGACAAGAGTGATTTTGGAAAGTCTCATGGCGGTTGTCGCTTGATTAGGGTCGGGTGGGCGGGCGGAAAATAGAGGGTTTGAGGTTTTTATTGGGAGGATCTTCGCGGGCAGGGGGAGAGCCTGCCCGCGAAGGAGTTACTTAGAAGACCAGGCGCAAGCCGAACTGGATGATGCGCGGGTCGCGGGCGGAGGTGATGACGCCGAAGGTGGCGCTCTGGTTGCGGCCGTCGGGGCCGGGGGAGAAGCCGACGCCGGGATTGCCGTAGTTGGTGTGGTTGAAGATGTTGAACATCTCGGCACGGAACTGCAGCTTCAGGCGTTCGAAGATCTGCGTATCCTTGATGGCCGACACGTCGAAGTTAACAACACCAGGGCCGCGCACGTCGGGTAGAGTGCGGCTGACGTTGCCGAAGGTGAAGTTGGGCGGATTGACGAAGGCACTGGTGTCGAACCAGCGCTCCGGCGTGGGGTTGTCCAGCTTGGCGCTGACGCCGGTGGAGTTCGGGCGGTTGGCCAGGAAGTTGTTGGCGCCACGGATGACCAGCGGGAGGCCGCCCTGCATGGTGGAGATGACGTTCAACTGCCAGCCGCCGATGACCTTATCGGCGGCACGGCTGCCGGGTGCGAACTTCTTGCCCTTGCCGAAGGGGAGTTCGTAGATGCCGCTGATGACCAGGCGATTGGCCACGTCGGTGGGGTCAATGCTGCGCTCGGCGCGGCGGTCGTACTTGCCGTTCTGGTAGCCGTTGTCACTGCCGACTTCGACAGCGCCGAAGTTGGACGGCACGATGGCGCTGTCGCTGATGAGCTTGGCAAACGTATAGGAGCCGAGGATGGCGAAGCCGTTGGCCAGCCGCTTCTCGACGCTCAACAGGAAGGCGTGGTAGATGGAGTTGCCGAGGCGCGGCACGCGTACCGTGACGCCCGTGTAGTAGGGGAAAGGCCGCAGCGACTGCGAGCGGCTGATGGTGGCGCCGCCGAGGGCGCCGGGGATGCGGCCGGCGTAAGGGTTCGGCACCTGGTCCTGCAGGCTGAGTCCGAGCGAGTTCAACTGCGGATCGAGTTGGTTGAAGTCATAGCCGCTGGCGGCCAGGTGACTGCCCTGGTTGGCGCTGTAGGCCGCATCAATGAGCCAGCGCCCGGGCAGTTGGCGCTGTAGCGATACGGTCCACTGCTGCGAGCGCGGGGTCTTCTCGTTGGCCTGATCCCAATTGACGCCCTGGCTCAACAGGAAGTTGGGACCGAGCGCGGAGCCGAGCGGTTCGGCATAGGCCGAAGGATAGCCGTTGCGGAACTGGAAGGCCGGGAGGTTGGTGTTGTTGTTGGGCGGCAGGAAGGAGGTGGAGGTGTTGGCAAAGCCCGCCGTGGCACCGAAGAAGTCGCGGTAGAAGATCTGGGGGTAGAAGATGCTGTAGCCGGCGCGGAGCACGGTCTTGCCGTCGCCGAACAGATCGTAGGCAAGGCCGAAGCGCGGCCCGAAGTCGTTGTAGCGGGGTTCCAGATAGGTCTTGCCGTAGTCGACGCGAGCGTAGGTGATGCGGCCGGGCAGCCCGGTAAGCGGGTTGGTGACCGAGGGGTTGAAGTTGGAGGTGCCGCCGTTGCGTTCAAAGGGCGGTTCCTGGTGATCCCAGCGCAGGCCGAGGTTCAGCGTGAGGCGCCGGGTGACCTTCCAATCGTCCTGGAAGAAGAGGCTGTAGGACTTGCCGGCCTGGCTTTCGCCCGAGTAGCGGATCTGGGTAGCGCTGCCGACGGCGCCCAGCATGAAGGTGGCGAACTGACTGCCGGTGCCTGCTGGGGTCTGGGGGTTGCCGGTGAGTCCGGCGGGGAAGTTGAACTGGCCGGAGGGCACTTCGCGCTGGTAGTTGTTAGCCTGCTGGACGCGGAAGTCGACGCCCATTTTGAGGGTGTGGCCACCGGTGATTTTGGTGACCATATCGAAGAACTGCCAGGTGGTACCGCCGCGGAGGCCGACGGTAAAGGCGCCAAAGCCGGGGAGGCCGGCGTCGATACGAGGCAGCGTGTCGCGCGGGACATTGGCGGGCAGGCCGAGCTTTTCGGGCCAATCCTGGCCGAAACTGTAGGCCGTGAACGGGAAGGCCTGGCGGGTGACGCCGACGCGCAGCTCATTGAGCATGGTGGGCGAGAAGCTGTGGGTGTCGTTGACCAGGATGTTGTAGTTCTTGTAGTTGTCGAGGCGGGCGCGGACGTTGGGGTCGGGCAGGGCGCCGGCGAGGCCGTTATCGTTGAAGTGCTTGTAGTACATGTACCGCACGCTGAGCGTGTTGCTGTCGGCGAAGCGGTGATCCACCTTGGTGGTGTACTGGTTCATGTCGCGGTTCTCGCTGACCTGGCCGATCCAGTTGTTGGTGAAGGTGAACGGGTTATTGGGGGTCTGGTTGGGCAGGGGGTAGAACTGCAGCATCTTCTGCGACACCGGATCCAGCCGGTTCGACGGGATCACGTTGCCCGGGAAGGGCTGGCGGACAAAGCCGGAGCCATTGGTATTGGCGGCAGTGGTGTTGGGGTCGAAGATGGGGATGGGGGTGCCGTTGGCGTTGGCCAGGCGGGAGAAGTTGCCGTTGCGGAACTCTTCGATGGGCACGCTCAGGATGTTGGAGCGGTTGCGCTTATTGCGCCAGCCTTCGTAGTTGAAGAAGAAGAAGGTGCGGTTTGTGCCGTTGTAGATTTTCGGCAGACGTACGGGCCCGCCGAGGGAGGCGCCGTACTGGTGATAGCGGAAGACCTCCTTGGAGGCGGTGTAGGCGCGGCGCGCATCGAAAGCATCGTTGCGCAGGAAGTAGGTGCCGGAGCCATGGAATTCGTTGGTGCCGCTCTTGGTGACGATGTTGACGACGCCACCGGCGGTGAAGCCGAACTCGGCCGACATGGTGTTGGACTGGACCTTGAACTCTTCGACGGCATCGACCGTGGGGTTGACGTTGACGTCGGCGAGGAAGGCGCTGTTGTTGTTGCCGCCATCGAGGACGAAGCTGTTCAGCGAGCTGGGGCCGCCGTTGATGCTGATGGCGGAAAGCGCGGTGCCGCGGTCGACGAAGCCGCTGTTGGTGGGCCCGGCTTGCGACTTGACGCCGGGGGTGAGCATGACGAGGGCGAGGGCGTTGCGGCCGTTCAGCGGGAGATCCGTGATGCGGCGGTTCTCGACCACCTTGCCGACCGTGGCGCTGCCGACGTCGACGAGCGAGGCTTCGGCGGTGACTTCGATGGATTCGGCGGTGGCGCCTACTTCCATCTGGAGGTTGAGCGAGATGCGGCCGTCGACCTGGAGCGTGATGTTGCTCTGGGTAACGCGTTTGAAGCCGGTTTTCTCGGCCGTAACGCTATACACGCCCACGGGCAGCGCCGGAGCGGTGAAGTAGCCTTCCTCGTTCGTGTTGACGGCGGTGGCGGCGTTGGTGCCGGTATTGACCAGACGAACGGAAGCGGCGGGCACGATGGCGCCGCTGGCATCGGTGATGGTTCCGGAGATGGTTCCCCTGCCCTGCTGCGCGGCAAGCGGCAAGGCGGCCAGCAGCAGGAGGGCGATTCGAATGAATGGCGACATGGCTAAAGACTCCCTGAAGCGAGAACGAGACTAGACGAAGTAGAACAGTGCGGTGGCCTGGCAATCCACCTGCGGGGTAAGGCGCACCCACTGGGCCGAGAAGGCGTCGGGGAACAGGTGTTTGGCATACCCGTCGGCGCCGACTTTGATGGTTTCGTACTTGTGCCAGGTGCCGTTGCCCATGAAGTCGATTTCGACGTCGAAGGCGCCGGGCTTGTCGGCGGTGAGGTGGAGCATCTTGTGTACGAAGCCGGTAAGCAGCATGGGGTCCGAGGGGACGCCGCGTTTGACGGCGGCTTTCCACCAGGGCCCGCCCCAGCCTTGGGGACGGCCCCAGGACCAGAGGTCGTCGGTCTTGCCGAACCAGAGCCCGGCCTGCGGTTGGCCGGCGACGGCGTTGTTGTCGCGGTTGGGCGTGGTCTGGTTGCCGCCGACGGCGAACAGGCCGCGATAGGCGCAGAAATCGGGGATGATGCGGAGGTGCTGGCAGATGGGCTTCACGCCCCAGATGCGGTCCTCAAAGGCGATGGGCTGGAGCTCATACATGAGGCCCTGGATGTCCATCAGATAGTGTTCGGTCTCGACTTCGCGGATGCGCATCCATTCGGTCTGGTAGGCGTGGCTCATGGCGTGGGAGCCTTTGGGGAGGCGGTAGCGCTGCCACTGGCCTTTGACCAGCGCCCAGAACAGGACCGAGGCTTCGTCCCAGCCGGTGGCGAACAGGGTGTTGCCCATGTCCTGGCGGGCGGCGACGTCCATATGGGGCTTGCCGGAGAGCTTCTTCCAGCTGGTGCCGTCGAATTCGAAAAGGCCGGCCTGGTCCTCGCCGAAGGCGTAGAAGCCGTTGTTGGCGACGACGACGCGGCCCTGGGCGGTGTAGCCGCCCTTGAAGTGCGGGCGGGCGGCGATCTTCATGTGCTTGACGAGATCGAAGAGCAGGCGAGGCTTGTGGTCGCGCACATCCATTTCGAGGAACTCGCCTTCCATGCACTGGTAGTAGATCCGGTTGGGGTCCGTAAGGTGGCGCATGGTGCTGGTGCAGCGCACCTCGTCGAGCGCGGGGATGTGCTTCCAGTTGCCCTTGGCGTCGATGACATAGGGGCCGATGAAACACTGGTCGGACTCACGGTGTATCAGCCGGTTGGCGTGCGTGCCGTCATGGACGTGGACGCGCTCGCTCTTGAGCGAGTCGTCGATGCGGTAGAGGCCGAGGCCGTAGCCGGTGCCCTTTTTGTGGCTGTTGTAGGTGACGGCCCAGAGGGCGTCGGCCCAGGGCATGAGGGCGCCGATGCCGCATTCGGAACGGGCGGGGATGCCGTCGGCCTTGAAGCCGATGGTGGTCTGGCCGGTGGCGGTGAAGGTTTGGGCGGGGGCAAACGCAGCGGTGCCAGCGCCGAGCATCGAGGACAACAGGGTTCGACGAGTGGACATGGGTTTCCTAATGGATTCGGGATGAGCGTAACAGGCGGCCGCGGGGATGTCGTGGGACAAATGTCCTAGATGACGGGAATGGGCGGGCACACCTCCGGCTGGGGACGTTGGCGAGCCCGGTGGAAGGGGCGCGCGAGGACCGAACGGCGGAGGGGGCAAGGGGTTCCCGTCGATGAGATTTCAGGCCGCGGGGCAGTTGGGAGTGCCGTCCGCGGAGGGCGTTGGTTCGTTTTGAAATGCGACCGGATGGGAGGTGGCCGGCGGGGTGGGAACCGGGCGGCGGCCGGTGTCGATGGGTGTGACCGTGGCCGGGGCCGTTGGTTCGGATTGCAATTTTTGTGTTTCGGGTTGGGCTGCGGCGAGCTGAGCGGCAAGCGCAGCGGCTTCACGTTCGGCGGCGGCGCGTTCCTCAGCTTCGCGGAGACGGCGGGCGGCGACAGCTTCGGTGAGGGCTTTGCGGGCCTGGACGCGTTCGGGGCGAGGCGGGCGATGTGGCGATCGAGATTGCGATGGGCGGAGGATTTGTCATCCAGGATGCGGAAGGCCGTGGCATTGGCACCAAGCAAGTCGATGTTCGGAAACGTTTCCACAGTATCGTCATAAATCGCGGCCAATTGCAGATCGAGGAGAGCGTTCTGCATGTCTTCGGCGCGATCATGCAGGAAATCCGCGCGGGCGATCTTGGTGACGAGGTAGAGTTCGTAGTCGGTTTGCGGGGACAGGTGGGCGATAGTGGCGGCGAGGTGCAGGTCGAACTCGGCCTGCTCTTCGGGGGTGCCCATGAACTTCTTGGCGGTGAGACCGTGCTTGATGGCGTTTTGGGAAGAGCGGGCTTTGCCGGCGTCGGAGGTGGGTCCATGGGACTTGGCGCCGTTGATGCGGGCGATATCTGCCTTCGATAGCGGCGTGGAGGCCGGGGCTGGGACGGGCGCCTGGTTATTGCGATTGCGGTCGCGGTTACGATTGCGCTTACTCATGGTGGTGCTCCTGGATTTGGGGATGAACCGGCGGAGGGGGCCCGGCCGTCGGCGGCGAACCAGATGGCGGTGGATCGCGGCTTCAGAATAACAGGGGAGGTTGGAGAAGGCGGGTTGGGGGAAGGCGGGGTTTTCGGTGTAGGTTGTTGGGTGGGAAGGAGAAATCTTTATTTGCTTCGGCGGTGAACGTTAAATCTCTTCATTCTCGCGGCACACTGGCGCACATCAGCAAACCGCATTTTTGCGCAAACCGGGATCTTTAGGAGACTCCTCATTTCTGGTGGTTGTT
>JAEUQF010000008.1 GCA_016789745.1 Bryobacterales bacterium
CGGGTCCACTGTCTTGCTGTAGATCACCATCTGCAGGTCCGGCGAATACCAGCGCTCCGTCGTCGAAACGATCGCCCGGTCATTGCCGATCTCGCCGGCCGGAATCGTGTGGGTTGTCCGCGTCCCCTCTACCTTCACGCCATCCATGCTCTGCGTGCCCAGGTTCTCGGTCTTCATGTTTTTGGTGTCAAACATGACCCGCGTCGCCTGCACCCCCGCCACGCCCGCAACCGGCATCGCCGGAATTGCCGGCATCGCCTGCTGCAGCGAAACCACGTCCGCCGTCCCTGTCCCGCTGCCGCTCACCCGCACCGAAACCCGCTGCTCGGTCACCCGCTGTGTCGTGCCTTCCTGCGTCTCGTGGCGGAACACCAGCGGTTCGCCCATCTTCGATTTCGTGGCCGTACGATCGGTCAGGTTCAGGACGAATGTCTCCTTGCTGACCGGGTCGGTGATGGTGACGAAGCGCGGCACGGCCTGCTCCCCATTGGCCCACGGCCCGATATGCGAGAGCGACGTCTCCCGCCGCGTCCGCCCTTCCGCGTCGCGCGCCATTACCGTCGTGTTCTTGTTCGTAATACGGGTGCCATCGGCCAGGATCCGCACCGTTTCGGTAGTTCCTTCCCCGGTGTAGGGCGCCCCTTTCACCGGACGGCCCCCCCCATCGGCGGCCGTGATAAAGGCAAACGTCGCACCATGGTGAGGGGGAGGTGCCGCGTCGGCGGCCGGCACCCCCTGGAAAAACGCCATCCGCGGCGCCGGCACCGCCCGCTCAAACAAGACGTCGTGTTCCTGCGCTCCCAGCAGCGCGCCAAAACCAAGCACACCCATCGCAAGCTTTCTCATAGACTCACTCCTGATTCTTATATTCTAAGTTCTGAAATTAGTAGACAAAACGGATGGCCCGCGCCAGTCCATCCTCGCCCAGCAGCACATCGGCACGCACGTACCCCTGCTCCAAACGCGGCGCCACCGGCAACCCTAACCGCAATAATTCCGATTCGGGCAGTTGGATCCGCAGCAGCCGGAGATCTTCCCGCGGATCCATCGCCCCCTGACTCCCAATCGGGAGAAACGCCGTCACCCGCTCGCGGGCCGCCGGCGGGCGAACGCGCCGCGCCGCAGCGGTCGAACGCGGCAAGGCTGCGATCTCATGCGGCACTTCCGAAGCCACCACCGCTGGGTGAGGGATCGCCGGGCTCACTGCGGCAACCGGGGCATTCCGCCTCTCCGGCGTGTCCGTTCGTAACCACGCCAGACCCACCGCAGCCGCGCAAAGCGCCGCCGCCAGCGCCCCCCACGCCACCGCCGGCCGCACCGCGCGCCGCCGGACGGGGCCCTGCGCGCGATCGAACTCGGCCAGCACCGCCGCCCCAAGCGCCGCCCCAGGCTGCAGAGACCGCTCGGCGTCGCCCCAGTCCGCCAGTCCGCCGTCCAGTTCCCGCTCCTGCTCCAGACGTTCCCGGCACCCGCCACAGCTTTCCAGGTGCCGCGCCGCCTCCGCCTGCACCGGCGCGCTGATCCAAGCCTGACGGGCGTAATCACGGGCGATTTGGCTGAATTCCAGGCAAGTCATTTTCCTACCCTCTCCCCGGCGCGTGCCGTCGAAACGCGCCATTGTTCGATCAATTGCCCGCGGGCACGATGCAGCCGGCTGCGCACCGTCCCAATCGGGATGCCCAACACCTGCGCGGCCTGCGCGTAGTCCATTTCCTCCAGTTCACACAGCACTACCACCTCCCGAAACGCTGGCGGAAGCTGTGCGATCGCCCGGCGCAGCCACGCCACGTCGCTCAGCCGCACTAACTCCGATTCGGCGCTGGCCGCACCAGCCGCGCAGTCTTCCTCCAACTCCACCCCCGGCCGGTCCAGCCGCAATTTGCGGTAGGTCTGGTTCCGCGCCACCCCCAGTAAATAGGAAACCAGGGCCCCGCGGCGGACATCGTAACTACCAAGGGCAGCCAGCAGCGCCAGAAAGACCTCTTGTGTAATTTCTTCCGCTGCGGTCGTTTTTCCGGTCAGTTGCACCGCGAAACGGTAAACTCTGCCTGCGTGCCGTTGGTAGATCGCGGCGAACGAGTCGCGGCATCCCCGCCGCGCCCGCTCCATCAGCTCTTCGTCTGTCTCCATCGCCGCCATCTGCTTCATATTGACGGCAATGGAGGCAAAAGTTCCCGCTCCCACCCCAATTTTGCCGGACGCTAATGGTCCCCACCCGAACGCCCGATTACAGATAAAAGCGCGGCAGGTTTTGATTCTGGAACCCTGATTGCTAAGCTGTCTGTAAACCTACCAAGGATTGGGGTCCAAAGTGGGCGAAAGCAGTACACAAAACCCCAGCGCGGACGAAGTGTTCGCACGTGCGTCTTGTGGCCAGGGCCGGCTTTGTTTAGCCGGATCAGCCGGGTTAGTCCCTTTCGCATCTTACCGGGCGGGCCGCCGGACGCTATAAAAATGATTGAGCAGGAGGAATACCTAGCATGGTGCACCGGTTGTGGAAGCTCTCATTGCTTGCCGCCTTCGTTGCTACCCAAGCCTTTTCGCAAGGCAACGAAACAACCGCTACGAAAGACGACTGGGAAGAGATTAATTTTGAGGTCGGGTCGGCCACTCTTTCCGATGGTTACCCCAGCCTGTTAAGGCTGGCGGATCTGTTGCGTCGTAATCCCACTTACCGCGTCCGCCTCGTCGGACACGGAGACTACCGCGGCTCGGCCCGCACCGAGGAAAAACTCGGCGCAAATCGCGCGAATGCGGTGAAGAATTTTCTGGTCAAGTACGGAGCAAATCCCAACCAGATTGACACCCAGACCGAAGGCAATCGGCGGCCCAAGGTTTCTGGACGTACCCCCGAGAGCCGGTTCATGAACCGTCGCGTCGAGGTTACGGCCCAGGATCCCAACGGCAAGACTATCGGCGACGGCAGCCTAAGCGATACCATCGCCCAGCTGCAAAAACAGTTGGCCGATGAACAGGCGCGCGGCAAAAGCTGCTGCGATGATCTGGCCAAGCGTCTGGACCGCCTCGACGAGATCGCCAACCTGTTGCGTGACATGCGCAATGAGAACGCGGCTCTCAAAAAGGAGTTGGATGACCTGCGCGCCGCCCAGTCCAAGACGGACCAGGCCATTGCCAATCTGCCGAAGCCGCTTTCGGCCAGCGAAGTCACTAGCATCACCGAGAAAACCGCGGCCGACGCTCTGGTAAAGGAGCGGATGCCGCGTTTCGCGTTGTTGGGCTTGAATGCCGGTATGGACGACGCCAAGCATCTGACCTTCTCCGGCCGCGCCCGCTACTTCGCCCCCTTCCGCGACAAGTTCGCGTTCCAGGGCCAGGGCGAATACATGTATTGGCGTGACCGTAAGGAAGGCCAGTTCGACGCAGGTTTGGTCTATCGCTTCAGCGATTTCCAGACCGGTCTGTTCGGCAGCTTCAAGCACGTCACCTTTAATGACCTCCAGAATGGCGGCGCGCTTGGACAGGGCGCCCTCGTGCTGGATTATCTGTTCGGCCGCGGCAAAGTCGGCGTGTTCGGAACGAAAGCGTTCCTGAACAATCGCCTGCTCGCCAGCCAGGATCTCAGCCGTACCATCAAGCTGCAGACCATGCTGAGCGCGGTTGACCAGATCGGTGCCCAGGCTACCGTGGGGCTCTATAAGAATATGTATGTCGAGGGCAACCTCGGCTACCTCAAGAGCTACTACAATGCCGATCGCATGGGTGGTTCGGCTCGCCTCGTGTTCCCCATCAACGACAACATCGCCTTCACCCTGGAAGGCGGTATGAACGAGACGTTGCTCGCTCGTAACCAGTCCGGCCGCGTGGCCGCTGGTATCCAGCTGGGTAATTTCCTCCGTCCGAAGGAATATAAGGCATCGGCTACCGCCGTCCCCATGGACGTTCCGCGCGTTCGCTATGAGCTCGTGACCCGCCGCGTCCGCACCGGCAACGACGCTCCTATCGCAGACGCCGGTCCTGATCAGCTGGGCGTTACGGCCGGCCAGATCACCCTCGATGGTTCGGCTTCGTCCGATCCGGAAGGCGACCCCATCACCTACCAGTGGTTGCAGACCGGCGGTCCGGCCGTTTCGCTGTCGGGCGCCAACACCCAGCGCGCTACCTTCACGGCAGCCGAAGGGCAGAACTACTCGTTCCGCCTGACGGTCACCGACGACAAGGGCGCCTCGGCCGTGGCTCGTACCACCGTCACCACCACCCGTACGCCGAACGTTCGCATCCTCCGCTTTACCGGCACTCCGCAGCAGATTCGCGCCGGCGAAGCCGCTCAGCTCACCTGGGCGGTCGAGAATGCCGACACGGTCACCATCGACGGCGTAGGCGGAGTGGACCGCAGCGGCGGCTCCACCAGCGTATCGCCCACTCAGACCACGACCTATCGCCTCACCGCTCGCAACCGCGTAAGCGAGATCAGCGAAACCGTCACCATCGTCGTACAGCGGCCTGACGCCCGCATCCTCTTCTTCCAGGGTTCGCCGATGACCATCGTCTCCGGACAGTCCTCGACGCTCAGCTGGCAGACCGAAGGTGCCGACACCGTCGAAATCAGCGGCATCGGTGCCGTTGCCCAGAGCGGTTCGCAGGTTGTCACGCCGACCGCGACCACGGTTTACGTGCTCACGGCTCGCAACCAGTTCGGCCAGACCACGGCGCAGACCACCATCCAGGTGAATGCTCCGCCTATGGCTCGCGTGGTTCGCTTCAGCGCGGCGCCCAGCGAGATCGTCGCGGGTGAAACCTCCTCGCTCGTCTGGAATGTCGAGAACGCAACCGACGTCTCGATCTCCGGCATTGGCGAAGTGGCCCTCACCGGCAGCGCGAATGTTTCGCCGACGCAGACCACCACCTACACCCTGACGGCTCGCAATGCGGCCGGCACGGTTACCGCGGAAGCCACCGTTACGGTCTTCCCGGCTGTTCGCATCATCAGCTTCACCGCAACACCGTCCAGCACCACGCCGGGCGGAGCCGTTGCCCTGAACTGGAGCACCGAAGGCGCAACCGAGGTCTTCCTCGATGGCGTTGGCTCGGTACCGCTCAATGGCACCGCTACGGTGAACCCACAGGTCACCACCACCTACACGCTCCGCGCGATCGGCCGCCGCAACACGGTGACGGCTCGCGTCGAGGTGACGGTGCGGCCGGGTACGGGTCCGGGCGGCGATGCCGGTCCGGTGGCCGATGCCGGTCCGAACCAGGTGACCACTGTTCGCGAAGTTCGTCTGGATGGTACGCGCAGCTTCCATCCGGAGGGCTTGGTGATCGGCTACTCCTGGCGTGCGGTTGGCCGTCAGCCCGAGCTCATCCTCGGCGCCGACACCGCCACTCCGACCGTCCGCTTCAGCCCGCTGGCCTATGGTGAGTACGTCTTCGAATTGACGGTCACCGACTCCAAGGGCAGGTTCTCGAAGGCGACCACCCGGGTCTTCTTCGGCTCCTACTAGCGGATAACACAGACACGTAGTACCAGGGCCGCCCGTTGCGAAGAGCACGGGCGGCCCTCTTCTTTTGTGCGCCGCGTTTTATCGTTCACAGCCATAGCGAATCAATAAACGGCTTAGCAACAAATACTTATCCACGCCTCGCCGCACCACCCCGCACTCGCCGTGCTTCACTAAATCGGAGGGCGGTATCGTTCGCCCTCCGACCCCGAAGGCGGGAAAGTCCGGAAGGAAATAGAAAAAGTGCACGTCCGAACCCAAGCCGCCACTTACCGGCCCGACTGCTGGACCACCATCGCCTTTCCGTTCACCGCGATCATCGCCATGCGGGCCACGCCCGACGTGTTCGGCCGAACCGTGACTCGCATCACCCCCGATGACGAGCCGTATGGGGTCCCGATCGAGATCCAACTCCCGTTCGTCACCGCGCTCCAGATACAGCCCGAAGTGGCCGCCACACCCACGCTGAACGTCCCGCCGCCGGCCGGCACTCCAAAACTGGACGGAACGGTCACCGCTCCAGGCTGGAACTGCGCCACAACATCGTAGGGCTTGCCCAACACCATGGATGCGGCGGGCGCCGTTACGGGTATGGTGCCCAGCCACCCGGCGAAGCAACTCCCTGCCCCCGGCTGCGCGTTCAGGCTGATCGTCGACCCGGCGGTGTACATCCCATTGGGGGCCGCCGGACGCACCGTCAGTGTCCCGTCCCCGCGGACGTCCGTCGTCAGCCGGTACCGCATCGCGTACGTGGCCGTCAGCGTTGTCGCCGACCCGGTCGCCGTCACTGTATGCGAGGCCGCACCTCCGTCGCTCCACTTGGTGAACGTGTATTCGGCGGCTCCGGTGGATTCGCTCGAAGCAGCCACCGTGTGCCTGCTGCCTGGCGTCCAACTCAGCCGGGCCGGTGTCGTCAGGAGGGTTCCGTCCACCGTGACTGTGCGGCCCGGCGGATTCGAAGCGATCGTGACGGTCACCGTGGATGGGCCGGAAGGAGTCGGGGGCAGGGTGGGCGACGGCGTGTTCCCGCCCGTGGTCGCCGGTCCCGAACGGCTGCCGTATAGAGCACGAACCGCGGCGATGTCCCCGGCCGAGAGCCCCGCGCGCTGTCCAATCGAGATGCCTTCCGGAATCGTCACCAGCGTCGGCAAGCCATTCGCCGAGAAGGCATAAGCCCCGTAATGCATGATCGAGCCGAAATCGTAGTCGCCCTGCTCCACCGAGCCCGGCACGATCGCGAAGTTAACGGCCGCATCGGACTGGATGTTCTCGTCCAACACTCGCACGTGGCGGTCCCGCCCGGCCCGCGTATGCTCGTGGAACAGGCCCGCCACGTGCCCGATCTCGTGGATGACGTTGCCCGTCGAGCACTGGTCGCCGATCTGCACCGGCTGCGCCGCCATGCCCATCCATCCCACGTAGGAGGCACAAACGCCCGCCGACGGCGGACGCACGAACTGCACGTAGACTCGTTCGTTCGAACGCGGCACCAGGCGCAGCGTGCCGTTCAATTGCCCGTTCCAGTGCGAAATGGCGGAGGTAATCCGCTGCTGGCTGGGCAAGCCTGCTGCAATGGAATACGGAATGACGCCGTCCGGCCACACGTACTCGCCGACGGTCGGAACCGAGACGCCAGACCGAAGCCGTTTGTCCCACCAGTCGACGAGAATATCGCCTTCCCACACGTCGGGACTGGGCGCCGGAGCCGCTGCCGGGGGTGGTGCCGCGAATTCGCCGGGAGAGACGCCGGCAATCGAAAACGGCAGCGTGGCCAGTGGCTCCGGACTGCTCAGTTCCACCGTAACCGGATTCCCGGCCACCGGGTCAGACCAGAACTCCCCGGTACCGGCAGGCCCGGCCGCCTCGTAAGGGCCGGCGCTTGAGACGGTGCCGTCCGCGGCAAGGGCGAAGAGCCGCACCGCGGCCCCGGCAGGCAGGTGGAAGTCCCCAAAAGCGATCTGCAGGGCGTCCGGGCCATCCAAGGCGACCTGGAAGCGGACCCGGTGCAGGCCGGCGTCCTCGTCAAAGTGGTAGGCGAGGGTGGTCTCGTCTATCGCGAGGGGCAGGTCAGGCGTAGCACGGAAGAGCGGTTGGGAGTAGGCCAGCAGGGAGAGCAAGGCAAGCAGGACAAGCACGCCCGGATGATCGGCCAATCCGGGGGAATCAGGAGGAAGGATTTATCTGTAAAACGCTGAGTCTACTCGTCGTCCACCGTCACGTGTTCATTGGACAGCTCCCCCGCCATCGGCTCGGCTTGCGGAGCCTCACCACCTCGCGAGCGGCGCCGGAACTTGTAGCGTTCCTTCACTGGCCGGAAGCCGGCGAAGTTGAAGCGGCAATACTCGCAGCGCAGGCGTTTGGCCCCCAGACGCAACTTGATCAAAGTGCGGGTTTTCGGCGAGTAATGCTCTTCGCTCCAGGTGCTTAAGTCGGTGCGGTAGCAGCGCGGGCAGCGGCTCCAGATCCAATCCCGCAAGTGCCACACCTTCTGCCGGAAGCGGTGCTTACAGTCGTTGCAGCGCAGCGTGTGGTAGCCGAAGAGGCTGATAATGCGCTCCGGAATCGACAAGCGGCGCGAGTGCCGGACGTGCTTGGAACCGCAACTGGGACAGTCAACAAACATAAAGCAGGAACAGCGTAAGCGAGCCGAAGCTACTTACGTTCTTTCACTATACGAAAATCCGCGGCGGTCAGGGTAACGATTCCGTAACCGGCGCCTTCACACGGCTTACATAACCGTGCAAATAGTCCTGGAACGCCTGGTGCAGGCGGCTCCGCACCCGCCCATCCATGCGTAAGGCCACGCCGCCCACTTCGCCGACCCCCAAAAGGTCACGCGTGCTGGACGTAATAAACACATCGTCGGAAGCGGCCAAATCCTGAAGGGTCAATTCCTGTTCCCGAACCGAAATCCCGGGCACGCGAATGTCATCGAGCAGCAGGGCACGGGTGACACCGGGCAGGCAGCCGTTGCTGAGAGGCGGCGTCAGAACCTCCGAACCCTGGACGGCAAACAGGTTAGCCGACGTGCACTCGCTCACCCGGCCCTGGTCGTCGAGCAGTACCACCTCATCGAAACCGGCCCGCTGGGCCTCTTCCAGCCACGTCAGGTTCATCGACCAGCTCAGCACCTTGGTTCCGGAAAACTCGTTGCCCGCATGGCGGGCGTTGGGCTTCACGCCGAGCCGCACGCCGTCCTTCCAGTTGGCCAAGTCCTTCGTGAACGCGATAACGTCGAACTCGCGGTCGAGATTCGGCGCATCAAATAGGCCGCCGCGGTTGCGGATGATCGCCACGCGCAGGGTAGCGTCGAAGGCGCGATTGGCTTCGATCAGCCGCAGCAAGGGCCGCAGCAGGTCGCCGTCGGTGGCCGGCATCGGCACATGCATCAGTGCGGCGTCCTTACACATGCGAGCCCAGTGGCGTTCCCAGGCAAACAGCACACCGTCCTTCACCCGGAGCGTGCTGAAGACGCCCCAGCCATTCAGCAGACCCACCTGGCCCGGACGCAGCATGCCTTCGCTGGTATCACGGACTTCATCGTTGTAGAGCAGGAAACGGTGCACGCCCTTTCATTGTAGCGGCGACACTGCTTTATAGTCGAAAGATGCCGCCGCTTCCCCGCCTGAGCCGCCGCGCCCTGCTCACCCTCCCCTCGATCGCCCTGGCCGGCCCGAAGGAGCTGATCATTCGCGACCTTCGCACCCGCAAGCATACGTTCGAAAACCGCGATTATCTGTTTGTCGAGTTGGAGACCGATGGCGGCATCACGGGCATCGGCGAGGGCTCCATCTCCGGCCGCATCGATATCGTCGAGCAGGCGATTCTCTGGTACAAGCCGTACCTGATCGGCAAGCCGGCGGCGGGCGTTGAGGATCACTGGAACCGCGCCTACTACCAGTATTCGCGTTACCGGAACGGGCCGGTGCTGATGACGGCACTGGCAGCCATCGACATCGCGCTCTGGGACATCGAGGCCAAGCGGCTCGGGTTGCCGGTATGGCGCCTGGCGGGGGCCGCCGAGGCCCGCCCGCAGCGCGTCTATTACAGCCATTGGAGCCAGAAGTTGCAGCCCCGCACGCCAGCGACGCTCGAGAAGCTGGCCGCCGAGACGGTGCAGCAGGGCTGGAGTTGCCTCAAGTGGGTGCTGCCGAAGGGCGGTACGGAAGCCGAGCGGCTGGCCCGGCTGACGGCGGAAGTCGAGGCCGTCCGCAAGGGTGGCGGGCCGCGGTTGGAGATCGCGCTTGAGATGTGGGAGACGTTCAGCGTGCGGTCGGCTCTTGCTTTCGCGCAGGCCGTGGCACCCTTCAAACCGATGTTCATCGAAGAGCCGGTGTGGCGGGAGTTGCCCGAAGCGCTGGGCGAGATTGCGGCGAAGAGCCCGGTGCCGCTGGCGGGCGGCGAAGGGCTGGTGTCGCGCTACGAGTTCAAGCAACTGTTGGACGCCAAGGGAGCGCAGATTCTGCAGCCGGACGTGATCCACTGCGGCGGGATTACCGAGATCCGGAAGATCGCCGCGCTTGGCGAGATGTATGGCGCCGAGGTGTCGCCGCACATGTACTACGGGCCGGTGGCGCATGTGGCTAGCCTGCAGGCGATGATGTCCGTGCGCAATTTCCTGATCCAGGAGTGGGACGCCGGGATGGAGGGCCTGTTCACGGAG
>JAEUQF010000014.1 GCA_016789745.1 Bryobacterales bacterium
AGCGGTGCCATGTGGCGGTCGAAGTACGACATGCCGCCCGACGCCTTCGCCAAGGAACTGGATCGGTTATGGGAACAGGTGCGGCCACTGTACGAATCGCTGCATGCCTACGCGCGCAAGAAGCTGCGGGAGAAGTACGGCGATGTGGTGCCGGAGAAGGGTCCGATCCCGGCGCATCTGACCGGGAACATCTGGGCGCAATCGTGGGAGTATCTGGATCCGCTGCTGGCGCCCAAGGGCGGGGATCCGGGCTATGACCTGACGAAGATCCTTCGGGAGCGCAAGACCGATGCGAAGGGCATGGTGAAGTACGGCGAGTCGTTCTTCACGTCGTTGGGCTTTGCGCCGCTGCCGCCGACGTTCTGGGAACGGTCGCTATTCACGAAGCCGCGCGACCGCGAAGTGGTGTGCCATGCCAGTGCGTGGGACGTGGACAATGTCGACGACTTGCGCATCAAGATGTGCATTGAAGCCACGGCCGAGGAGTTCGCCGTGATCCACCATGAACTGGGCCACAACTTCTACCAACGCGCCTATAACCAGCAGCCGATGCTGTTCCGCGATTCGGCGAACGACGGGTTCCATGAAGCCATCGGCGATGCCATCGCGCTGTCGATCACGCCGGAGTACCTGGTGAAGCTGGGCTTTATCAGCAAGCCGGCCGATGCGTCGAAGGATGTGGGGCTGCTCATGCGGCGTGCGCTGGAGAAGGTGGCGTTCCTGCCGTTCGGGCTGCTGGTGGATCAATGGCGCTGGAAGGTGTTTTCGGGCGAAGTGAAGCCGGAGAACTACAACGCCAGCTGGTGGGAACTGCGGAAGAAGTATCAGGGTGTTGCGCCGGTGACGCCGCGTGGGGAGGAGAACTTCGATGCCGGCGCCAAGTATCACGTGCCGGCGAACGTGCCGTACTCGCGCTACTTCCTGGCCCATATTCTGCAGTTCCAGTTCCACCGCGCGATGGCCAAGGCTGCCGGTTGTACGGCGCCGCTGCATCGCTGCTCCATCTACGAGAGCAAGGAAGCCGGCGAGAAGCTGAAGGCCATGTTAGAGATGGGCCTGAGCAAGCCCTGGCCGGAGGCGCTGAAGGCGCTGACCGGCGAGGACAAGATGGACGCGAGCGCGATGGCGGAGTATTTCGCTCCGCTCAAGGCGTGGCTGGATGAACAGAACAAGGGCACGGCGGTGGGCTGGTAATCAGCCCGCTACGGGCCACTTGGGCATGGTGCCGTTGAGGAACGCTCCGAGTTCGGCGGCGCTGAACCGCAGGCCGACATAGAAGGAGCCGAACAACGCGTACACAGCGCTGACTTCGTCGAAGCGCATTTCGTAGATCAGCTTTTTGAAGACAACGGGGTCGTCGGCAAACAGGTCGACACCCCATTCCCAGTCGTCGAAACCGATAGAGCCGGAGATGATCTGGCGGACGGTGCCGGCATAGCGGCGGCCCACCATGCCGTGCTCGTGCATCATGCGGCCGCGCGCCGACATCGGTTCCGAATACCAGTTTTTCTGCTCACCGCGCTTGCGGTCCATGGGGTAGAAGCAGACGTAGCGGGCGTTGGGGACTTCCGGATAGAGGCGGGGTGCCATGGCCGCGCGCTGACGTTCCATGACGTCGGCGATGCCCTTGTCCCAGGCTTCGCTGTGCACTTCCACGCCGCTGTCCACCAGTTGGTTGTAAACCTTGGAAGTTGACTCATACAAACCGAGTTCCACAACCGATACGTAGGAGGAGGTCTGTTCCAGAAACTCGGACAGGCGCAGCCGGTTGACCGCCATTTGCGCGGCGGCCAGTTCTTCGAAGTTCGCGCGGAAGTGGATAAGCATCAGATCCGCTTTGTGCCCCAGCATGGCGAACGGGGCCGTATACTTGCCGTCGCCCAGGACGGCCGCGGCCTCCGCAACTATCTCCTGCCGTTCGGATTCAGGCAGTGCGCGCCAGGCTTTCCAATTCACGCGCGCCATCTGGTGCAGTACGGCAGAGCCTTCCAGAGTCAGGGGAACCGCGGGCAATGTAGGAGTCATTCCTTCTCATTAAAACAGGAAGCCGGGGCGGCTGTGTTCCCTCCCGGGCGTGTTGCAATGTGCAACTGCAATCAGTATGCTTGGAGCAAGTTTTCGGGAACGGGGGCCGCGAGGTTCGCGGTGACATATGGCAAAGAAGAACGGCGCGGGCACGCTCAGCGTTCAGGCGTACGAGCGTATCCGCAACAAAATGTTGAGTGGCGAGTTCCCGTTGGGATACCCCCTATCGCGACGGTCCCTCGCGGAAGAGTTGGGAATGAGCCTCATTCCCGTCTCGGAAGCATTGCAGCGTCTGGAGGCCGAAGGCTTGGTGGAGTCAAAGCCACGTGCTGGAACACGTGTGCGGATCCCCACCGCCGAAGACATTCGCGGACACTACGTCGTACGCGAGGCGTTGGAATCGCAGTCCGCCCGGATGTGCCGGCTGCTGGCCACGCGGGAACAAAAGCAGCAACTGCGTGAGACCGCCGAACTGGTGGACAAGCTTTCTGCCGCCACCGAGCGTACGGACCCGGCGCATCGCATGGATGCCATTTTCGAGTTCGAACGGTCGCACATGCGCCTGCACACGCTGATCGCGCAGTGCAGCAATTGCCCGGCGCTGGTGGAAGCTATTGAGCGCAGCCGCGTGCTCATCAACAACTGGCTGCTCAATCTGGCCGCGGACCTGGATCCGCTGCCCGTGCGCTGGCATCGGGACCTGATCCGCGATGTCTGTGATGGCGATATGATCACCGCCGACGAATCCATGCGCCGCCACGTCACCTACCGGCAGGAGATCATGCTGATGCGCTTTGAGAAGGCGGAATCGAGTGGCAGCCTGGTGACGGCTTTCGTCCGCGGACCCCAAAAACGGGCGCACCGGCTATCGCTTTAGGCGGATTCGGAAAGACAGTCTCTGGACCGCCGATGAACGCAGGCGAACGCAGATAAGGTCCTTGTTTTGAATCGGCGTTTATCGGCGCTCATCGGCGCTAAGTTCGATACGGGGTGTTTTCAGCACGCGGCTAGCTTCCGGAAGGTCGCGCGCAGAGCCGCAGAGAAAACAACGCCAAACCATGGGAACGAGCCCGCGGGCGTCTTCATGGTTGTGGGCGGCCCGAAGGGCCTGGGTACTCCCGTTGAAGACGTCGGCTCTGTACGCTGTTCATTCGATTGATCCGCGCGCGAGCAAGCGGTCAACCTGGACTTCTACCACGGGCTGCCAGGCGGGTGTCAGCCGGTGTGCCGTGGCATACGGCTATAATTGGGTGATCCCCGCGTCGCATGCTGTTGCCGTCATCCGCCTACTTCATTTTTCTGCTGGCAATCTTCTTCCTGTACTGGCCGGTGGCGCGGGTCAGGGCTCTTTCGCTCGCCGTTATCCTGTTCGCCAACTACTTCTTCTACGCCAAGTGGGACCTGTTTTACCTGGCGATGATCCCGGCCGCATCCACCTGCGACTTCCTCATCGGCCTGGGCCTCATGCGCTACAAAAACAACGGGTTACGGCGTGCGCTGCTGGGCGCCAGCCTGCTGCTGAACGTAGGCCTGCTGGCCAGCCTGAAGTATATGCCGTTCGTGCTGGACAACTACGCCGCGGTCACCGGAACGGCCCGGCCGGAGTGGCACTGGAGCTTCCCGCTCGGTATCTCTTTCTATTGTTTCCAGGCGCTGAGCTACACCATCGATCTGTATCGGCGCGACGGCAAGGGTACCCACAGTTATCTCGCGTATCTGTCCGCCGTCAGTTTCTTCCCGACCACCCTGGCCGGGCCCATCACGCGCCCGGTGACGCTAATCCCGCAATTGGAGCGTAAAGAAAAGGACCTGCCGCCGGGCGAGGGCGGGCATGCGGTATTCCTGATCGGTTTGGGACTGATCAAAAAGCTGCTGATTGCCGATTACCTGGGCAGCAACCTGGTGAATCGCGTCTTTGACTTTCCCAATCTTTACAGCGGCCTGGAAGTGCTGATCGGCGTCTACGCTTACGCGCTGCAGCTTTACTATGACTTCTCCGGCTATACGGATGTTGCGATCGGGTCGGCGCTGCTGCTGGGGATCAAACTGCCCGCTAATTTCCGGATGCCGTATGCCGCAGAGAACATTGCCGATTTCTGGCGCCGGTGGCACATCACGCTGTCGAACTGGCTGCGGGATTATCTTTACTTCTCGCTCCCCGGGCTTCGGTCCAAGTGGAAGATATTCACGTACGTGAATCTGGCTCTGACGATGGTGATTGGCGGGCTGTGGCATGGGGCCAACTGGACCTTCGTGGTCTGGGGACTGCTGCATGGGGTGGCGCTGGCGGTAACGCGAGCTATCCAGACCTGGCGCGGCAATCCGCTGCCGAGTCCGCTGTGGTGGATGCGCGTGCTGCGCACCTTCGTTACGGTGCAGTTTGTGTGTCTGGCGTGGGTGTTTTTCCGGGCATCGAGCGTGGGCAGTGCGATGACGGTGCTGGAACGCATCGGCTCGTTAACGGCGTCGCTGGCAAATATCAGTGCGCCGCTGGCGATCGTGATGGGGATCGCGGCGGTGGCCCACTACTGCCCGTCGAACTGGTACAAGCAACTGGACGAGCGGTTCTCGGCGTCGCCGAGCGTTGTGCAGGCGGCGGCGATGGCCCTGCTCTTGCTAGCAATTCACTATGTGGCGGCCACCGGAGCGGCGCCCTTTATCTATACCCGTTTCTAGAACATGGCGCTGCCGCTGAAAACCACTCTGACGATTGTTGCCTTTGGCGGCATGCTGCTGCTGACGGACCTGGTTCCCGCTCTCCAGCATTACAAAGTCTTCGACTGGCGCACAGTGCCGAAGGTGCTGGATTTCGTCGATCGCCGGCCCTCGGCGGCACCGGAACAGGCCGAGCAGCAGCGGTTGCGTCCCGAAACGGAACCACTCAAGCAGACGCGCTATCCGATTCTGGATCCGCAGCGCCAGATGGATCACTTCTACAATGCCATCCACCGCGCGGCTAGCCATCCGGAAGGGGCGCACGTGAAGGTGCTACACTACGGCGATTCGCCCACCACCGCCGACATGATCACGGCCGATGCCCGCAAGTTGCTGCAAAAGCAGTTCGGCGACGGCGGCCACGGCTTCACGTTAATCGCCAAGCCCTGGGCCTGGTATGCCCACGATGGCGTCGATCTGAACGGGCAGGGGTGGACCATCGACCCGGCCAATCAGTCGTCGGCCAAAGACGGCATCTTCGGGATCGGCGCGGTCAGTTTTCGAGCCGGTGCCGGCGCACAGACGACCTTGCGCCTGAAGGATAAGACGCATTCCGCCATTGAGTTGGCGTATTGGAAACAGCCCGGCGGCGGGCAACTGCGGTTACTGCGGGGTGAGGAGGACCTGGGGGTGATCCGCACCGATTCGGAGACACCCGGCTCCGGGTTTGCGCGCTTTGAGCTGCCGGCGGGCACCAGCGAGGTGACGCTTAGGGTAATGAGCGGTCCGGTCCGCCTGTTCGGCTGGAGTCTGGAGAAGGCCCGCTCGGGCGTGGTGTATAACAGCCTGGGTGTGAACGGCGCCTATGTCTCGGTTCTGGCAAAGTTCATGAACGAGGCGCACTGGCGGGAGCAACTGGCGCACTACGATCCGGATTTAGTGATTGTCAATTACGGGACCAACGAGAGCATGTACGCGCAGTTTGTCGACTATGCGAGCGAGAAGGAGATCCGGGAGGTGGTGCGCCGAATCCGATCGGCTGCGCCGAAGGCCAGTATCCTTTTAATGAGCCCGATGGACCGCGGCCAGCGCATGGCGGCGGGCGAGATCGGGACCGTGCCCACCATCCCGCGCCTGGTGGCCATCCAGCGCCGCGTGGCCACCGAAACCGGCAGCGCCTTCTTCAACACGTTTGAAGCCATGGGCGGTGTGGGTACTATGGCACGTTGGTATGAGGCCGAACCCCGGCTGGTGGGTGCTGATTTCATCCATCCGATGCCCGGCGGTGCGAGAATAGTGGGCGGATTGCTTTATCAGGCGCTGCTCGATGGCTACAACAAGTACAAACTGCGCCTGATCCAGAAGACGATGGTGGCCGGCCGCCGATGACATCTCGCCGCTGCTTGCTCGCCTTGCTGTTGGCGGGGTTGCTGCTGACGTCCGCCTTCGGCAAGCCGAAGAAGCGGACGGTTTCCCGGTCGCGAACGGTTCCGAAGTCCTCCACCAAAACTGCGAAGAAGAAGACAGCTCCTTCGCCGCCCCCTTCCCCGCCGTCCACGACGTTTGAAGGCCAGACCGCGTCGCGAGTGGACGAGTTCCTCGAAGTCGCGCGGCAGACCCCGATGGAGAACGTGGCCGCCCTGGTCCCCTTCTTCGAACAGCTGTATCGCTTCCAAGGGGAGCAAAACAAAGACCATATCCGCATTCTGCATTACGGCGACTCGCACACCGCCGCCGACGAGTGGACCGGCTTCCTGCGGGCTCTGTTCCAGAACCGCTTCGGTGACGGGGGCAGCGGCTACACGCATCCGGGCCGGCCGTGGAACAGCTTCCGGCGGCTGGATTTGCGCAGCGGAGGTTCAAACGGCTGGTATTCCGATGGGCTGGTCGGCAGAGCCGGCGATGGGATGTACGGCTTAGGTGGTGTCAGTCTGACGACGGCGCGTCCACGCGAATCCGTCAGCCTGGAGGTGACCTGCGAAACCCTGGAGGTCCTCTATTTGCGCCAACCCGGCGGCGGGGCGCTCAACTTCTTTGACAACGGTCAGTTGATCGATCGTATCTCCACCGATGGGGAACTGGCGCCGGGGGCCTACCGCTACCAGCCCTCGGCGGGGCTCCATCGCTTCGAATTGGAGACGCTGGACTCGGCTCCGGTGCGCCTGTTTGGGTGGGTAGCGGAGCAGGGCCGCGGTGTCACCTACGAGACGCTCGGCATCAATGGGGCGCAGGCGTCGATCGTATTCAACTGGCAGGAGGCGATGCAGGCGACGCACGTTGCCCACCGCAGCCCTGCCTTGATCGTGCTGGCTTACGGAACTAACGAGGCCGGGAATCGAGACTGGAGTAAGGAGCGCTACCGAGAAATGTTCGCTTCCCTGATCCACCGCTTCCGGCGTATGGCTCCGGCGGCATCCATCCTGGTGGTTGGTCCCCCGGATCGCTATGTGCGGAAAGGGCGAGCAGGGTGGCAGGTATACGATAGCGTTGACCGCATCGTGGAGGCGCAGCGCGAGGCGGCGCTCGGGACGGGTTGCGCTTTCTGGGACATGCGCGCGAAGATGGGCGGAAAGGGTTCCATGCGGACATGGGTCAGCGCTGGCTTGGCGCAGCGCGACTACGTTCACTTCACGGCCTCGGGATACCGTTTGCTGGGCGGCGCGGTTTTCCAGGATCTGATGGATCACTTCCAGACCTTTCTCAAAGTGCGCCGCCAAGTGATAGGACAGAATCGGGATGGACAAACAAGCGAGAATCCGTAGCATCATCCGGCAGGTGTCGAAGAAGCAGGTGGAGGTGGCGCCGGACGAATCGCTCTTCGATTCCGGCCTGCTGGATTCGTTTGCCCTCCCCGACGTGGTGAGCGCCATCGAGCGGGAATTTGGCGTATCCATCCCCGATACCGACCTCAATCCGCGCAAGTTCGACTCCATTGAGCGCATTGAAGCTTACCTCGAGACCCGTTAGTTTCCGCCGTTCCAACTGAGGAGATATCACCGCTTTGGCGTTCATTCAGAGCTTCGGTGCGGCCTTGCCGCCGCGCATCGTCACGAACCAGGAACTCGCCGAGATGGTGGGGAAGACGCCGGAATGGATCAGGAACGTTTCGGGTATTGAGGAGCGCCGCTGGGCGCACGACGGCGCGTCTGTCATTGATCTGGCCGCCGATGCCGCTCTGAACGCCCTGGCCCGCGCCGGACGGAAAGCCTCCGAAATCGGGATTCTGCTGGTATCCTCTGGAACCTGGGAGCGGCAGTTTCCCGGTCCGGCCGCGCAAGTGGCTGCCCGGCTGGGGCTGGAGGAAGTGCCGGCTCTTGATATCCCCGTGGCGAGCGCCGGCGGGCTTTTTGCTCTGGTCACCGGCAGCGAACTCACTCGATCGTACGGGCCAGCCCTCGTGGTGGCAAGCGAACTCATGTCCCGCGTGGCGCGGCGGGCACTGGGGGAGTCGGGGACCAGCGTTCTGTTTGGCGATGGGGCGGGCGCCTGCGTGCTCGATCCGGAACGGGGCGTCGCGCGGGTGGTAGGGCACCGGCTGGCCTCGGACGGAACGTTCGCTGGCGACTTGGCGTTGGGATTCGAGCAGCCGCTGTCGATGAACGGAAGATCGGTTATCTTGCAGGCGTCGCGTAAGATTCCGCGGGTGATCCGCCAGGTGCTGGAGCGGTGGAGCCTGCGGCCGGCCGACATGGCGGCGTTTTTGATGCACCAGGCGAACCAGAATCTGATCGATCGTATTGCCGACGCGTTGGAGGTGGACCGGGGTCTGTTTTTTAGTAATATTCGCCACTATGGGAACACGAGTTCGGCCTCGTTGTTGATTGCCGCGAGTGAATGGGCGGACCAGGGCGGGTTTGAGAAGGGACAGCGGGTCTGTATGGCGGCATTTGGGGCAGGATTTCACTGGGGCGCAGCGTTGTTGGAAGGCTGTTGACCGAGGAGTGTTCGCATTGTCACAAGGGCGTGTATCTAGTGGGAACACTTTACCCCGCCAGCTAAGCGAAATAGCCCTCTTTTTTCTGAGGGGTACTTTGGTCCTAACTTGTTGAAAAGATGGACAAAACTTTGGTCCCATCTTTTCCATTGCACTATAGAACTTTCGTGCTATACTCGATTCATCTCGGCGGACCCGTGTCTGAAGAAACGGGCCGCTCGGATAAAGTCCCGCGCAGGCGGGCTTTCGGAGGACCAGTAGATGTTTTCAACAAAAGGGGTAGCACGGATGAGTCGGCTGAGCCGCCTTGCTCTGTGCGCAGTCGCTGCGGCGGGGCTTAGCAGCGCGGCGACAATCGGCGTATACTCGGGGTCGGGCGCAGACCAAGTTTGGGCCTCAAGCGGAAACTTCTCAACCGTTTACGCGAATGCGACGAGTACTGCCGTGGGCCACCAAGTGGCATCCACAAACGAAATTTCTTCAGAAACCCTGAACACCTATCGTTTCTTGGTGGTTGGCAATCCTACCACGCAGTGGCTCCCTAGTCAGGTGCAAGCTGTGACTAACTGGGTGAATCAGGGCGGTATTTTGCTCCTGTTCTCCGACGCTCGTACTCCAAGCTCAGTTGGCATCGTCAATAGCATCCTCCAGGGCTTGGGCACGGGTGCCAGTGGATCGGCGATGTCGGTTGGTGGTGGCACTCCCTACGGTGACGGCTACGGAGTAGTCACGGCTGGCTCACTTATCGCCGGTAGTGATCCTGCGGTCGGCTCGATGACGGGTGGCTTGGCCTTTCTTTATGCAAACCGCGTCAACGGCGGCACGATGCTGGCTAATCCGAATCCCGGCTGGTATGACCTCGGGTCCACGCTGCGCGTCGACACCTTCCAGCTCGGTAAGGTGTACGTCTTCGGTGAGCGGTTCGATTCGAACCTGATGGCTGGCAACGCCAACAACCGGAACTTCTTCATTAACCTGCTCTCGCAAAACAGTCAGTTCCAGTTGCCGACGCCCCCTCCCACGACGCCCACCACCCCCACGCTGCCCAACGACCCGCTGGACATCCACCAGCCGGAACCGGCCACTTTCGGGATTGCGGGCGCGGCGTTACTCGGCTTGCTCGCCGCCCGGCGCCGGACGCTGAAGTAACACCAATCGAAAACGCGAAATCAGGCCCATCGCTCCGGCGGTGGGCCTTTTGCTTTTGGGAGTCGCAAGCCACCCTTACCTCCGCCCCTCCGCCGGAATGGTTTGACCCGTGTCCCCCAGGTCGGCTACACTGTACCTTTGGGCTTGCGCACCCCTGCGCCTGCCTGACCAGTGGTTCCGGCCGTTTCTCCTCTCCGCATCCGCTTCATCTAAGCACTCGGGGCGAATCGCTGATCCAATGGTTTACTCTATTGCGCATTCAGAGGAGGACCGATTCGTGGCTGATATCAGGTCGATTTTCACTTCGGAATCCGTAACCGAAGGCCATCCCGACAAGATGGCGGATCAACTTTCGGACGCGGTGCTGGACGCCGTCCTGGCGGAAGATCCTACGGGCCGCGTGGCTTGCGAAGTGCTCGTCACAACCGGCATCTGCGTCGTTTCCGGTGAGATCACCACCCGCACTTACGTAGATGTGCCGAAGCTGGTACGCCAGGTAATCGGCGAGATCGGGTATAACGACGCCGCTTACGGCTTCGACTGCACCACCTGCGGGGTACTGAACACTATCCAAAGCCAGTCCCCCGACATTGCCATGGGCGTCGACACGGGCGGTGCCGGTGACCAGGGCCTGATGTTCGGCTACGCCTGCAACGAGACCGAAGAGTTGATGCCGCTGCCGATCGTCCTGGCCCATAAGCTAGTGCGCCGTCTGAGCGATGCTCGCCGCTCGGGTGAGGTCAACTTCCTGCGGCCGGACGGCAAGAGCCAGGTGAGCGTGGAATACGTCAACGGCAAGCCGGTTCGCATCGATGCTGTTGTCATCAGCACACAGCACCACGATACGGTTTCCACCGAAGAGCTGCGCGAAAAGGTTCGCAAGCACATCATTGACCCGGTGCTGCCGGCGAACATGGTGGACGAGAACACCAAATATCACATCAACCCGACAGGGCGCTTTGTGATTGGCGGTCCTCACGGCGATACGGGCCTGACCGGCCGCAAGATCATCGTCGACACCTACGGTGGCATGGGCCGTCATGGTGGCGGTGCCTTCTCGGGCAAGGATCCGACGAAGGTGGACCGCTCGGCTTGCTACATGGCCCGCTACGTGGCCAAGAACCTGGTGGCCGCGGGTCTCGCCGATCGCTGCGAAGTGCAGTTGGCCTACGCCATCGGCGTCGCTGAGCCCGTCTCGGTTCGCGTCGATGCCTTCGGTACCGGCAAGGTGGATGAGCAGACGTTGACCGATCTGGTCCGCGCGCACTTCCCGCTGACACCCCGGGGTATCATTGACCACCTGCAGCTGCGCCGCCCCATCTATCGGGCCACCGCCGCGTTTGGCCACTTCGGCCGCAGCGAAGCCAGCTTCAGCTGGGAAGCCACAGATAAGGCCGATGCCCTGCGCGCCGCCGCCGGCAGCGTCGCCGTGGGCGCCCGCGGTTAGTCCAAGTCCAAGGATCGAAAAGAGGCCGGAAGTCATGGCGAATCCTACCGAGACCGCTGCACCGGGCGATCTCCGTTCCGCCGATTCCGGTAAGCGCCGCATCGAGTGGGCTTTCCATTCGATGCCGGTGCTCCAGGCGATCCGCAAGCAGTTCATTAAGACACAGCCGCTGGCCGGAGTCCGGCTGGCGGCTTGTCTGCATGTGACCACAGAGACCGCGAACCTGCTGATCACGCTCCGCGATGGGGGCGCCGAACCCGTGCTGTGTGCGTCGAATCCGAAAACCACGCAGGACGATGTGGCGGCGTCGCTCGAAGCCGACTATGGGATCCGCACCTACGGGCGCAGGAACGACCCTAGAGAGGTGGCCGCCGCAAACTTCCTCAGCGCGTTCGAACACAAGCCGCAGCTGACGATCGACGACGGTGCCAACCTGGTGAACCTGATCCACTCCAAGCATCCGGAGCTATCGGAGAGCATCGTTGGTGGAACGGAAGAGACGAACTCAGGAATCCTGCGATTGAAGGCGCTCGCCAAGGAAGGCAATCTGCGCTACCCGGTAATCGCCATCAACGACGCGATGACGAAGCATCTGTTCGACAACCGCTACGGCACCGGACAGAGCACGATGGACGGGATTCTGCGTGCGACCAATATCCTGCTGGCGGGCTCCACGGTCGTGGTTGCCGGCTATGGCTGGTGCGGGCGGGGCGTGGCCATGCGCGCCCGCGGCATGGGGGCCAACATCGTCGTCTGTGAAGTGGACCCGATCAAGGCCCTCGAGGCGTTGATGGACGGCTATCGTGTCATGTCGATGAATGAAGCCGCGGCGATCGGCGATGTGTTCGTGACCGTGACGGGGAACAAATCCGTTATTACGCGCGATCATTTCTCGCGCATGAAGAACGGCGCGATCCTCTGCAATTCCGGCCACTTCAACGTCGAGATTGACCTCGACGCGCTGGGCCGTCTGGCGCTGGCCAAAAAGCAGACGCGCGAGTTCGTCGA
>JAEUQF010000027.1 GCA_016789745.1 Bryobacterales bacterium
GATGCGTTCCACCAAGTCCGGACGAGGCGGCACCACCGGACGCGCGGCAGGTTGCCCGGCCAGAGGCGGCCGGCCCATCCCGGGCACGGTTTGCTGCGACGGCGGATTCACCGGCGGCGACGGACGCGGAGCCGGAATCACCGGACGGCCTGGAGACGGCGCGCCGGGCGTGGCCGACGGCGGCGGGCCCTGCGGACGCGGACGCCCGGGCAGGATCGCACCGGGTGAGGAAGAAGCCGAAGGCTGCGGCAGCGGCGGCGGCTGCGACGGACCTGCCGGACGGGCGGGCTCCATCGGCGGCAGCGGCTGGCGCGGTCCCGTCAGAATCTGGCCCGGACGGGAGACCGGCGCCGAAGGCAGCGGCTTGGCCGGCAACGTAATCGAGCGCGGCGGCGCTGCCGGAATCGCGGGAGGCGGCGGCGGCGTCGGCGCGGGAGTTGGAGGCGCCGGAGCAGCTACCTGCGGCGGCGCGGGAGGCGCGGCGGGCGGCGGCGGCGGCGTGGAAACCTGGCCGGCTAACGGCGGGCGCACCGGACTGGCGGGGCGCGGCACGAAGCGCGGTTCGGGGGCGGCCACCGGGGCGGGCCTATCAGCCTCGCTTACGGCAGTGGCGGGAGTGGACGGCCTCTCAGCAGAGACCGGTTTTTCGAAATCTTCCTGTCGCGTGACGGCACCTTCGGATTCAGACTCCGCCGTCTCCGGACGGCGGGGGGGACGCGGTGTGTCCGGCTCATCATGGCCGAAATACCGCCGCACCTTGAGCGCGACGTCGTCTTCAATCGAGCTGGAGTGGGTCTTTTTCTCCGTGACGCCGAGTTCGGGAAGCAAGTCGAGGATCCTCGATGGCTTTACCTCAAGCTCTCGGGCGAGCTCGTTGATTCGAATCTTGGACGTGTCGTTGTGCAAGCCTAGCTCCATCGTGGCCATTGACCGGACTGCCCCTCCAGAAGACACACTACGAGAGCATCGCTCGGCTCGCTATATGTTGTCAGCTTCCTCAATCCGCGTCCTTTATCGTAACAGATCCGGTTCCAGGGGGTTAGGCCCCCCGGTTCTCTAGGTCCTGGTCCTCAGTGGATTCGCCGGTGGTTTCCTCTGCATCTGCGGTGTCAGAGTCATCCTCCGCGGGATCGGCTGCCATCGCGGTAGGTGTGTCGAAATCGGCGGCTGCGTCTTCAGGGTCGTCCACCGTGGTTTCGTGCGGCAACATCGAAGCATCGGTTTCCTGCGGTATTGTCTCCACAGGATCCCCCCCGGTGGCTTCGATGAGCATATGCGGCGCCTGCTCGTCCACCGACACCACTTGGGCATCGGCTTCATAGGCAGGCAGCGGCTCAGCGCCGTCGAGCGGCTCGCTGCCTTCCACCGGCTCCTCGCCGGCGGCGGCCGCGGCTTGCACTTCCTCGTCGGTCACCCCGTAATAACTGTTAACTGCCGCCTGGATCTCGCCCACCATCTCGTCGGTGATGCCGGCAGCGTCGAACTCCTCTTGCGTGCTGTTGGTCAGGCGCTCCACGGTCGGAATGCCGCCTTCCATCAAACGTTCCGCAATCCGCTCGCTAAGACCATGATCGATCAGAATCGAGATCGGCGCGCCCGGTATGGTAAGAGCCGCCATCTGCGATTCCACTTCCTGCCGCTTCTCTTCTTCGCTCTTAATATCAATGCGCCAGCCCAGTAGTTTGGATGCGAGACGCACATTCTGCCCCTTCTTGCCGATGGCAAGCGAGAGCTGGCTGTCATCCACGATGACTTCCATATGCTTGTCCAGACCGCTAAGCACACTGACGCGGCTGATCTTGGCCGGGCTCAGGGCGTGGGTGGCAAACACGACAGGGTCCTCTGAGTATTCAATGATATCGATCTTTTCGCCGCGAAGCTCGCGGATGATGGACTGCACCCGCATCCCCTTCATACCGACGCAGGCACCCACGCAATCCACATCGCGGTCACGGCTGGAAACCGCGATTTTCGTACGCTCGCCAGCCTCGCGCGCACAGCCGCGGATCTGCACCGTGCCGTCATAGATTTCCGGCACTTCCTGTTCAAACAGCCGCTCCACCAGCTCGGGCGCCGCGCGCGAGATAATGACGCCGGCATTCTTGCCCGCTTTTTCGACGGTCTTGATCACGCAGCGCACACGGTCGGCGACGTTGTAGCTTTCCAGCCGGCTCTGCTCTTTCTTGGGCAGCCGGGCTTCGGTCTTGCCAAGATCGCAGATCAGGTCCTGCGAGTCGATGCGCTTCACTGTGCAGTTCACCAGCTCGCCCATCCGGTTGGCGTACTCGGAATAGACCGTATCCCGCTCGGCCTCGCGCACTTTCTGCAGGATTACCTGCTTGGCGGTCTGCGCGGAAATGCGGCCCAGCGATTCGGTGGAACGATAGACTCTCACTTCCCCACCGGGTTCGGCATTGGGGTCATGCTTACGGGCCTGTTCTACGGCCATTTCATGGCCGGGATCCTGCACCTGCTCCACGACCTTGTAGATCGCGTAGATTTTGACACCGCCCTTGTCGTGGTCGAGATCGGCGACCAGATCTTCGTTGCTCTTGAAATGCTTGCGGGCGGCAACGAGCATCGCGTCCTTGACGGCATCAAAGACGATCTGCGGGTCGATACCCTTTTCCTTGCTGAGCAACTCGATGGATTGAAGAATGGTGTCCAAGACCCTGACTCCTTGTCTTTTTGTAAGGATTCCCGCGGGACGCGTTTGTTACCAGTCGAACTTCAAGTTGGCCCGCTCGACCTGATCGAGGGCAAACCGGATGGTTCGCCCTGGCTTTGGCTCAAGCACGATTCGATCTTCCTCAATGCCCGCCAATAAGCCTTCCCATTGGCGCCGGTCTTCCAATGGTTCCCGCAACAGGATTTTCGCCTTTTTCCCGGCGAATCGGGAGAAATCGCGCAATGTCTTCAGCTTTCGCTCCACGCCCGGAGAGGAAACCTCCAGCGTGTACTGGCCGCCGGGAATGATATCCTGCTCGTCGAGCGCGGCGCCCACCAAGTTCGAAACCAGCTCACAATCGGCATGCGTCACGCCGGCTTCCTTGTCAATGAAGATCCGAAGCACGCGATGCGCACCGCCGCCAAGCAGTTCCACGTCGACGATCTCTATTCCTTCCGACGCGCCAACCTGGTCCGCGATTTCCTGTACTTTCGCCACGGTGGCCGTTTTTGCCTGCTGAGACATACTCCGAATAAAAAAGTGGGCTCTCAGGCCCACTTGTTCTGCGACAATCTTCCGCTACCAGTATACAGGGTTTCTTCCCGCTGGCAACTTACTGACCTAAAGGATTCCAAACAGGCGCGAGGTCCAACACAAAGCCTGCGACAGGCCCCTCGCCGACAAGGGTCTCCAGACTGGTGCAGATTTGCACGCTTGCGTTCGGACGATAGATCTCCACGCTCCGGGTTTCCGGATCGAGGAGCCAGGCGAGTTGGGCGCCGTTGTCAATCCACTCCTGCATCTTTTCGCGGAGCGCGCGGACGCGGTCCGAACCGGACCGGATCTCAATGACAAAGTCGGGACACAGGTGCCACGCGCCTTCAAGCTGCGCGGGATCCATAGCGCGGATCCGAGCCATCTGCGTCCACGCCGCATCGGGAGCCCTGCGCGCTCCATTGGGCAAGACAAAGCCGGTGGCGGCATCCGTGACGTAGCCATCGGTGCGCGCGTCGGACCAGTTACCTAATTGGGTCGCCACCTTTCGTTGACGGCCTCCGGCAATCGGGTTCGCCGGTGGCATAACAATCAACTCCCCTTCCGCGGTGACCTCAAAGAACAGGTCTGGATGCTCGCTGCAAAGTGCTTCGAACTCCTCGTCGGTCATCGGAGGGGCCGTAAGTTTTGCCGGCAGGAAGGCCTCACCGATAGAGAAGGTCATATCCTGATTCTAACCCTCTTGTACGATACAGGAATCCCATGCGCACCCTCCTTCTCTTCCTGCTGGCTTCCACCGCCATGGCCGCCGAATTCGATGGCGTCCGCGCGGAGATCAGGCGGCGGCTGGCGGCCGACAACATCCCTTCGCTGGCCGTAGCCGTGGCGAAAGACGGCAACATCCTCTGGGAGGAAGGCTTCGGCTGGGCCGACCGCGAACACCGCGTCGCCGCCACCCCGCACACCCCCTACTCGCTGGCCTCGATTTCGAAGCCCATCACCGCTACAGCGCTGATGACGTTGGTCCAGGCCGGCAAGGTCAACCTGGATGACCCGGTCAACCGCTACCTCGGCGATGCGCCCCTGGTTGCCCGCACCGGCGACGTGCAAGCCGCAACCGTCCGCCGCGTCGCCGGCCATACCGCCGGCCTGCCGCTACACTACCAATTCTTCTACGAAGACGAGCCCTATCGCCGCCCTGTGATGGAAGAAACGATTCGGCGCTACGGCAAACTGGTCTCGCCGCCCGGCGAGTTGTATCAATACTCCAATCTCGGTTTCGGCATCCTCGATCACATCATCACGCGGGTTTCGGGCCGTCCCTACGCCACCTACCTCCGCACGGAAGTCCTGCTGCCGTTAGGCATGACCCGCAGCGCCGTGGGCATTACGCCTGGATTGGACAAGGAAGCCGCCGTGCGCTACGACGAGGAGCACCGGCCCCTTCCCTTCTACGATTTCGATCACCCGGGCGGGTCGGCCATCTACGCCAGCGCGCATGACCTGGTGCGCTTCGGCATGTTTCATCTCAAAACACGCACCGACGAGCAGAAGGCGATTCTGACCGGCGCCAGCATCGACCAGATGCAGGTAAGCGGGCAGGCGGGCGGCCGCGACGCGCAGTATGGCATCGGCTGGCGCGTCGAACGGGTCGGCGGCAGCCTGCGGGTGGCGCATTCGGGATCCATGGGTGGCGTCCGCACCACGCTCCTGCTGGCGCCTAAGGAAAAGGTGGCAATCGTCGCCCTATGCAACTTCAGCACAAACCTCCCCGAGCAGATTGCCGGCCGCCTGTGGCGCGAAGTGGTGGGCGACGCGCCGGCCGGTCCGCCTGCCCCATCACCTGCGGCCTTTCGCCCGGACGCGACGCTAGCCGGGACATGGACGGGCAAACTGGTCACCTACGCCGGCGAAACACCCGCCGAATTGCGCATAGATCCCGATGGCGACGTGCGCGTCCGGTTTGCACAAGGACTCTGGTCGTTGTGGAATAACGCCACCTTACGCGACGGGTACCTCAACGGGACGGCGTTAGGCGAGATCAACACCGAGGACGCCAGGCGCAGGCCGCACAATCTGCTCTTCACCCTGCGCCTGCGCGACGGCGTCCTGGGCGGGGCGGTGTCCGCGGTACCGCGATCATCACCCCGGCCCGGCAATGCACTTACCAGTTGGGTGGAGTTCCGGAAGCCGTAGCGTACCTACTGCACCGCGCAACTCACGTTATTCAACTTGAACGCCGTGGGTTTGGCGTTCGTGCCAGTGTAGGTGGCAACGAAGCCGATCTGCGTGGTGGCACGCGCGGCGAGAGTCGCGTTCCATGACTCATTCCGCACCGAAACATTCTTCCCGCTCTGTGTCACCCTGCCGTTCCACAGATTCGTAACCCGCTGGTTGCCGGCGAACGTCCAGGTAAGTGTCCAGTTGCGGATCTGCGTGCTGCCGTTGTTAGTGATGTAGACATCGGCCAGGAATCCGTTGCCCCAGTCATTGGTATTCACATAGCGCACCGAACATCCGCTGGTCTGCGGCGGCGCCGTCACGGTGATCTGCCGCGTTGTTGTTGCCGTCGCCCCGCCGTTATCCGTCACGGTCAGCCGAGCCGTGAACGTCCCGGCCGTCGCATAACTCCGCGTCGCCTGTACGCCGGTGGCCGTGGCGCCGTCGCCAAACTCCCAGCGGTAACTCGCAATAGAACCATCCGGATCGCTGGAAGCCGCGGCGTTGAAACTCACCACCAGCGGCGCCTGCCCGGTGGTCGGTGTCGCCGTGAAGGAGGCCGTGGGCGCGCGGTTGCCGGTGCTCGATCCCGGCGGCACGATGAATAGCGTCACGCTCGGGCCAGGCACCGTCGTCGACAGGCTCGCCCCCGACACCGGCACGTCGGCAATGCGCGTGATCGCGTTCGCCGCCGTTAACTGCCAGGCCTGCGCCGTCGTCCCCGCGCCGAAATTGTTCAGGTTCAGCGATACCTGCGCCGACCCGCTCAGCGCCTTGTTGATCACCATCACGGTCATCGCGCCATCGCTCGATCGCACCGCCGCGAACGCCGACAACTCATCGGGATTGGGGACCGTCGTCGCCACACTCGTATCGCCGAACATCGACTTGTTGCCGTCGTAATTGCGATACATCTTCATCGCCTTGTAAGTAGGCGTGGAAGGATCGGGGGTCGTCCAGCGCGTAGCCAGATCCAGGCCCTCGCGTCCGAAGATGCCGTAGATGTCCGCCTGCGTCGTGGCGCCGTTGATGTGGTTCTCCGCGCCCCAGTTGTATTCGGTGATCGCAATGGGAGTCCCGGCGTAGTAATAGGTGTTGGCCCATTCCCGCAGCCGCGGCACTAGCTTCACCGTCGCATTGATCCACGTCGGATCCACGTAGTTCGGATCCCACAGCGAACGAGTGGACCGGTTCCGCCGCAGTTGCATCGTCGTCGATACGTCGTTGCTGAACTCGCCACCCTGCGGATACCAGTGCACGCTGAAGATGTCCACTGGCTTCGCACCGCTGTTCTTCCACTGGCTCAACAGCCACGGCAGGTAATCCATCCCGCCCATCTGCGTCGTGCGATCCGGCAGGTTGCTCCACCCGTTGCGGCTGCCCCACTGCTGGTCGTAACCGCTGAAGATGAATCCACTCCAGCCCCATTCCTCCGGCCCGACGATCAGCGCACCCGGATCCGATGCCTTGATCCGCGCCGCATAGTCGAGCATCTTGTTCCGAATCTCGGCGGCACGCGCGCCGGTGGGCTGCACGTCGCGATGCGTCGAGTGCCAGATGCTGTGCTCGTTGTCCAATATGTAATACTTCACGCCGCCACTGGCCGCGGTGCCCCAACGCGACACCAGGTGATTCACCCAGCCCTGTTGAAACACCGAGTCCACCCGCACGTTCGCGTCATTCGGATCATTGCCCGTGACGTACTGGCCATTGGTCCAGATCCCGTTGCCGGCATCCGGCATCCATTGCCAGTCACGATCGGTCTGCGCGCCATACTTCGCGATAGAAAAGCTGGCCAGCTTCCCGCGATTCGAGCCCAGCTTCGCCACCCAGTCCAACATGGGAATCGTAATCATCGGCTGCGCGCCCGCGGCTTTGGACACCGACACGAACGTGTCGCCGCGCTCCCCTGCGGTGGCGTTTGCCTCGGCGATGCTTTGGAAATACCAGTCCTGGCCGCGATTGTCGGCATTCAACTGCCAGTTGTAGCGGCTGGTATTGTTGCCGCCCATCCGGTTAAGCGGCGTGTTCAGGTCCGGCAGCGTGGCGGCATTGCCGTAATTGGTGCCGTAGATCAGCGGGTTGATTGGCCGGCGGTTGGCGTTGGCATCCACGGTAATGCTCACGGAAGTGGATTGCGCAAACGCGGAAGTGGTTAGTAATAGAAGTGCAAATCGCAACGATTTTTTCTCCAGAAACATACACCAGTACCAGCCTCATTCTAGGACTAGCCAGCCCGTCCGGCAATTAAGGAAAAGCCCTCTAAGCAAGCCGCCCGACGCAACTAAGGCGCAATTTGTACCCAGGAATACCCGCGGAATGCCCTACATGGTACTCAGGTGAAAAGTTCCGGGTACCGACGATCCATTTTTCACAATTTTTACGTAAATACCGCCAGCAACCACGCGCCGGAAATACCGCGTGCTTCGAAAGGGAATTGCGCTGATGCACAAACGCATTCGACAGTTATTGCTGGCATCGACACTTGCCAGCGGCCTCGCCTGGGGCCAGATGGACATGTGGCCCCGGAACTCCACGGTGGAGTTAGGGTCAACCAAACAGTTCGGCGCCTACGTACCGTTGAGCCCGAATACCGTGTACTGGTCCGTGAACGACGTCGTGGGCGGAAACGCCATGCTTGGCACCATTAGTGCGACAGGGCTTTATACGCCGCCGCCCGCGGCGCCCATGCCGAATACGCTCACCATCAAGGTGACCAGCACCGCCTTTGCGGACAAGTTCACCTCCACGACGCTGAAGGTAACCCGGAAATATCCATGGCTCTGGAGTGTCGCCCCCAGCCAGTTGCAGACCGGCAATTTCGAAGTCAGCTTCAACGGCGCCAACTTTGCGCCGGATTCGCAGGCACTGCTGAACGGCATGCCGGTGACCACGGTGTACTACTCGGCAACTAAAGTCGTGGCCAAGGGCACCATCGCGACCACCGGCAACGTGACGTTCTCCGTGCGCCAACCCGATCCCGGCGGCGTCACGGGCAACACCGTCACCGCAAGCGTCGCTGCGGCACCGGTAAGCGTAACTATGGTCCCCGGATCGGCCACCGTGCAGGCAGGAGGCAGCGTACAGTTCGTGGCCAACGTCACCGGTAACGCCAACACCGCCGTTACCTGGACCTTAACAGGCGCCGGCACACTCGTGAACGGCCTCTACACCGCACCCGCGTCCGTCCAGGCCACCACCACGGCAGCCGTGCGTGCCACATCGGTCGTTAGCCCCACCACCTTCGCCCAAGCCACCGTCACCATCACGCCCACACCGTCGAATCCGCCGCCCGGCAACCCGCCGCCCAGCGTTACCCCGGCATTGCTGACCGCGGGACGGTTCCTGGAACAATCCTCATTCGGACCCACACCGGCCACGCTCACAAAAGTGCAGCAGATGGGGATCAATGCATATCTCGACGAGCAGTTCGGCCTGCCCGAGACGCAGATTCCCCTGCCCGCCGGCAACAACATGGGGGATATGCGGCGCTGGATGCTCTCGAACTACAGCACCGCCAATGATCAACTCCGGCAGCGCGTGGCGTACTCGCTGGGACAGATCGTCGTCACCTCCGGCAGCAAATTGGTGTATCCCGATGAGATCCTGCCGTGGCTGAAGCTGTTGAGCAAGCATGCCTTCGGCAACTACAAGGAGTTCCTCAAAGAGATCACCATGTCTCCGTCGATGGGCAAGTACCTCGATGCGGCGAACTCGCTCAAAGGGGGTAACGGCAGCGCTCCGAATGAGAACTATCCGCGCGAACTGCTGCAGTTGTTCACCATCGGCCTCTATCAGCTGAATATGGATGGCAGCTTCCCGAACAACCAGCAGATTCCCACTTATGATCAGGCCACCGTGCAGCAGGTCGCGCGGGCGCTCACCGGCTGGACCTACGCCACCGCTCCGGGCGCCGCGCCGCGGGACACCAATTGGGAATACTTCGGCGCTCCTATGGAAACGCGCGAGGCCAATCACGACACCGGCGCGAAGAGCTTCCTTGGCTGCACGCTGCCGGCCGGCCAGACGGTGATGCAGGACACCGACGCCACCCTCAACTGCCTCTTCCATCATCCGAACGTGCCGCCGTTCATCGCCGTCCGGCTCATCCGCAGCCTGGTCACCAGCAATCCGAGCGCGGCGTTCATCCAGCGCATCGCCAATGTCTTTGCCAATAACGGCTCCGGCGTCCGCGGCGACCTCAAGGCTGTCGTGCGCGCCATCCTCACCGATCCGGAAGCGCGCCAGGATACCGCCACGCCAAACTCCGGCCGCCTCAAGGAGCCCATCCTCCACACCATCGGCTTCCTGCGGGCGCTGAACGGCTACTTCCCTGCCACCCAGCAACTCACCTATCTCTACGACAACATGGCGCAGTCGGTGTTGAATCCGCCATCGGTGTTCAACTGGTTCTCGCCGCTCTACCGCGTGCCGAAGTCAACGCTGTTCGGGCCCGAGTTCCAGATCTACACGCCGACCGAGGCAACACTGCGCGGTAACCTCTTCCATCACTTTCTGGGTGGCAACGGAGGAGGCGACTTCGTCATCAGCCTGGCACCGTTCCAAGCCTATGGCAACGACATGCCTGGCTTGGTGGAAGCCGCGAACGCCATATTCCTCTATGGCCGCATGACACCCGAAATGAAGACCGTGCTGATTAACGCCGCCACGCCGGGTTATGACGCCAACCAACGCATCCAGACCGTGGTATACCTCACCGCCCTCAGCGGCCAGTACGCCGTCCAGCACTAAGGAGAACCAACATGCAACATCGAATCACGAGACGTCAATTGCTGGGCGGCCTGGGAGGCACAGCCCTGTTTGCCAGACTCGGCCGGCTGAATGCCCTGGCCCAATCCGGCGGCGACTACAAGGCGCTGGTGTGCGTCTTCCTGGTGGGTGGAAACGATGGTCATAACACCATCGTTCCGCTCACCGGAGCGCAGAGCACGAACTACAAAGCCATCCGCGGCAACCTGGCGCTGCCCGATAACAATGGCCCGGTGCAGCAGGTCACCACACCGGGCGGCGAGGCCTACGGGCTGAACAACGGCCTGAGCGCGATTGCGCCGCTTTGGGCGCAAGGCAGGCTGGGCGTCATCGCCAACTGCGGCATGCTGGCCCGGAGCACCAACCGCACGCTCTACTTGACCAATCAGGTGCTGCTGCCCACCAATCTGTTCTCGCATTCTGACCAGATCGCGCAGATGCAGAGCGGCGTGCCCAGCACGGGCGGCGGTACGGGTTGGGGCGGACGCACCATGGACAGCGTTGCCAGCGCGAATGGCACGTCCACTTTCCCGTCGTCGCTTTCCATCAATGGGCCGTCGCTGTTCTGCACCGGTAGCGTCGTGCAGTCGGCCAGCCTGTTGCCCGACTTCACCATGAACATGTCGGGCATGTCCTTATGGCCGCAATCGGCGGCCGACGCACGCAAGAACGGTGTGCAGCAACTCATGCAGCTCGATAGCGGGCTGGCGTTGGTACAGGCGGCCAACAAGGTCCGCAGAGATGCCATCGACCTGGCCGCGATGCTCAACAACTCCTCGGCCAGCGGCCTGTTGACGCCGTTCCCGGGCACATCGCTGGGCGCCCAGTTGCGCCAGGTGGCGAAAATCATCAAGCTCCGCGCTTCCACCGGTATGAGCCGCCAGGTGTTCTTCTGCTCCATCGGCGGCTTCGACACACACGGCGCGCAGGCCTGGCAGCATTGGGACCTGCTGCGTCAGGTATCGGAGGCAATGTCGGCCTTCTACAACGCCACGGCGGAACTGGGCGTGGCGGACAAGGTTACCACCTTCACCCTCTCCGACTTCGGCCGCACGCTCCAGCCGAGCGGCAGCGGTTCCGACCATGGATGGGGCAACCATCAGCTCATCCTGGGAGGGGCTGTGAATGGCGGACGACTGTTCGGCACCTTCCCCACCATGGCTGTCAACGCTGCCGATGACTCGGGTTCACGCGGCGCCATGATTCCCACCACGTCGCTCGATCAAGTCGGCGCAACCCTGGCCACGTGGTTTGGCGTACCGTCTGCACAGTTAGGGACGGTGTTCCCGAACCTGCAGTTCTTCCCGGTGCAGAACCTCGGCTTCTTCAGCTGATGTCCTCGGCCGTGCGGTTACATACAATGATAGAGGTTTGAGTCCAAACCCGAAGTCATTGGAACACGAGATCACGCGTCTGCTAGGCGCATGGCGCGAAGGCGACCCCGCCGCCGGGGAGCGCCTCGCGCCGCTCGTGTATCCGGAACTGCGCCGGCTCGCGCGATATCATCTTCGCTTGCGTGGCCGGGAAGCGCTCTCCACCACTGAACTGGTGCACGAAGCCTTTATCCGGCTGCTGGGCGGCGCCACGCCGGTTCTCGAAAGCCGTTCGCATTTCTATTCCATAGCCGCGCGCATCATGCGGCAAGTATTAACGGATTGGGCGCGGCGCAGCCTGTCGGCCAAGCGCGGCGCCGGGCAAAAGGCGGTATCGCTGGATTCGGTAACGCCCACCAGTGAGCCGCTGTTTGGCAACCTGGTGGCGTTGGACGATGCGTTGAACGCGCTGGGTGCCATGGATGAACGCAAAGCCGTGATTGTCGAGATGCGTTACTTCGGCGGCATGACCGCCGCCGAGATCGGAGAAGCCCTGCGGATTGCGCCTGTCACGGTGCAACGCGAATTGCGCGCCGCCACAGCCTGGCTGCGCAGCCGCCTGATTTCCGAAACCCCATGACGCCGGAACGCTGGCAACAGGTGGAAGCCATCTTCCATGAGGCGCTGGCCGTGCCGGAGAGCGAACGCGCGGCGTTGCTCCATCGCATCTGTCCGCCGGAGTTGCGGGCCGATGTCGATGGTATGCTGGCAGCCGACCGCATGCCGGACGCAGGTTGGGACGAAGCCGTAGGCGCCGCGGCGGAAGCCTTCTCCACTGGCAATGTCCCCAAACGCGTGGGTGCCTACGAAGTGCTGCGGAACCTGGGCAAGGGAGGCATGGGCACGGTATTCCTGGGACGCCGCGCCGATGGTGAGTATGAGCAGACCGTCGCCATCAAGTTCCTGCGCTCGGACTTTGCTACGCCGATGGCGCGCGAACGGTTTCGGCAGGAGCGCCAGATTCTGGCCAACCTGAAGCATCCGCATATTGCCGCGCTCTACGATGGCGGCACCACGCCCGATGGCATTCCCTATCTGGTGCTGGAGTACGTCGACGGCCACCAGGTGCATCACTGGTGCGAAGAGAGGCAGTCTTCCCCCGCGGAGATCTGCCGGCTGCTTCTGAAGATCTGTGACGCGGTCAGCTATGCGCACGGCAACCTGATTGTCCATCGCGACCTCAAGCCGAGCAACATCCTGGTTGCCGCCGATGGGCAGCCCAAGCTGCTGGACTTCGGCATTGCCAAGCTATTGACTCGCGAAGCGGCGCACGCCACGCAAACCGGACAAGGCATGCTGACGCCTGAGTATGCCAGCCCGGAGCAAGTCCGCGGACAGCAGATCACGACGGCCACCGACGTCTACGCCCTGGGCGCGACCCTGTACGCGCTGCTTGCCGGCGAGGCACCGTTCAAGTTCACCTCCACCTCACCGGCGGAGCTGCTGAAGGTAATCTGCGAAGATCCGCTGCCACCGCCCAGCGCCTCACGGCCGGTGCCGAAGGATCTCGATCGCATTGTATTGAAGGCCATGCAGCGCGATCCGGGCTTGCGCTATCGCAGCGTGGAAGCCCTCGCCGAGGACTTGCAGCGCTTCCTGGACGGCCTCCCCGTCCGCGCCCGCGGACAATCCCTGGTCTACCGCGCCACGAAGCTGGCGCGCCACTACTGGCTTCCCCTGACAGCCGCCGTGGTGTTCGTGGCGTCGTTGACAGGTGCGGCCGTTATCTCCGTGCGGCAGGCGCAGCAGGCCGAGCAGGCCCGCCAGGCCGAACAGCGGGAACGGCAACGAGCCATCCGCGAAAGCGAACGCGCCGTGGCTGCCGCGCTCGAAGCGGAACGTCAGCGCGTAGCGGCCAGTACCAACGCCGCCGAAGCGCAGCGCCAAGCTGCGGACGCCAACCGCCGCTCCTCGCAAGTCCGCGACTTGGCACAGCGCTTCCTGTTCGACTTTCATGACTCGGTGGCGAACCTGCCCGGATCCCTTCCGGCACGCCGCCTGGTGGTGAAGACCGCGCTTGAGTATCTCGATAGTCTCGCCAAGGATAAGCCGGCCGATCCGGCTCTGAAACGCCAATTGGCAAGTGCCTATGAGCGGATCGGCGATGCGCAGGGCAATCCGTTTCTTCCCAACATCGGCGACATGCAGGGCGCGGCTGCCAGCTACGAGCAGGCGCTGGCGCTGCGCGAGACCATGCCCCGCGACACGCCGGAACTCATCTCCGAGTACATCCTGTCGGTAGTGCGACTGGCCGACGTCCGCAACGTCAGGGGCGATCGCAAGCAGGCCGAAGAGGATCTGAACCGCGCGCTGCGTCTGGCCGGCCAGCAGCCCCCCGCACATCCGTTACTGCTGGAAACCAGCGCCCGCGTGCTCATGAAGCGGGGTGATGTCTATGCCCGCAGCGGCCGCATGAAGGAGGCTCTGCCCGATTTCGAGGAGGCGGCCCGGAGATTTGACCAACTTCGCGCGCGGGATCCGGAAAACCTCGCCATGCGCTATGAGCTGTTTCTGGCACACCGGTCCGTGGGCCGCGTCTACAATTTCATCGACCGCGAGCCGGATGCGTTGCGAGTGATGACCGAGTGCCGTCAGGAGGCGAAGGCCTTAGCCGCCGCGGATCCGAACAATACGAAATACCTCACGGCTGTGGCCAGCGTGGAGTTTGCCCTCACCGACATCTATATAGAATTGAAGCGGCTGGACCTGGCTCTCGACCAGGCGAAAGCCGCAATTGAAGCCTCCGAGGTAGTAGCCCGAAGGTCGCCCGACGATTTGAAGGCACAGATGGACTACGCCACCACCTGGGCGCGTGTGGCCAATATCTACACGCGCCAGGCGAAGCACGAGAATGCCATCGAACAACAGCAGCGCGCGGTGGACATCATGACGAAGGTGGTACAGAGGCAACCGGAGCAGCCGGTGGCGCGCTTCAGCCTGGCGGCCGAGCAGATGCAACTTGGCGAAGTTCTGGCTTATACGCCCCGCAAAGCAGAGACAATCCCCTTACTGGAGCAGGCACTGGGTACCATGGAAGACCTGCACCGGCGGGACCCCAGCAATAGCGGCGTCTATCAATACCTGACGCAGGGAAACCGCATCCTGGGGGTGCATCTGCACCGTGCCAAACGTACGGTGGAGGCATTGGCCGCGGCGAAGAAAGGGATGGCCTACACCGAGGAAATGTTAAGGCGCGAGCCCAACAACAGCTTCGCGAAGCGGGAGTTGGCTCGCGCCCAGGATCACCTGAAGGAACTTACAGAAGCTTTAGAGAAGTTACGGCGCTAACTGGCCTTCCACGGCCAGGTTGATATGACGCGACGCCTGCTGCCGGCATTCTTCCGCCGCGCGGCGAGCCTGCATGGCCAACTGCTCTTCCCGCTTCCAGCCGCTGTTGGCCATGGCAGGCCACTTCGCAGCCATTGGGTTAGCCGGGCCCTTCCGCAACTCGTTCGCCTTGGCCATGTGCTTGTCTGCCTTGGCTTCCAGTTCTTCCGCGCGCAGGCGGTATTCCTTCGCCAACTGCGCGTGTTCCTTCGGCGTATCGGCTTCCTTGGAGCGGCGCTCCAAGGCTTCGGCGTCCGCCGGCAACCCAGATGCCTTAGCGTGATCTGCTGACATGAACATTGCCCCTGCCATCAGAATAGCCACTGTCAACTTGGAGAGTGTGTGCTTCATGAGTCCATTACACGGCGAAACCCGGTCCCGTCACTATCCGAAAAATTACGGAGCGCTCCAATCCCGCACCGCACGATAGGTACAAAAACAGCACGGGCGCGAACCTCACAGCCCGCGCCCGGATCACCAACAGAAACGTATCGTTGTAGTTACGGCGCCAATTGCGCTTCGATGGCGAGGTCGATATGGCGAGACGCCTGCTGCCGCGATTCTTCCGCCGCGCGCCGAGCCTGCATCGCCAGTTGCTCTTCCCGCTGCCAGCCGCTATTAGCCATGCCGGGCCACTTGGCCGCCATCGGGTTGGCCGAACCCTTGCGCAGTTCATTCGCCTTCGCCAAATGCTTATCGGCCTTCGCATCGAACTCCTCAGCGCGCAGGCGGTATTCCTTCGCCAACTGCGCGTGTTCCTTCGGCGAGTCCGCTTCCATCGACCGGCGCTCCAAGGCCTCGGCACCCGCCGGCGCACCAGACGCCTTTGCGTAATCCGCCGACAGGAGCATCGTACCCGCCACCAGGACAGCCATCGTGAACTTGGAGAATGTGTGTTTCATGAGTCCATTAAACGGCGAAACACCTCCGCGTCACTATCCGAAAAATTACGGACTACACCGTAACCAGGCCATGTTTCACCGCATACTGCACCAACTGTGCCGTGGTCTTCAATCCAAGATCATCCATCATCTTGTACTTGTGACTTTCCACCGTACGGGAAGAAATACTCAGCACGCCGGCAATCTCCTTCGCCGACTTGCCTTCGGCCAGCAACTGCAGCACTTCCCGCTGCCGGGCCGTCAGTTCCAGCGTCGGCTTGGCGTGCCGCCGCGTCTGGTCCAGGTGTTCTTCCAGCGCATCGTTGCGCAGCGCCGGCGAAACATACGTCGCCCCGCGCAGCACTTCGCGAATCGCCGTCACCAACTCATCGGAAGCGGAATGCTTCAACACGTACGCCGACGCACCCGCATCAAAAGCACGCGTGGCGTAAGTCTGGTCGGGATGCATCGTCAGCATCACCACCTTCACTTGCGGTTGCTCTTCCAGGATCTGCCGAATCGCATCAATGCCGTTCAACAACGGCATCGAGATATCGGCCACCACGACATCTGGCCGCAACTCCCGCGCCAGGTCGATCAGTTGCCGCCCGTCGGTAGCAGTACCGGCCAGATCGAACTCCGCCGTCAACAGCCCGCGCAGGCCTTCGAGGACAATCCGGTGATCATCAGCCAGCAGCACCCGTGGTTTGTTCATTTGCTTATTGGGATCCTCACTTCAATCCGCGTTCCCTGCCCCGGCTGCGAGTGAATGGCGAACGTGCCGTGGCAGAGTTGCGCCCGCTCTTCCATGCTCGCCAAACCTACACCGCGCCGCGACCGCCGGTCCGTGATATCGAAACCGCGGCCGTTATCACACAGCCTGAGGTCAATCCACCCCTGCCCGCGAACCAGGTCGATCGAGACCTCATCGGCTCCGGCGTGCCGTTCCATATTGCGCAGCCCTTCCTGCACAATACGGTAAAGCGCCAGTTGCACGTCGCGTGGCACATCGTCGAACTCGCCTTCAGGAGTGAACGTCACCGGCGGCCCGCCGCGTTCAAAGAAGGCGCGGCATTCGCTCTCGATGGCCACGGTCAGACCTTGGTCATCCAGCGTGGTGCGATGCAAGCTGCGCGAAAGATCGCGCACGTCTTCCGACACACGCATGATCGCGGTCTTCAGCCGTTCGGCCTCCGCACTGGGCGCCACGCGCTGCAACTTACCGGCTTCAATGGCCAGCGCGGCCAGGCGCTGCGTGATGTCATCATGCAACTCGCGCGCAATGCGCGTGCGCTCTTCTTCCTGCACCGTGATCAGACGCCCGGCCATCGCCTCCAGTTCCTGCTTCGATACCGTGGTGGTCTGCAGGTTCTCGGCCATGCGGTTGAAGGCCGCCGCCAGCGCGCCGATTTCGTCGTCTACCGTCACCGGAATGCGCGCGCCGAAGTCGCGGCCCGAGATGCGTCCGGCCGCCTCCGCCAGCGCCTGCACGGGGCGAATGACGCGCCGTGCCAGCAGCCACGCCGCCAGCAGCGTCAGTACGGCAAGGATGATGGCCCACGTCATCAGCTTGGTTTCCAATCGACGCACCGGAGCCAGTGCTTCCCGCGCTTCGATCTCCGCCACCAGCACCCACGAAACCCCCGGAATCCGCAGCGCTGTCTGGGAACGCAGGAAGGCTGGATCCTGTAGCGTGGCTCGGGGCGTGAGAATCGCCGACTTGCCCGGCCCCGCGCCGCGTCGCAACTCACTACGCAGGCGGCCATCAGTGCCCACGATATAGGCTTGGCCGCTGTCTCCCAAACCTTCATCCCTCCAGCGCCCTCCCCCGGTCATTACGCGATTCAATTCGGCCGCCGATACCTGGATCGCTAGCACGCCGATCTTCACCCCGCGGCGCCATAAGGGAGCCGCATAGAAGGCCGCCGGCGCCGACTGCGACGGAACATAGGGCTGGTAGTCGGCCACCGCGTAAGTTTCCGGTTCGGGTAATCGAAGCGCTCGTTCGAAGACCTGCGCCAGGGCGGTCTCCGGATAAGGTCCGGCTCGCAGGCTCATCCCCAGATCGATCTCCTTGATGACGCTGTACACCACCAGTCCCGTCGTATCAATGAGCAGCGTGTCATAGAAGCCAAATGCCGACTGGTAGCGATGCAGGTTGGGATGATACCGGGCATGCGCCTCCCCGTAGGGGCCAAGGCCCGGCGGGTTCAACAAATGCGGACTCATTGGGGGAAAGGCCATCTGCAAACGCCGCGTCCGTAAGTCCCGCGGCACCCAGTTTGCGCCGTAGCTGCGGTAAACCTCGTCCAACGCCGCTCCGGACTCCGGCGGTATCTTCGGCCATGCCGCCGCGAAGTTCTCCAAAGCTTCCAGCGTGGAGGTGTCGGATGACAGCGCCAGCACATGATTGCCCAGGTCCTGGAAGTAGCGCTCCACCTGGCGCCCCTTGGTTTCGGTAATCGCCGTCAGCCTCTCGACGGTGGCATCCCGCAGCGCGGCGGTGGCCGTGGCGGAACTCTCCCATCCGGTGATGGCCACGGCGGCCAAACCCAACAGGACGAGCGAGGCCTGGAGTCTGGTCTGATACGAGCGCATAGTGCCGCGCGCTTAGCCTCCTGACGGGATTGCCGCTTCCGCGAAGGTCGCCATTCGATGATAGACCGCGCAGGCACTTCGAAACAGGCCGAACGCAAGCGCGGCCCCCGTCCCTTCTCCCAGCCGCAGATCCAGATCCAGCAGCGGACGCGCTCCCAGATGCTCCAGCATGCGCCGATGGCCAGGTTCCGCCGAACGGTGGGAATACAACACCACCCCGAGCGCCGCCGGTTCCAGCGCCTGCACAACCAGGCACGCCGACGTGGCGATGAAACCATCCATCAGCACCGGCCTTCGTTGTGCGGCGGCCTGCAGGATCACCCCGGCGATGGCCAGGATCTCGTAGCCGCCGAACGTTGCCGCGGTTTGCAGGCCGCCGCGCCAGGGATGCCGCGCCAGCGCGTCGCGAATCACCTGCGCCTTATGCGGCACCGCATCGGGAGCGAGTCCCGCTCCGGGCCCCGTCACCTCCAACGGATCACAGCCAGTGTAGGCGCACAACAGCGCCGTCGCCGCCGTCGAGTTCCCTATGCCCATCTCCCCGCACAGCAGCAGATGCCCGGAGGCCTCCTGTGCGCACTGCCGGCCGAGGTGGATGGCCTGTTCGGCTTCGGCATTCGTCATGGCGGGCTCGACCGCGAAGTTGCGGGTGCCATGCGGCGCCATGCCGGCATCAATCACACGCGGCTTCACCCCGTGCACGCTGAGCATCGCATTGATCGCCGCTCCGCCGCGGGCGATGTTCTGGTACATGGCCTGCGTCACCGATTGCGGCCATGCGCTCACCCCCGCCTCCGTCACCCCATGATCGCCGCAGAACAGCAGCGCGCTGAGTTCGGGTTCGGCAGGCGGCTGCTGCCCGGTGATGCGCGCATAGTCCAACAGCAACTGCTCCAGCCGGCCGAGACTCCCCGGCGGCTTGGTCAACGAATCCAGCCGCCGCTGCACTGTCTCAGAACTCATGGCAGAACACCTCGCAGTATGCCTGTTTGTGAATATGCGGATCGCATTGCGTCAGCAGCGCGCGCAGCACACCGTTGATGCCGTGATGCGCCACGATAATGGCAGGGTGCGGACCTTGCGCCACGCGGTCCAGCGCGCGCTGCGCCCGCGCAAACACCTCCTCCCGCGTCTCGCCCCCCGGCGCCGGAATATCCCACCACCGCTCCAGCTTCGCCTGCGCGAGGTCAGGCCAGCGTTCCTCCACCTGGTTCCAGTTCAGGCCCTCCCATTCCCCTAATCCGATTTCCGGCAGTTCCTCCAACGTCACCCGCGGGATGTGCCCGGGCAGATAGCCGGCCGTCTCCTGCGCGCGCCGCAGCGGACTGACATAGGCGATGGCGGCATCGAGCAGCGCCAGTTGTTCGCTGGCGACGCGATGCCCCGTCTCACTCAGGCCCGGATCCCGCCGGCCCAGCAGCAGCCCTTTTTCGGTGGGCTCTCCGTGTCTTACCAGAAGCAGTTTTGGCATGAAACAATCACCAACAAAAATGTTTCCACGATCAGGCACGTGGCACCCAGGCAGTCGCCGTTCACGCCCCCCAACCGTGCATCAAACCACTGCTGCAATACCCACGTCAGCAGCGTCGCCCCGGCTAGCAACGGCAGTCCGCTGCGCTCACCCACCCATAGCGCCAACAGCACCGCCTGCAACAGCACCAGCACCGCCGCATACCAGCGTAAGTCCGCCGCGAAGGCCCGGCCTAATCCCTCGCCCACCGGGCGCGACACATACGCCTGGATCACCAGTGCCGCCCGGGACATCCCGAGACACGCCGCCAGTTCCGGTACCGGTTGAACCGGCAGACGCATCAACGCCTGCCAGCGTACGGCGAATAGAAACACTAGCGCCATGGCCCCGTAGACGCCGATCCGGCTGTCCTTCAGAATCGCCATCATCCGCGCGCGGCTGCGATTCGGGCGGATGGCATCGGCCACATCGGCCACGCCGTCCTCGTGCAGACCGCCGGTGAGAAACGTCCAGAGCCCCAGTGCGGCAATCGCCGCCAGCGGAGCGCCCAACAGCGGTGTCGCCGCAGTTAACAGCAACGCTCCGCAGGCTCCCAACACCGCCCCAATCACCGGAAAAAACAGCGCCGACTGGCCCACTGAAGCGGGCCGCCCAGGAACAGGAACAATCGTCAGAAAAGCAATCGCGCCCAGCAGACGCCCCATCATCCCTTCACCTTCAGCGGACAACCGAACACCGTCCACCAAACCTCGCTTGCCTGCGTGGCAAAGATCTGGTTCACCCAGCCGGCCTGGTCCCGAAAGCGGATGGCGAGTTCATTGTCAGGCACGATCCCGGCGCCCACTTCGTTGGTCACCAGAATCACCCTGGCCGCCACGCCGCTGGAGGCGCTGGCAAAAGCCTCGGCTTCTTCCCGCATGTCCGCCACTCCGGCCAGCATGCGGTTGCTGATCCACAACGTCAGGCAGTCGACTACGATGGCGTCGAATCGGGAGGCCTCCCGTACGATGAGGTCCGCCGGATGATCCGCCTCCTCCAGCGTCACGAAGCGGTCCCCGCGCTCGGCACGATGCATCCGCGCCCGTTCGCGCATGCCGTCATCCAGCAGCGCTGCCGTTGCCAGATACGCCAAACGAGGTCCGGCGGCTTCCGCCAATTGAAGAGCAAAGCGCGTCTTGCCGCTGCGGCTGCCGCCGCCAACAAGGATCAAGAGAAGCGCCCTCCCCCGGATCGAGGATGGATGGTGAATATCGACAAGGTTTGGCCACAGGATAGCACCTGTGGTCCGGCCAGGCCGGAAACCTAAATGTTGCCTGCGCTGGTCGCCTCAACGCCAGCCGCTACCTGTTGTCGAAGCATGGGCAACAGGCGCTGCGATGAGTCTTCCAGGCGACGCGTCATATCGTCTTCCCGACAGAGCAGATCCCGCAGAGTGATATTTTTCAGAACACTATCCAACACGTCCTGAATCGTGGTCCACACGACCCGGATCGCGCAGTCATTCGTATGCGAGCATACCTTCTCAAGCCCTGCATGCCGCTCGCAGAACTTGGCGCTGAAAAAACGGCCACCAAGGACGTCCATCACCGAACTGACCGAGACCTCTTCGGGAGTGCGCGCCAGCGTATAACCGCCAGCCTGCCCACGAACAGACACTACCAGCCCGCCTAGCCGCAGCAACCGCATCAGCTTGGCGACGTTCGGAATCGAAAGGCCTTCGGCCTTGCTGATCTCCGGAATGCTCAGGCTCTGCCCGGGCTCCAGGCGCGCCATATGCAGCAAACACCGCAGTCCGTATTCTTCCTGAGCGCTTAACTTCATGACCTTATTGTTAAACCTGCACGCCGGAAGTGCAAGGGGGGTACGGCGAAAGCGCACCCGCCCTAACTATATGATTTCGTACGGTTTCTGCGCCCTTCCCTACCAATTTGCTATGTTAGTGGGGGTTTCATGCCTTTTCAGATCCAGCCAGTCAAGGAGTTCCTCATTATGCCGGCGTTGCCGGCTGCGCTCTCGCGGTTGAGCGAGCTGGCGTACAACATTGTCTATAGTTGGGACCACAATATCCGCGCCGTCTTCCGGCGTTTGGACCCCGTACTGTGGCGTTCCAGCGGTCATAACCCGGTTCTCATGCTGGGACACATCTCACAGAGCACGCTCGAACGGGCGGCTCGCGACCAGCGCTACCTGGCCGTTTACCGTCGCGCCTGCGACCTGCTGGATTCCTACATGACCCGCCAGGTGGATAGCGAAAAGCTGGTTGCTTACTTTTCGATGGAGTACGGTTTGCTCGACTGCATGCCGATCTACTCCGGCGGCTTGGGTATCCTCTCCGGCGACCACCTGAAGGCCGCCAGCGACGCCCAGATTCCTCTGTGCGGCGTTGGCCTGCTCTACCAGCGCGGCTACCTGCAGCAGCGGCTCACGCACGATGGCTGGCAGACCGAGCGCAATCCGGTCAACGACTTCTACACGCTTCCCGTGCAGCCCTGCCAGGACGAGGACGGTAACGAAGTCAAAGTGAAGGTGCGCCTGCCCGGCACCGACGTCACCATCAAGGTCTGGCACATGAACGTGGGACAGGTGAAGCTCTACCTGTTGGACACGAACATTCCGGAGAACACCAGCGAAGAGTCCCGCGACATCACCGACATGCTGTACGGCGGCGACCTGCACACCCGCATGCGCCAGGAGATCGTGCTGGGCATCGGCGGCATTCGTGCCCTGAAGGCGTTGGGCCTGAACCCCACCGCCTATCACATGAACGAAGGCCACTCGGCGTTCCTGGCCATCGAGCGCATCCGCGTCATCATGAAGGAGCAGGGCCTCAACTTCGAAGAAGGCCTGGAAGCCACCCGCCGCAATAACGTCTTCACCACCCACACTCCGGTTCCCGCCGGTATCGACCTGTTCGACACCGGTATCATGCACCAGTATTTCCATCAATACTGCGACGAAGCGGGCATCACCTTTACGCAACTGCTCTCCCTGGGTAAGCGCAACGTCAACGACCACGGTGAGCCATTCTCCATGGCAATCTCCGCGCTGCAGACTTCCGCCTACCGCAACGGTGTCAGCGAACTGCATCGCAAGGTCAGCCAGGCCATGTGGAGCGAGATGTGGCCCGAACTCCCCACCTGGGAAGTGCCCATCGGTAACGTGACCAACGGCGTGCACCTGCCCACCTGGCTCAACGGCGACCTGGCGACTATCTACGACCAGTACCTGCAGCCCGACTGGCGCGACCGCCATTCCGATCCCAAGACCTGGGAACTGGTGAAGGAGATTCCGGCGTCGGAACTGTGGGAAGCCCGCCGTCATCGCAAGCGCCTGCTGGTGCAGTTCGCCCGTGAGCGGCTGGTGCAGCAGGCCCTGGCCAAGAAAGCATCTCCTTCCGAAGTGCGCCGCGTTCACGACCTGCTGGATCCCGACGTCTTCACCATCGGCTTTGCCCGCCGCTTTGCCACCTACAAGCGCGCGACACTCTTCTTCCGCGACGTCAACCGGCTGAAGAAGCTGCTGCTGAATCCGAAGATGCCCGTCCAGGTCATCTACGCCGGCAAGGCCCACCCCCGCGACCACGGCGGTAAGGTGCTGATCCGCGAGATCTACCAGCTCACGCGCGACCCCGAGCTTTCCAAACGCATCGTCTTCCTGGAAGACTACGGCATCGAAGTGGCCCGCGAAATGGTGCAGGGCGTCGACCTCTGGATGAACAATCCGCGGCGCGGCGAGGAAGCCTGCGGCACCAGCGGCATGAAGGCCGGCCTGAACGGCGTCCTCAACCTCAGCATCCTCGACGGCTGGTTCGACGAAGCCTACGAAGGCTCCGGCTGCTGGGCCATCGGCGATCGTGAGCCCTACAGCGACGACCAGGACGAGATGCACGCCAACTCCATCTACTCCATGCTGGAGAACGAAATCGTTCCCATGTATTACGAGCGGAAAGAGGAGAGCTATCCGGAAGAGTGGATCAAGCGCATGAAGATGTGCCTGACCAACTTGAGCCCGCGCTTCAACTGTTCGCGCATGCTGGAGCAGTATGACCTGCAGATGTACGAACTGGCGCATCGCGGCTGGATGGGCGTTATAAAGGAAGGCTTCCACGACGCCCGCCGCAAGGTGGAGTGGAACCGCGAAATCGAGCTCGCCTGGAACCGCGTTCGCTTCCTCGAAATGACCACCGGCGCCGAAAGCCGCATCCTCAGCGGGCATCCCATCCAGATGCGCGCCATGGTGGACTTGGCGGGCTTGAAGCCGGACGACGTGCGCGTGGAAGCCGTCGTCGGCCGCGTCGGCGCCGAAGGGCACCTCGAAGAGATGCAGGTGATGGCCTTGAACCCGGCCGAGCCCAACGGCGACAACGCTTGGGTCTTCACCGCGCAGTTCGTTCCCGGCCAGACCGGCCGTTTGGGCTATGCCATGCGCATCAGCCCCAACCACTACGACGATCCGCTCAGCCGGCCATGCAATTCGCTGTTGCGCTGGGGCCACAAGTAGGCGCCCCGGTCCGCCAATTCCAGGAATGGGGCTAGTCCGCACGGGGGTATTCATGCCCCCGCGCGGGCTTGCGATAATGGAAAGATTCGTCCATGAAGAAGTTCTACATCGAAACCTTCGGCTGCCAGATGAACGTGCACGACTCCGAAAAGGTGATCGGCACCCTGGAATCGCGCGGCTACAGCCAGGTGGAGACACCGGATGCGGCCGACCTGGTTCTCTACAACACTTGCAGTATTCGCGATAAGGCCGAACAGAAGGTCTTCGCGCGCCTGCAGGAGTTCAAGAAGAACCACAAGGGCAAACAGTTTGGCGTGCTGGGCTGCGTGGCGCAGCAGGAAGGCGAGCGCATCTTCGAAAAGGCGCCGCATGTCAGCTTGGTGTGCGGCTCGGCGAGCTATAATTCCCTGCCGCAGATGCTGGTGCAGTTGGAGGCCGGCAACAAACGCGTCACCGGCCTCAGCCTGGACACCGAAGACACCTTTGAAACGCCCGTCACTCGCCGCGACAACCCCCATCGCGCCTACATCACGATCATCGAGGGCTGCGACAAGAGTTGCGCCTACTGCGTGGTGCCGTTCACCCGCGGCCCCGAACGCAGCCGTACGGCCGAGAGTGTGCTGGCCGAGGCGCGGCAGCTCGCCGACATGGGCTATACCGACATCCAGTTGCTGGGACAGAATGTGAACAGTTATCGCGACCCGAGGGGCGGCATGGAGTTCGCCGGCCTGCTCCGCGAGGTGGGTCGCGTTCCGGGCCTGCGCCGTGTGCGTTTCACAACGTCCCATCCGCGCGATTTCGGCAAGGACATCGTTGACGCAATCGACGAGAATCCCGTACTGGCGAATTTCGTCCATCTGCCGGTGCAATCGGGATCCACCCGGGTCTTGGCCGCCATGCAGCGGCAGTACACGCGCGACCAGTACATGCAGCGGATCGAATGGATGAAGAACTCACCGCGGAGCATCGCCCTGTCCACGGACATCATCGTTGGCTTCCCGGGCGAGACCGAAGAAGATTTCCAGGCCACGCTCGCCTTACTGGACGAAGTGGAATACGATTCGATCTTCAGCTTTAAGTACTCGCAGCGGCCGAATACCCCGGCCCTGCGGCTGCAGGACCAGGTTCCCGAAGAAGAGAAAAGCCGTCGCCTCACCATCCTCCAGGAAAAGCAGCGAGGCATCCAACTCCGCCGCAATGCCGACTACATCGGGCGCGTGGAGGAAGTGCAGGTGGAAGGATTCAACAAGGCCACCAGCCAGTGGATCGGCCGCACCTCACAGAACAAAACCTTGAATTTTGCCCGCGGCACCGGTGATGGAGAATTGACCGGGCAGTACCTGGATGTCCGCGTGCTGCGGGCAGGTCCGAACTCGCTCGTCGGAGAAAACACCGCGTCTGGTAACGCGCTACAGTAGAGGTGCGGGCCTTATCGGCGGGAACGCTGCCGCGGCCCGGCAGGGGAGTGACATGGAAGTTGAAATGAAGATTCGCGGCCTGATGATGGATCCGGTCACCAACATGCCGATCGTGATCCTCAAGGACGCGTCTGGGAATGCCATTCTGCCCATCTGGGTGGGCATCTATGAAGCCAACGCCATCGCTCTCGAGATCGAGAAAGTGTCGACGCCGCGGCCGATGACGCATGACCTCATCAAGACAGTGCTCATGGGCCTCGAAACCCAGGTCCGGAAAGTCGTCGTCAACGAGTTGAAGGACGACACCTTCTACGCCATCATCTGGCTGGAGAAGGACGGCGAACTCATCACCGTCGACTCGCGCCCGTCCGATGCCCTGGCGCTGGCCTTGCGCCTCGATTGTCCCATCTACGTCGAAGAGACCGTGCTGAAGTCGTCCAAGATGGCCAACGCCATGTCGGACCGCGTCAACCACGACGAACTCCGGCGCTGGCTCGAGAACCTCAGCGATGAGGACCTCGGCCGCTACAAGATGTAGCCTCACGCATGATCACCGCGCAAATGCTGGACCGCCTGGTGGAGGCGGAGATTCAACTGCTGCCCCTTACCCAGATCGAGAACCACTGGGTTTTCGGTCGTGACGGATTTGTGGCGCTGGTGGAACGGACCAAGGACAATGGTGTCGGCCGGATCGGCTCGCCAGGACTGCTCACCGAGCGCGGCATGGCCGTGCTGGTGGAACGCGACGGCCGCAAGTTGTTCGTTGCCAAGGGCTTCGAGGAGGCCGCCACTGACGAGCAGGTGAGCCTGCTACGGTCATTCTCCCGCGATTTAGAAACCGCGCTTACCCCCTGAATGTGACCCTATTCCTAGGGCCTTTTCCAGCCGATAGCAAGAAAGAGACCCGGTTTCGATTCCTCAACCGGGAACCCCGAAACCAGATTCTCCGTCTTTTGCTCACAGGGAGGGTCCCATGCGCTATTGGGCCTTTTTCGCTGCCAAACTGGCGGGCGTAGCACTTTTCCTCGGCCTGGCATGGCCGTTCGTCCGCACTCTGCTGCCAATGCGGGAGAAAGTGCTCCAACACCGGATCCACGAAATGGGGGATAACCTGTTCTGGTACTCCCTGGCGGTGTATGGATTCTGGATGTTCGGCGCCGGCTTGGCGTATCTCGCCATCTGGGACCAGCGCTACCGCTGCCGCACGTGTCTGCGCCGCCTCCGCATGCCCATCGAACGCGGCTCCTGGAGCCGCCTGCTCACCGGACGTCCCACCCTCGAGTACATTTGCCCCTTCGGCCATGGCACACTGAAGGTGCCGCAACTTCACCTTACCGGGAAAGAACCTAACGATTGGGCCGAACATCAGGACATCTGGAAGGAACTCGAAGAACTCTCCACCAAGGGGTAGCCTCCTGGCGTGTCGTCCTCGGCGTGGCCGTACTGGCTGCCCTCATCGCTTTCGCTGCGCTGCTCTCCGGCCCTTACTATCGCAACTGGAGGATGCAGCGCTTCCTCGAAGAAACAGCCTATTCCGCCGAAGCCGCCACGCGCCCCCCGGAGTTGATCGGCGCCGGCATCGCCGAACAGGCCGCCCGCTTGGGCGTGCCGGTTCGCAACGAGCAGATCCGCGTTTCCCGCTCCGATCGCGGCCTCTATCTGGAGGCCCGCTACATCGTGCGCGTCGACCTGCTGCTGTACACCGTTGACCTGCACTTCCGCCCGTCCGCCGGTGTCCGCTAGGTATCCACAGGTACTGCTGCTAGAATAATCAGTTTTGCAGCCAAGGACGCACCCGTGAACCTCCTGCTCCGTACCTACAGCCTGATCTTCCACCTTCCCCTGGCCCTGTTTCTGTTTGCCGTGGGGAGTTTCTCCTATCTCCAGAACGTCAAGAATCTCAACATCGAGATGCTGCCGTGGACCGGCGCCACTCTGCGTGGCTGGGTCCTGACGTTAGGACTGCTGGGTCTTGTCTCGATTGTTCTGGCGGCACTGCGGAAATTCCGCGTGCTGTTTGCCCTTTACGCCGTGGCGATCTTCCTGCTGTCGCTCTATGCCGTCTTCGCCTCCGGACACCGCTTCGATGGCGCCTCGGATTTCCGCTGGGCGCTGGCCTTCGTCGCCGGGGCCTTCGGCGCCATGATGGGCTCCTTCGTCCACGCCGCCAAGCGCTGAACCGGATCGCCCGCCGCTATTGGCAGCGAGCGATGGGACGGCTGGCCGCGGCTCCTACCGTGTTCCGCACCACCGCCGTGCCTTGTCCCAGCGTCTGCGGATTCGCCTGCGACAACCGGTAGTTCGCCCGTACCCGGAACGTGCCGCCATTGCGTGCCGCATCTTCCGTACTGAAGAACTCCTGCGACGCATCGGTCAACCGCACGAAGTAGGTGTTCTGGCCGAAGGTCAGATCCGCCGACACCAACTCCCGCGTGGTCGAATATCCGGTCACTTCCACATCGAATCCGCCCGTGCCCGGTATGTAGCAGACGTTCGTCAGCACCGGCGCCAGTCGCGGCACCCGTGCCACCGCCGAGGCTTCCTTGCCAAACGGAATCCCCGCCGCCCGCACGTTCGTTACCTTCACCGTCACCTTACTCGCTACGGTGCCGGTATTCACGATCTGCGCCGCCGGGCTCGCCACGCGCTGGCCCGCCGCAATCGTCACCGGCAGAACGCGCTGCCCGGTGCTGAAACGCAGCCGCGGATCCGCCCGGTTCACCTCCGGCGACGGCTGCCCGGTCTCCGGCTCTACTTCGATCACCAGATCCGCCTCCACCGGCAACTGGTACGGTGCCGCCAGTTCCGCCGAGACGCGCGGTCCCGCCGTTGCCGGAGCCAAACTCGCCGGCAGTCCCGTCACCTTCAGATCCGGAAACGCCGGCAGTTCCACCGGCAGTTCGCAGAGCTGCGTCGTGCGCTGATTGCCGCGGTCGGCGACCGTGATCAGCAGCCCCAGGTACCCTGCCGCCGACGGCGTCCCCGCCAGCGTGCCATCGGTCCCCAGCCGTAGACCGGGAGGCAGAAGCGCCCCCGAAGAGAACGTGTACGGTTCCACACCGCCGGCCGCGGTCAGCTTCGTCGAATACGCCACGCCCAGGTCGCCCGAAGGCAGTGGGCAGGCGTTGGTCAGCCGCAGCGCCTGCGGCTGCACCTTTAGATCACAACTGCGCGTCGTCACCCGCCCGGCCGCGTCCGTTACCCGCAACGCCACCGGGAACGTCCCGGCCGTGGCCAGCGTGCCCGACAACGAGCCATCCGCGCTGATCCGCAGACCACCGGGAAGCGGCTGTGCCTCCGCAAACCGGTACGGCTCGGCGCCGCCCGTCGCAAAGATCCGATGCGCATAGGGTTCTCCCGCCACCGCATCCGGCAACGGACAACTACCCAGCGCGTAACTGCCCTGCCGCACCGCGACATTGCACCCGGCCGCGGCCGTCTGCCCGCGCGAGTCCGTCACCTTGAGCCGGAATGAGGCATTTCCCGGCGTGAGCGGCGTCCCCGTCAGCGCGCCCGTCGACGACAACCGCAGCCCCATCGGCAGCGAGCCGCCCACCACCGACCACGTGTACGGCCCCGCCCCTCCCGCCGCGCTCAGCGTCTGTGAGTAGGCCGCGCCCGACGTCGCCTCCGGCAACGGACAGGCGGAACTCACCCGGATCTCGGGATACAACACCACCAGACCGCATCCGGCGCGCGCCGTCTTGCCGTGCATGTCTTCAATCTCCATCTCGAACGGCCACCAGTTCGGCGTTGTCGGCTGGCCTTCGAGTACCCCATTCGGCTGCAGCACAAGACCCGGCGGCAGTTGGCCCACCGGCTTGAAACGGTACGGGCCAAACCCGCCCCGCGCCTCCAGCCGGGCGGTGTACGGCACCCCGCCCGTCGCATTCGGCAGCGGGCAACTCGAGCGCAGTTGCAGGTCCGCCGGCTGCACATTCACCAGGAACTGTTTGCGCGCCGGAACCGCACCCTGCACGTCACTGCGAGCCGCGATCAGCACCGGCCACGAACCCGGCTCCGTGGGACTGCCCGCCAACACCCCATCCGCGTTCAACTGCAGCCCCGGAACACCGCCAGAGACCGTCGCATAGCGGAAGGGGCCTGCCCCGCCCTGCGCCGCCAGCCGCGCCTCATAACGCGTATTCACGGCCGCCGGAGGCAATTGTGCATTCGTACGGAAACTGATCACCGGCGGATCCACCGTGATCTGGCAGCGGCGCGTCACCGACACGACCTCTCCTTCATCGGTCGCTTCCACCCGGACCGTGAAGGGATACTCACCCGGCGTGTTCAAAGTGCCCGACAAAACACCCGCGCTCGACATCGCCAGTCCCGGGTTCGGAAACTCCGGATCCGCCACCAGCGCCCAGCGGTACGGCGGGCGGCTCCCCGACGCCGAAAACCGGAAATTGTAGGGCTGCCCCGAAGCGGCATTCGGAATGGGGCAACCGGTGAGCATTGTCAGGGCTTCCAGAATGGCGCCCTCCCGTCCCCGGAATACCCAACGCCCGGACTGCCCGCTGCTGGCTCCCGGCGTCCGGCCGCGAGACAGGCTGTACGGCCCGAAATCGAGGAAAGAACCAGGAATCAGCGACCCCGGCAACTGGTACGACGTACCCGCCAGCCCCGATCCGTTCGACCAGCCCGCCGACGCCGACACGCCGCCCAACCCGTTCGTGCCGCTACTGGCATCGCCTGTTTCCCAAGTGATCCGGCTGTAGTTAAACTCAATATCGAAGTTGCCCGGCCCGGTATCCTCGCGGTGGATCAGCACCAACTGGAAGCTGTTGGTCTTGTCGGCCTTCGCGTTGTAGTACCCTACATCCACCCAGTTCACCCCGAACGCCGGACGTCCGTTCACCGTATCATTGCCGTAGGTCACCAGCCGCGACGCCGGGTTCCGCGTATCCACATCGGCAAAGAACGGCGCAATGATCTCCCGGCTGACATTGTTCAAACCGAACGGCGTGAACGTCGCCAATGCCGAGTCAAACGTGACGTTGCCATTGTTATTGACGAACACCACGTTCCGCTGGCGCCCGAAGAAGTTGATGGTAAAACCCAGCGTGGTAGCCGGCGCCGACCCATCATCATTCGCCGGAATCGAGTTCGTATTAAAACCCGCGTTGTTCCGAATCTGCCCGAAGCAGGGCATCACCAGCAGCGCTCCCAGCACGAGCGGCATCATCCGGCGCATCATTGCACACCCCCTTCGCGCAGCGAATCAACCAGGGATAGCGTCGGCGGCCCCTCCCCTGCGTCCAACAGATACAGCCGGCCATCGGTAAGCGCTACCTGGAAGGCAACCCCGTTGGCCGTAGCCAGCGAGTGGACCGCGCCACCCGCTTCCACCGCAACCGCCTCCCCGCCCCTCGCCGGCATCACCAGAAGCTTGCTCCCGGCCGCCAGCAGCACCTTCGATCCATCCGCCGACAGACGGAGTTGCGAAGCCTCGCCAAGCGCGGCTAACTCCTCCCGCCGGTCGCCATCCAGCTTCGGCAGCAGCACCAGAGCGCCATCCTGCACTAGTAACAAATCGTGGGTATCGTTCAGAAACGCGGCGGCCCGCACACCCGTTGCCAGTTCCACCGGGCCGCTCTCGCTTAGGCGCAGCAGCACACCGTCTCGCAAGCCTGTCACGGCATGCCCGTCATCACTAACCGCAACGCCGGCGACGCCTTCGTCAATCTCCAGCGAGGCCAGCCGCTGCGGCGACGATGCCAGCCCCGTCCAGATCTCCAGACGCGACCCCGCCCGTACGGCCATCGCCTGGCTCCCCGGCGAATAGAACACCTCGCCCGCCGGGATCTCGGTGGCTTCGCCCGACGCCGTCGCGCCATCCAGCCCCACCCTCACCAGCGTCGTCCCGCCCGGCGCCACGCCGAAGGCCAACCGCTGGCTCGGCGCAATCCACACCGATTCCAACGCCACACCCAGCGCCATCGCCTCCCCCAGGGAGGCCGCGCCCGGCACACCTTCTATGGATCGCAGGCTTTGGGATTCAGCATCGAAGCGATAACCGGCCGTCGGCGCCGTCAGATCCACCGATGCGATCTGGGCCACTGCCAGTAGCGGGATAGCCAAACCGAATAAAAGCGTTTTCATCTCACCGTCCTCGCGCGGGCTTAAGAGCCTTCGCGTACGAAGTGCATCTTGCGTGAAGATCGGTGGTTCCGGGCAGGAAGTTTACAGGGGCAAAAACCTAGCCTTACTACGGCCCGTTCGACCAGAGCTAAGCAGTTCGTCTTAGACGGGACCGGGCGCCGGAGCCCCAGGCCCAGCGCCCGCACCTCTCCGACTCAGTGCGGCTTCAACACAACCTTGATACAGTCATCATCCTTCGCCAGAAACTTCGCAAAACCCTCTGGCGCCTCGTCCAGCTTCAGCCGGTGGGTGATGATGTAACTCGGGTCAATCTCGCCCTTCTCAATCCGTTCCAACAGCGGCTTGAGATAGCGGTGAACGTGCGTCTGGCCGGTCCTCATCGTCAGAGACCGGTTCATGAAGGAGCCCATCGGGAACTTATCGATAAACCCGCCGTAAACCCCGATCACCGACACGGTCCCCCCGTTCCGGCATGCCATCACCGCCTGCCGCAGCGCAATTGGCCGGTCGCTCTCCAGCATCATCGCCTGCTTGGCGCGGTCATAGGCGTGCACGATCCCCGGCGTATGCGCCTCCAGGCCTACGGCATCGATACAGGCGTCCGGCCCCCGCCCGCCGGTGGCCTCCTGGAGGGCCTCCAAGACGTCCGTCTCTTCGTAGTGCAAGGTCTCGGCGCCGCCCTTGTCATGCGCCATCCGCAGCCGCGCCGGGAACCGGTCGATCGCGATAACCCGCTCGGCGCCCAGCAGATAGGCGCTCTTGATCGCCAACTGTCCCACCGGCCCGCACCCCCAGACCGCAATCGTGTCCCCGGGCTGGATGCTGCACATCTCCGCCCCCATGTACCCGGTCGGGAAAATGTCGCTCAGAAACAGTACCTGCTCGTCCGTCAGGCTCTCCGGCACCTTGATCGGTCCGACATCGGCAAACGGCACCCGCGCATACTCCGCCTGCCCGCCGGCAAACCCACCCGTCAAATGCGAGTAGCCGAATATCCCCGCCCCGGAATGCCCCCACAGCTTCTCCGCCATCCCTGCGTTCGGATTCGAGTTCTCGCACAGCGAGTACATCTGGTGGCTGCACGACCAGCAGCCCCCGCAGGCAATCGGAAACGGCACCACCACCCGGTCGCCTCGCTTCAAGTTCTTGACCCCGGGCCCCGTCTCCTCGACCACCCCCATGAACTCATGGCCCATCACGTCGCCCGCCTCCATCGTCGGCACCATGCCGTTATACAGGTGCAGGTCGCTGCCGCAGATGGCCGTCGCCGTGATGCGCACAATCGCATCGCGCTTGTTTAGGATCTTCGGATCGGGCACGTTCTGAATCCGCAGGTCCCGCTTTCCCATCCAGCAATTGGCTTTCATCGATTCGTTACTCCTTCTACAACGGGCCGTTACGACACCGGGCTCAACGCCAGGTTCAGGTCTTCCACCCGCTCCGGCGGGCTTGCCGGATGCATGCCGGGATGGATGCTGGCATCGGACGCCACCACCTCGCCGGTCTCGATCACCTGCTTCAGCCGCCGCAGGTCTTCCTTGATCTGCGCCCCCGGATCCTGCCCCACAAGCTTCGCCAGCGTCGCACTGATCCTGCCCCCCGGCGGCGCGTACTGCATCTCCACCCGCAGCAGCGTGCCACGCCCGCCCGTCGCCTTATCGAAGCGCACCGACCCCGCATGATGCACATCGGCTCCCGGCAGCGACCGCCAGCTCAGAAACTGCCCCGGGCGCTCTTCGGTCGTTTCGGCATCCCACTCCAAATCGATGCCGCCCGGCCCCTTCGCCACCCAGTGCGACCGCCCCTCTCCCGTCAGCGTCACCGACTCGATGTACTTCATAAAGGACGGCAGCTGTTCGTAGTTATGCCAGTAGGAGTAAACCTCGTCCGGCTCACGGTTGATCAGAATTGTCTCGGTGGCCTGCGCGCTCATCCGCTGCCCACGCCCTTCCGATGACCCCGCCGCGCTCAACTGCTCGGCACAGTACACGTCCAGAGCCGTAACGCCGGCCACCGCCAGCAGCGCCCCCAACAGCTTGCCGTTGTCGTTCTCCTCCGAGTTCAACGCCTTCAACAGCGAACTCAGATCCACCACGTCGCCGGCCACGCGGCTCCACAGCCACATCGGCTCCTGCGGTTGGCTCAGGATGCCAATCCCTGCCCCCAACTCCCGGAACCCGTAAAAGCGCAACAGCGCCAGGGTGTTCTCTTCTTTGTTGATGCCGATCAGCCGGGACAACTTCCCCGGCATCAGGATCTCCGCCAGGCCCAGCCCGATGCTGAACCAGCCAAGCCCGCGTACAATCTGCGACACGTCCCTTCCGGACTCGTTCTCGCGTTCGCTCATGGCGCACCTCCTGGCGGTTCGAGAACCGCCGCACCGGAGGTGTTACCCGCCTTTCTTACTTGGGTTCCCCGAAGGTGATCTTCGATTCCGCCCCGAATCGCTTGTACTGGCTGTATTCGATGTTCATTTTGATGCGCAGGGGCCCATTGCGGAACTCCAGCACATCGTCGGCCACCGTGCGGTCCGGAAACCAGTGGCCATCCACCTCCCGCCGCACCGTCGTGAAGCGCGGAAAGAGGTTCTCCTGCTTCAACCCTAGCGATTGCGGCACCGCCCGCCCCTCCATCCGGATCACTGCGTAGCTGTCCTGCAGCACCCAGACCAGCCCTTCAAACAGCCGCTGCCCGTGCAGAATCTGCCGCGGCGAAATCAGCAGCACCCAGCAGGCTTTGCCCTCCACCTGCTCATCGCCCTTGAACTGCGCGCGGTACAGCATCAGTTGCTCACGCGTGAACAGGAACGGCTGCACCTCCCGCAAATCGCGGAAGTCTTCCTCGGTCAACCGCAGCCGGTCCAGCGTCGACACCGGCTTGCCCACCATCTGTTCATGCCGCTGCCCCTCCGGCGTGAACACCACGTCACGGGCTTCTTTGTACTCACCCCGCTTGCGTCCGCGCACCTCCAACTCCTCCACCAGCACCTTCTGGCGATACGCATAGTTGCCGCGCACGGCTTCAGTCGCCGTCTCGCGCTCCAGCACTCGTTTCAATAAATCAGGCGGGGGCTCGGCCGCGGGCAGGGCCAGCGGCATGGCCGATGTTACGATGAACCAGATGCAGAAGAGTCTCACGGGCTTCTGGATTGCTCTGCTGGGGCTCTGGATGGCTGGTACGGCGGGAGTCATCCTTTACGCTAACCAACAGCATATCCCAGCCCGTGTTTGGATACCGGCCCTGTTCGCCCTGCTCGTCGAAGCCAGCCTGTACATTTCGACAGGCTTTGCCCCCGTGCGCGACCGCCTGGCGCGGCTGGGCGGCAAACTCCCCTTCGTGTTGATGGGCAGCGCCATCGTTCCTTACTTCATCTATGGAATCGGCACCGGCACCTTCCGGATGCAATCGGTTGCCATCCTGCTGGTACTGTCCGCCGTGGCCGCCTTCTGGTATCGCTTCATGCCGCGCAGCCCGTATACCGACCTGCTGTATCTGGCGCTGATGGGTGGCGTCTTCCTCACCCATGTGTTCGCCGACATCTACATCAACCCCGTACGCAAGCCGGAACTGGACATCATCGGCCGCATGATGTGGATGCGTATCGGCATGGTGTCCGTCCTGGTTATGCGCAAGGCCGAACCGGTCGACTTTGGCTTCGTCCCGCGGGCGAAGGACTGGGGTATCGGCCTGCTGTTCTACCTCTGTTCGCTGCCGATCATCATGCCGCTGGCACTGGCCATTGGCTTCGTCCAGGCCCGCACGCCGCAATT
>JAEUQF010000051.1 GCA_016789745.1 Bryobacterales bacterium
ACGTCACCTTCTGGCCCCAGGGTCTCCCCCAACCCTTCGTCTCCACCCTCAACTCCTTCAACGGTCAGGTCGTTGCCAATATGGCCATCGTTCCCACCGGAACCACCGGCGCCGTCAGCGCCTTTGCCTCCAACCCCACCCACCTCATCCTCGATACCAGCGGTTACTTCGCCCCGGATCCCGGCAACTGAGGCCAGCTATCATGAAGAGATGCTCGAACCGAGCCTATGGCTTGCCTCCGCCCAGCGCCTCTGCGTGCTGACCGGTGCCGGTGTCTCGGCCGAGAGCGGTATCCCTACCTTCCGCGGTCCCGGCGGCCTCTGGCGCCAGTACAAGCCCGAAGAACTCGCCACTCCGCAAGCCTTTCGCCGCGACCCCAATCTCGTCTGGGAATGGTACGACTGGCGCCGCCAGCTCATCGCTAAAGCCGAGCCCAACCCCGCCCACCGCGCCCTCGTCGAACTCGAAAAGCGCGCCCCTAAATTCACACTCATCACCCAAAACGTCGACGGCCTCCATCGCCGCGCCGGCTCCCGTAACATCATCCACGTCCACGGCGACATCTGGCTGGTCCGCTGCACCGTCTGCGGCCGCCAGGATCAAAACGAAATCGTCCCCCTCCCCGAAATCCCCCCACACTGCTCCGGCTGCGGCGGCCTCCTCCGCCCCGGCGTCGTCTGGTTCGGCGAATCCCTCCCCGCCCAGGAATGGGAAGCCGCCACCCGCGCCGCCCGCCAGTGCGACCTCTTCTTAGTCATCGGCACCTCCGCCGCCGTCATGCCCGCCGGAGGCCTCGCCATGGACGCACGCTCGGCCGGCGCACGTGTCATCGAAATCAACGCCGAGGAAACCGGCCTCTCCCGCTATGTCGACGTCTCGCTTCGCGGGCCCGCCGGCGAACTCCTCCCCGCCCTCCTCAAGGAAGGAATACCCAACAGTGATCGGTTACTTTGATGCCTTCTCCGGCATGAGCGGAGATATGACCATCGGCGCCCTTGTCGACGCCGGAGCCCCGTTCCCCGACCTCGTTCGCGGCCTCGACTCGCTCCACACCGGCGCCTCGTTCCGCCTCGAGCGCGTCAAACGCAAAGGCATCGCCGCCTCCAAGTTCCACGTCGACTTCCAGCCGCAGCGCCAGCATCGCCACCTGCATCACATCCTGGCCATGATCGACAAGGCCAACCTCCCCGCCCCGGCCAAACAGTCGGCCACCGCCGCCTTCCAGATCCTCGGCGAAGCCGAAGCCGAAGTCCACGGCATCTCCCTCGAAAATGTGCACTTCCACGAAGTCGGCGCCGTCGATTCCATCTGCGACATCGTCGGTGCCTGCCTCGCCATCCACCTGCTCGGCATCGAATCCGTCTATTGCTCGCCCATGAACGTTGGCAGCGGCACCGTCAACACCGAACACGGCGTGCTCCCTGTGCCCACGCCCGCCACTGCCCGCCTGCTCATCGGCAAGCCCGTCTACTCCTCCGGCCCGGCTACCGAACTCGTCACCCCCACGGGCGCTGCCCTCGCCGTCAGCCTCTCCAAAGCCTTTGGACCCATGCCCCCCATGGAGATCGCCGCCACCGGCTATGGCGCTGGCGACAAGGATTTCCCCATCCAGGCCAATGTCCTCCGCTTCACCCGCGGCCGCGCCTCCAAAGCCATCGAAGCCACCGCCGTCGCCGTGCTCGAAGCCAACATCGACGATTGCTCCGCCCAGGTGCTCGGCTATGCCATGGAACGCCTGCTGGCCGCCGGCGCGCTCGACGTCACCCTGCAACCCCTCCAGATGAAGAAGAACCGCCCCGGCACCCTGCTGCGCGTCATCGCCACCCCTGAATCCCAGGAGAACCTCGCGAATCTAATCTTCAAGGAGACTCCCACCCTCGGGCTGCGCATCCTGCGCGCCGACCGTCGTGTCCAAGCCCGCGAAATCGTGGAAGTCCAAACCGAATTCGGTTGCGTGCGCATGAAGGTTACGGGCGACACCTATGCGCCCGAGTACGAAGATTGCCGCCTTCTGGCCGAATCCAGCGGCATCCCGCTGCGCCAGATCATCGCCGAAGCCAACGCAGAATACCTCAGAAATCGATGAAATACTACATCACCGTCCCTATCTATTACGTCAACGCCGCGCCCCACATCGGCCATTTCTACACCACCATGGTGGCCGACGCCCTGAAGCGCTTCAAAACCATGCAGGGTTATGAGGTGATGCTCGCCACCGGCAGCGATGAGCACGGCACCAACGTCGAACGCGCCGCCAAGGCCCAGGGCAAAGCCCCCGAAGAGTACACCACCCTCATCGCCAAGGAATTTGAGGACACCTGGCAGAAAACCGGCCTCGCCGTCGACCGATTCATCCGCACCTCCGACCCGCGCCATCACGAAACCGTCCGCTGGCTCTTTGAACGCTGCAAGGAGCGTGGCTACGTCTACAAAGGCAGCTACACCGGCCAGTTCTGCGCCAGTTGCAATCTCTTCGTCACCGACGCCAAACCTGGCGACAACTGCCCCGATTGCGGCCGCCCCACCGAGACCATAACCGAAGAAAACTACTTCTTCAAGCTCTCCGCCTTCCAGGACAAACTGCTCGAACTCTACGAACAGCAGCCCGACTTCATGGGCCCGGAGATCCGCCGCAACGAGGTCATCGCCTTCGTCAAACAGGGCCTCAATGATCTCTCCATCACCCGCACCAACATCACCTGGGGCATCCCCGTGCCGGGCGAAGAGAAGCACGTCTTCTACGTCTGGTTCGACGCGCTCATCACCTACATGACCGCCGTCAAGGACCTCGACCTCTGGCCAGCCGACCTCCACCTGATCGGCAAGGAGATCAGCCGCTTCCACGCCATCTACTGGCCGGCCTTCCTCATGGCTGCTGACCTGCCGCTGCCCAAACGCGTGTATGCCCACGGCTGGCTCCTGTTTGAAAACGACAAGATGAGCAAGTCGCGCGGCAACATCGTCCGCGCCACGCCCATCCAGGAAGTGATCGGCGTCGATGCCCTGCGCTACTTCCTGCTCCGGGAAGTGCCCTTCGGCTCCGACGGCAGCTTCTCGTACGATGCACTGGTCGGCCGCTACAACGCCGACCTCGCCAACGGCCTCGGCAATCTTGTTTCCCGCACGCTCAGCATGATCCAGCAGTACCGTGGCGGCGTCATCCCCGCACCCGAGCCCGGCGTCGGCGACGAGGTGGCCGCCAAGGCTGCCGAAGTCATTGCCACCTACAAGGAAGGCTTCGAGAAGTTCGAGTTTTCCAAGGCGCTCGAAGCTGTCTGGAGCCTCATCGGTGCCGTAGACAAGTTCATCGTCACCCAGGCCCCCTGGACACTGGTGAAAAAGCCCGACCAGCAGCGCACCCTCGACGGCACGCTCTACACCGCCGCCGAAGTCGTCCGCCTGGTGACGGCGCTCGTCTACCCCGTCATGCCCGAATCGGCCGCCAAGATCTGGAATCAGCTCGGCATGACCGACAAGCTCTCCGCGGTTCGCGAGGACTCCCTGGCCTGGGGCAAACTCGCCACCGGCCACACCATCGGCCAGACCTCGGCAGTCTTCCCCCGCTACGACGCCAAGATCGTCATCCCCAAGATGCTCGATCTCGAAGTGGCCGAAAAGGCCCGCCAGGCCGCGCTCATGGGCAAGAAGGAAGAGCCCGCCGCCGACGCCGCGCCTTCCAATATCAGCCCCATCGCCGACCCCATCGACATCGAAGCCTTCGGCAAGGTCGACCTCCGTGTCGGCAAGGTCCTCAAGGCCGACAAGGTGAAGGGCGCCGACAAGTTGCTGCATCTGTCCGTCGACATCGGCGAGCCCGAGCCGCGCTCTATCGTGGCCGGCATCGCCCTCGCCTACCAGCCCGACCAGTTGATCGGGCGCAAGGTGGTCATCGTCGCCAACCTGCTGCCCAGAAAGCTGCGCGGCCTCACATCCCAAGGCATGATCGTCGCGGCGTCGCTCGAAGGTGGATCGCCCGTATTGGCGTCGTTCCTGGAAGATGTGCCCGTAGGAGCCCGCCTGAAGTGATCGATTCGCACTGCCACCTCGACCACCGCAAGTTCGAGTCCGACCGCGAAGCGGCCATCGAACGCGCCCAGGCGGCCGGGGTGGAGATCATGTTGACCATCGGCACCGGCGATGGCCCGCCCGACGACCTCGAGGCGGGCATCGCCCTGGCCGACAAGTACCCCTTCATCTGGACCACCGTAGGCATCCACCCGCACGAAGCCGACAAGTGCGACGACGCCTCACTCGCCCGCATCGAAGAGTTGCTCAAACACCCCAAGGTGCTGGCACTGGGCGAAATCGGCCTCGATTACCACTACAACTTCTCGCCGCCCGACCGCCAGAAAGCCGTCTTCCGCGACCAGATGGCCATCGCCGCCCGTGCCGGCAAGCCGATCATCATCCACACCCGCGAAGCCTGGGGCGATACGCTAAACATGCTCCGTGCGGAGTGGAAAGGCACCGGCATCATGCACTGCTTCAGTGGCGGCGCCCCGGAGGCGCAGGCCTGCCTGAACCTCGGTTTCTATCTCAGCTTCGCCGGCGTGATTACGTACTCCAAATCGGAAGGTTTGCAGGAGGCGGCACGCATCGCCCCGCTCGACCGGATCCTCGTCGAGACCGACGCCCCATACTTAGCGCCCGTACCGCATCGAGGCAAACGCAACGAGCCAGCCTTCGTTGTCAGCACCGCCGCGAGAGTAGCCGAACTAAAGGGCATCACGACCGCCGAGATCGACCAGGCCACCACCGAGAACTTCTGGCGCCTGCTTCGCCTCTAACTCAGCCTTGCGCATAAATAAACGCCATGCCTCAGTTCATCCCTATCAACGCCGGCATGGCCCCCGACGAGGCCATCGCCCTCGCGATCAAACAGTGCCGGTCGCTCTGGCTCTCCTACCCAGATCGGCCCGGCGAGGAACTCGCCCAACTGCGTCAACTCCTCTCTGACCCAATCACCGAACACCAAGCCAGCCTGCTGACCAACATCGCTTTCTCCATCACGTCTATCCAGACCGTCATCCGCTCCCTCCAACCACCGCACTTGAACGCAATCCACATCCCACCCATCAGCGGTCATCCCACCCAAGGCTACTGGCTCGATTTCGACAACCCCGGCCCCTTCCCCAACCACTTCGCGGGTATCTGTCCCATCCCTGCCGACCCCTGCATCAACCGCGACAAGCCCCTCCTGCATCTGTTGTCCCTCGATACCTACGACTCCCGCCTCGAACTCGCCGGAGCCCCACACCGTTACCTCCCGCTCCTGTTCTGTTGGACCTGCGAACCGGCCGCCCCATTCCTCTACCGCATCACCCCGTCTCGCGTCATCCTCCTCGATGCACCCCTGGGCGCTCGCACCGACGACTTCCCCTGGAACGGCTACCCCGAGTCCTTCCCCGGCCGCGCCGTGGGCCTTACGCCTGTCCCGCCCGACTATCAGGAACTCATTCGCCAAGTCGTCCACGCCGATGTCATCTTGCCCCGCGAGCAGGAACACGTCCGCGACGCCAAACACCAGATCGGCGGCGACGCCTTCCTCTGGCAACCCATTGATGACACGCTCCGCTGCCCCTCCTGCGCCGGAGACATGCCGTTCCTCGCCACTATCTGCGATAACTCAGCCGGCCCAGGCACTACCGGCGACTACACTCAACCGTTCTGCGGCAATCTGGGCGTACAAATCGTCTTCCAGTTCTGCCGCGCCTGCTGGATTGTCGCCGCCTACCAAATCTGCGACTGATCCCCCTCCATCCGTCGCCTTCTTATGGTCTTCCGACAGCGCTATCTTGAACAGATGATCGGCCTGCTCCAAGAAGCACTCCGGCGACCGGAAGCCCTACCTGAATAGCAACAGAATGCGGTTGCCGCCCAGATCATCGAAACGTTGACTGACGAAGAGGCTTGGTCTGTCCGGCTCCAACGGGTACTCGCAGCTTTAATTAAAGGAACTTGCTCACCAGGCACGCCAAGAACACCGGCGAGGCGAGACACCGCCACTGGACGAACTGCTCACTTGAGATCTTTAACCAAATTCATCGCATTCTCCGCAACTCACGGGATCCAGCGTCGAAAGTCAACCCACCGACCACCGCAAAAGGCCGCTGTTCCGCAGGATCGAAAAAGGGCTCCGATAGTAACTCGTGCATCAGCATCCACACCTGAGCTGGCTCTCACGTGTGTTCATCACTGACGCACAAGCAACGCGAGCCAGCCTTCGTCACCCAAACATTGCGTCATCAATCTGCTCCCGGGTCACATTGACAGCCGGCAATCCCGGCTCACCAATGACGGGTCGCGGCCGCCGGCCCGTCTTCGCCCGGCCCACCTGCAATCGCATCTCGACGGCCTCAACGAAAAACTCCCGCAGTGAGATCCCTGACTGTGCAGCCGCGCTTTCCGCACGCCGCACAAGATCGTCCGGGAGTTCAATCGTTGTTCGCATATCTCATAACTATGGCACAGGCCCGCCCATCTCCTCCTGCCAAGCGGCCGTCCATCACCCCACCTCAACGAATCGTTTCAATCTCTGATATAAAAGGCAAACACCATGCCTCGCCTACTCCTCTTCCTGTACATCCTCACCGCCGCCCTCCTCGCCCAATCCGACCGCGGCGTCATCTCCGGCTCCGTCGCCGATTCCACCGGCGCCGTCATCCCTGAAGCCCGCATCGC
>JAEUQF010000066.1 GCA_016789745.1 Bryobacterales bacterium
TTGGCCCCTCCGAAGTACTTGGCGGCGAACACCTCGTTGACCACGGCGACCTTCGCCGACCCGAGCGTATCGCGATCATCTATCTCCCGACCGGCTAGAACTGCCGTTCCCATGGTCCGGAAATACCCTGGTCCTACACGATTGAAGAACGATTCTTTCCCGCTGGCGGCGGCAGTGGTGTTATCCGGCCCGACGTTGTTGTTCCAGCCCGACCCGCTCAGCGGCACAATACTGACTTCCGCCGCTCCGGCCACCCCGGGAATGGCTGCCAGTTTCTCTTTCACATCGCGGAAGGTGGCGAGCAACCGTTCGCGGTTATCCTGGGGCCCCTGGCGCCAGTCCACCGTCACGGCCAGCAACGCGTCGGAGGCAAAGCCCGCGTCGGTGTTGAGCAAACGCCGCAGACTGCCCGAAAACAGGAGCGCCCCCACCAACAGGACCATGGAAAGCGCGATCTGCGTCGACACCAGTACCCGGCGCAAGGTGTTCCGGTCCCGGCCCGACGTGCTGCCACGCCCGCCGGTCCGCATCGCCGAGGCCGGAGCTACCTGCGTGGCCCGCCACGCGGGCATTAACCCGAATAACAGGCAAGTGCCGAACGCCACCGCCGAGGTAAAGCCGAGCACCCGCCAATCCCAGCCCACATTTACAAACACCGGGTTGTTCACCGTACTCAGATAGCTCACCAGGGTGCGGCTCAGCGCCTGGGCCAGCACCAGCCCCAGCAGCGCTCCTCCCGCCGCCAGCAGCAGGCTTTCGAGGAACAGTTGCCTTACCAGGCGCTGGCGGGAAGCCCCCATCGCTAGCCGCACCGCGACCTCGCGTTCGCGGACACTGGCCCGCGCCAGCAGCAGATTCGCCACGTTTGCACAGGCAATCAACAGAACCAGCCCGGTGGTTGCCAGTAACAGCCAGAGCGGCTGTTCATACTGCCGCCGCAACTGGGATACGCCCGTCTCGCCCGCCGTGGCTTCGAGTTTGTTCTTTCGATACTGCTCCACCGTTCCGGACTTGTACTCCTCCGGGATGGTGGCCTCCATCAGCCCAAGCGACAACGCTTCGAGGTGCGATTTCGCTTTCGCCACTGTCCAGCCCGGCTTCAGGCGTCCCATCGCCGACAGCCACCACGCATGACGGATGTCCTTGCGTCCCTTGCCGCGCGGATCCAGCGCTTTGTCTGCGCACAGCGGAATGGCTACATCATAGCGGCGCCCCACTTCCACCCCGAAAAACGCCGGCGCCGTCACGCCTATAACCTCAAACGGCTTGCCTTCCAACGTGATCTTCCGGCCCAGCACGCCGGCATCGCCACCGTACTCGCGTTGCCAGAACGCCTCACTGATCACCGCGCCGTAGAAGCAATCGCCGCGATCGTCCTCGGGGGTCAGCAGCCGCCCGCGTTCGGCTCTCACGCCCAGGACGCGAAAGAAGTCGCCGTTGACGAACATCCCCTCGGCGTACCGAGCCTCGCCGCCCTCGGCCAGGTTGAATCGCGACGCACTCCAGGCCGCCAGGCCGGAAAACGCCTGCTGCCGCTTGTTCAACTCTTCCCATTGGACGTGGGTCAACCGCGCGCTACGCGTCGAGAACCAGCCAGAGCGCCGCGAGCCCTGGGCGAAATCAATGTAGGCCAGTTCCGATGGACGCTCCACCGGCAGGGTCCGCAATCGTACGGCATCCACCAATTGAAAGATAGCCGAGTTGGCTCCGATGCCTAGTCCCAGCGACACCACCGCCACCGCCGCGAAACCCGGGCTGCTCTTCCACTGCCGCAGCCCATACCGTAAGTCCTGCCATAAGGAGTTCACGCTGCTTATACGCGGGTAGCCTGCCGCGGTTCGCTTCCGTTTGGGGGGCACGAACAAAATTCACAATTGGATTGACTGGGTATTACTGGTTTCCGCGCCTACCCTAAACATGGAAGTGCCGGGCCGGCATGTCCTCCGCTATCCTAATGCAGCCGGCCTGGGCTTCCCCCCACGTCAGCGCAGTGCCATCTTCGCCCACTGACACCAAGTGTGCAACGTGCTACTCTATCCAAAACTCCGTTGTTAGTTGAGGTTCGTCTCATGATACGTTTCGCAGTTGCTCTCGTCCTGGCATGCCAGGTCGCAGCGTTTGCGCAGGAAGTCCGCGCCAGTTTGTCGGGTATTGTCACCGACAAATCCGCTGCTCCTGTTGCGGGAGCTGAGATCACGGTTTCCAATGTTGGAACCAATGCCGCCGTCCGCGTGGAATCGAACGCGACCGGAAACTACGTTTTCCCCATTCTTTCGCCGGGGCGCTATACGCTCACGGTACAACTCCAGGGCTTCCGGAAATTCGTCCGGGAGAACATCGTTTTGCAGGCGCAGGATCGCGCCCGCGTTGACGTAGAACTCGAGGTCGGTGACCTCACGCAGTCCGTGACGGTCTCGGATTCGGTGTCGCTGCTGCAGACCGAATCGGCGTCGCGCTCGCAGGTTATCGCGAATGAACTTATCCAGAACGTGCCCACGCAGGGCCGCAACCCCTTCCAGCTTGCCTGGTCAGCGGCGGGCGTGATCAAGACCGGCGACTGGCGCTACCTCCGCTCCTTCGATATCGCCGGCACAACCGGCATCTCCGTCAATGGCGGCCGAAACCGCGAGAACGAAGTGCTGCTCGACGGCATTTCAAACGTCCGTGGTGATCGCACGGTAATTCACGTACCCACCATGGAAACGGTGCAGGAATTCAAGGTCCTCACCAACACCTACGACGCCCAGTACGGACGCACCGGCGGCGGCATCATCTCCATCGTCACCAAGGGCGGCTCCAACCAGTTCCATGGCAATGCGTTTGAGTACTTCCAGTCCGAGGAACTGAACGCCAACCAGAGCGAATTGAATCGCGCCGGCACGAAGAAGCCGCCGATGAACATTAATACGTTTGGGATTCAGGGCAGCGGCCCGGTGATCATTCCCAAAGTCTTCAACGGCAAGAACAAGCTGTTCTGGATGGTTAGCTACGAAGGGATGCGCCAGCGCTCGGCTGACCCCGGCGTGCTCACGGTGCCGCTCGCCGAATGGCGTCAGGGCGACTTTGGTACGCTGCGCAATGCGCAGGGCAATCCCGTCCTGATCTACGACCCGCTCACTACCGATGCGGCAGGCAACCGCCAGGCCTTCGCGGGCAATCGCATCCCGACCAACCGCATGGATCCAGTGGCGCTGAATGTACTGAAGTATTACATCAACCCGACCTCGCCCGGCGAAGGTCCGGCGCTGGTGAATAACTACGTGTATCCGTCGCGCTGGGTGGCCAACATGGACCAGTGGGCCGGCCGCATGGATTACATCCTGAATTCGAAGAACTCGTTCTATTTCCGTTACGGCCAGAATCCCTTCCAGGAATACCGCGGCCTGGTGTGGCCGGAACAGAGCGTCGCCGAATCTTCGGGCAACACGCCGCTCAACCGCAACGGGCGCAACTGGACGTTTGACTGGACCTCCACGTTGAACCCTACTATGACCTTCAACCTCCGCGCCGGCCTGGCGCGTTGGGAAGAGGCCGGCGGCAATGGCTACGGCACGGGCTTCGATCCGCGCCAGCTGGGCTTCTCCAGCAATCTGGTCAGCCAGTTTTCGCGCCTGCAGTTCCCAGGTTTCGGTCTCGGCCAGTATGCCCAGATCGGCAATGGCCGCGGCCTCTCGCCCGGTACCAACGACACCTACACCATCCAGCCGAACCTTTCGATGGTGCGCGGCCGTCACTTCATCAAGACCGGTATCGAAGCCCGCGAGTATCGCGACAACCGCGCCAACCCCGGTAATTCGAGCGGCTTCTATACCTTCGGCCGCAACTGGACGCAGGCACGCGCCAACACCGCCGATGCGGTGTCGGGCAACGAACTGGCTTCCTTCCTGCTGGGCATCCCTACCAACGCCTCGGTGGACCGCAACATCGACACCGCGTTTTCCAATCGCTACTACGCGGTCTTCTTCCAGGACGACTGGAAGATCACCAACCGCCTTACGCTGAACCTCGGCTTCCGTTGGGACTATGAAACGGCTCTGGTCGAGCGCTATGACCGCATGCTGCGCGGCTTCGACTTCAACGTCAACTCGCCCGTGCAGGCGGCCGGCCTGAACCTGAAGGGCGGCGTGTTGTTCGCCAACCAGGGTGGCTCGGACCGCACGGCCTTCAACCCGGATCGCAACAACTTCCAGCCGCGTTTCGGTCTGGCCTACCAGTTGACGCCCAAGTGGGTGGTCCGCGGCGGCTACGGCCTGTCGTACCTGGGCCAGAACGAGTCCGGCGCCACGCAGGGCTTCAGCCGCTCCTCGGCGGCCGTCATCTCCACCGATGGCAACCTGCGGCCTTCGGTCGGGCTGGCTAACGCCTTCGCGCTGCTGCCGGGCGGCAACCTGCTTTCCCCGGTCGGCAACTCGCTCGGTTTGTCGAGCTTCCTGGGTGAAGGTATCAACATCAACTACCTGGACCGCAACATGCCGTCCTCGCACCAGTACTCGATCGATATCCAGCGCGAACTGCCCTGGGACATGCTGTTCGAGGCCGGCTATGTCGGCAACCGCTCCCGCGCGCTTCCGGTCAACACCAACATCAATGTGCTGCCGGCCAGCGAATTGGGTAAGCGCACCGCCACCGGCGCCATCGACACCGCCTACTACACGACGCAGGTGCCGAACCCGATGCGCGGGCTGATCCCGAACAACGCCGCCAAGAACAACGCCAACATCGCCCGCCAGGAACTGCTGCTGCCGTTCCCGCAGTACGGCGCCTTCAACTACAACAACCTGCCCATCGGCACCCAGCGTTATGACGGCATCCAACTGAAGTTCACTAAGCGCTACTCCCGTGGCCTGGTTATGAACGCCAGCTATTCCTGGAACCGCGTGCGTGAGCAGGTTTCGCTGCTGCGTGCCCAGGATTACCTCGCTTCCGATCCGCTCTCCACTCCGCTCGAAACGCGCTCCGGCCAGCAGATCGACATCCCCTACAAGTTCGCCGTCGCGGGCGTGTGGGATCTGCCGGTCGGCAAGGGCCAGCACTTCGGCAACGCCATGCACCCAGTTGCCAACGCGATCTTCGGCGGCTGGCAGATGAACTTCAACATTGCCTACCAGGCTGGCTGGGCCGCCGACTACCCGAACGCCAAGCAGGCACAGGCCGGCTCGGCCGACCTCGGCGGCGATCGTACCTTTGAACGCTACTTCAACACGTCGCTCTGGAACGACAGCAATGGCCGCCGTGTCCCGGCGATCACCGCCTTCGAACTGCGCGACTTCCCGACTCGTTTCATGGACGTGCGCGTCCCCGGCTACCGCAACTGGGATGCGTCGCTTGCCAAGTTCTTCCCCATCCACGAGCAGATCAAACTCCAGTTCCGCTTCGAGATGGTGAACGCCATGAACCGCCCCTGGTTCTCGAACCTCGCCTCCGGCGCGCTCGATGTGACCAACGCCAACTTCGGCCGCCTCGATCCGGTGCAGCGCAACCTGCCCCGCTTCATCAAGCTGGCCCTGAACCTGTCCTGGTAACACCGGGTAGTTAGTTAGAAAAGCGAAAGGCGCTGGCCTTGGGCTACGGCCCGCGGTCAGCGCCTTTTGTGTTTTCCTGGATCCTCAGATCTGGGACGTCTCAAAGACGATTTCTTCGTGAGGACGCTGCCGGCCCCTCGGGCAGCACCTTTTCCCGCCCACGGGCGCCCCTGGTCTCGCTCAGCCTCACCGTCATCCGTTCCCGCTCTCGCCGGCCGGATTCGGCCTGGCAGACCGGCTCGGTCCACTTCAGCCCGCCATCGCTGCTGCGCGACGGCAAAGTGGGTGTCCCGGATGCCGTCGCAATCCAGCCGCGCTTCTGCGGAGGCTGGTCACTCTCGCGGCCGACGAGCGGCGGGAAGGAGTGGTCCAACTCCTGATGCTATCGGGATTGAGGGGATTGGCGTCCGTTGTCCAGACGGAGGTGAAACGGATGCTTTCTGCCGCACCTGCTTGGCAAGAAGTCCGGCGAGATCCCTGCCCAGACAAGCAGACGAATCGCTCAGGAAGGCTTGGCCGAACTCGAGATCTGGTCCGGCAAGACGCTGGACGCCTCCGATCTCCACGGCGTGTTCCACTGAACAGGCAGGGCGAGTGGCATGGCCACCCGCCCTAACGGCAAACAGCATTTAGAACGTATACTTCAAACCAAACTGCACCACGCGCGCGTCATTGCTGGCGCCCGCACCCTGGCTGGTGCTGGTGACACGGCCAAAGTTCACCGCATCCAGAATGTTCAACCCCGGAGCGCCCAGGTTCACGTGGTTCATCGCATTGAACATCTCCACGCGCAACTGGATCTGGTGCGATTCATGGAAGCGGAAGTTCTTCGTCGCCGAAGCATCCACCTGCACCAGGCCCGGCAGGTGAATCGGATGCCGCTGCGCCGTACCAAAGCTCCCGTTCACCGGCTGTGCAAATGCCGCCGTGTTGAACCAGCGCGTCCGCGTCCGCTGATCACGCGGCAGCATCGGGTCCTGGCCGGGTACCACGTCCAGACGCGAAATCACACCTGTCCCGGTAGTATCGCGCCCGCCCGACAGAGACGCCGCAAAGCCGGTCTGGGCCGTGATGATCGTGCCCAACTGCCAGCCGCCCAACAACGCCTTCACCGCACGGCTTGGCGAGGAGTTGAACAGCGGTACGTCATAGATGGCTGCCGTCGACAGCCGGTGCCGGATGTCGAACACCGAGTCCGCCCGTTCCGAAGCGAGGTTGAAGTAATCCTGGATCGCCGCCAGGTACGCCCCACCGCCGACACTCGAAATGTCGCCGTTCGACAGACTGTGCGACCACGTGTAAGCTCCCAGAATCGAGAAGCCCCTCGACACGCGCCGCTCCGCCTTCATTTGCAGGCCGTGATACGTCGAGTTGCCGATCGACTTCACCACGCTGATGCGATCGAAGCCCTGGAACGGGCGCCGCGCTGTCACCGACGTGGTCACCTGCGTCGGGTTCACCACCTGGATGGGACGGTTGCCGTCATAGCCCACCGTCAGGTTCGTGCCCTTCGACCCGACATAGCCGATATCGAAGTAGATGCTCCCCGGCAGCCGCTTCTGCGTCGTCAGGTTCCACTGCTGCGTGTAGCTGGTGCGCAGATTCGGATCAAGCGCGCCCGACCCGAACGTGCCTGCCCGCGTGGTGCCTTGCGTCTGGAACGCCGTCGCCACCGGAATCGGATTCGCCGCATTGCCGGTGAAGGCGAACGTGCGTACGATGGGCGGGTTCAGCGTCAGCGTCGTCCACGAGTTCGTGATCTCCGGCGTGAAGTAGATACCGTAGCCGCCGCGCACTACCATGTCCGCCTTCGGCACCGCATAGGCAAATCCGAAGCGCGGGCCAAAGTCGTTGCGGTCCGGATAGACCAGCGAAGCCGGCCGGTCCGAAGTGTCGGCGATGTCCGGGAAGCCATGGAAAGTCTGCCGCACCGGCACGAAGCCGTTCAGGTCGAAGTTGGTGGCCTTGCCGCGCTGTACCGGCGGCGCGAAGTATTCATAACGCAGGCCGAAGTTGAGGGTCAGGTTTGAGCGTACCTTCCAATCGTCCTGGAAGTAGTAAGCCTGCCACTGGTTGTTCATGCGCGTCGCGAAAGGCTCCACGCTGACTTCGGCGTTCGTCGCCAGCCCCAGCAGGAACTCGGCGAACTGATGGTCCCGGGTGACGGGAGCACTGCCGCTGGTCACTACGCCCTGGAAGCCAAACGAGCCGCGCGGGTTCACCGCTTCGTCGAACGTCCAGTTGCGGCGCGCGAAGATCATGCCCGCCTTCAGCGAGTGTGCCCCCCGCCGCCAGGTCAGGTTATCGGCCACCTGCCACAGTTGGTTCAACCGGTCACGAGGGCCGATGCCGCGCACCGCCGGCAGCGAGTAGCCGGCGCTGAACGTCGGCGGACCAAAGTCGCGCGGCCGCGTCGCCACGCCCGCCACGCCAATCAGGTTGCCGATGTCCAGGTCCGGGCGGTCCGTCGTCCCAAAGAACTCATGTTCAAAGAAGCGATGCCAGCCCAGGCGCACCTCGTTCACGATGCTTTCGTTGAACACATGCACTTCGGTCAGGCTGGCGTTCTGCCCGCGCGCCGCGTTGCCGCGCGTGTCGAAACTGAAGGTGGGCACGGTATCGTCGGACTGCTTGTTGAAAATATAGCTACCGTAGAGGTTGTCCTTGGGACCAAACGAGTGGTCGATGCGCGTGACGAACTGGTCCTGCTTGATGGGCGCCGCCGCGCGCGGGCCGCGGAAGTTGATGCCCGGCTCGTTGGTGTTCGGCGCCGGCACAAAGCCACTGAGAAACCGCGAAGCATAAGGCTGTATGCGATTGGTGGGAATGCGATTGCCGGGGAAGGGCTGGCGGGTGGTGGGGTCAATGATGATGCCGCTGACGCCGGAGAAATCACCCTGCCGCAGCGCTTCCGGGGGAACCAGAGCCTGGCCGCCGAACGAGCCGGCAATCTGCCGCCCGCTCTCCCAGTTGAAGAAGAAGAACGTCCGGTCTTTGCCGTTATACAGCTTCGGAAGCAGCACCGGACCACCAAAGTTCGCCCCAAACTGATTGCGATTCAGACGCGGCGGCTTGGCACCCGCTACACGCGGCTGGAACGCGTTCAACGCCGTGAAGCGATCATTACGGTTGAACTCCCAGGCCGTGCCGTGGAAGGTGTTGCTGCCGCTCTTGGTGGTCAGGTTCACCTGCCCGCCCGGCGCACCGCCGACTTCAGCCGAATAGGTGCTCGACTGGACCTTGAACTCGTTGATCGCGTCGATCGAGGGCGAGAAGCTGAAGCTGTAGCTGTCCAGATCCATCGCTTCGATGCCGTCGTAATAGAAGCGGTTCTGCGTGTCGCGTGCGCCGTTGGCCGACATGCCGACGTCCTGCCCTACCGAGCCGCGCAGCCGCCGCACCGTGATCGACCCTGGCGTGCCGGGATTGACGCCGGGCGTCAACAGCGCCAACTGCACGAACGATCGGCCGTTCAACGGCAGTTCGACTACCTTCTGCGAGTCAATGACTGTGCCGACGGTCGCATCTTCGGTTTGCAGCAGCACGGCACCCGCGCTCACCTGCACCGACTCCGTGCTTTGCCCGACCGTCAGTTTCACATCCAGGCGAGCCACCTGGTCCACGCTGAGCGTGATCGCTTCCGTAGTGGCTTTCTGAAAGCCCGCCGCTTCTACCGTAACCTTCCACGATCCTGGCGTCAGGAACGAGAAAGTGTAGTTGCCAGTGGCGTCCGTAGTGGCGTTACGTATCACGCCGGTTTGAGTATTGGTGATGGTTACCGCGGCGTTCGGCACCGCGGCGCCGGACGGGTCAGTGACCGTGCCGACCGCCGTCGCCGAAATGGCTTGGGCAAACAGATTGTTAGTGAGTGAGAATGATGCAAGAAGTGCGAACAGAGCGAGTCTGTGTAGCATTCGAAGCCTCCTGAAGCTCAGGCATTGCTGCCCGGGGGAACCCGAATTGCAACTGGGCGGGTTGATCGTTAGAGTATACAACCGCGGGGGTAGGGCTGGTGAGTAACGGTCAAGCGGCTGGACGAGCGGGCGGCGTTACATATCGCGGGGGAGTTGCAGATGGCGTGGTGCGGTGACCGAGCGGCAGGCCGCTCGTGTCTCTCCCGCGATGGCAATCCGGCAGTCGACGCGTTTGGTGCAACCGGCGCGTGCCGGCATGGGCGTGGTGTCGAACCAGTAGTAGAGCGGAAAGGCGGCGTAGTCCATGGCGAAGCAGCCGACATCGCTGGCCGCCACGATGTGCGTCAACTTCGAGTAATACTCGCTGCGCAGTTGTGCGAGCAGGTCGCGGACGGTGTCTTCGTCGAACAGCCCGGTGGCTTTCAGATGCGCGAGCGCGTAGGGGCGTTCGTTGCGGATCCAGGGGCTTGCGGTGTTTTCCATGCGCAGCCAGAGCATCTCGAACGTTGCCGGGTAGATCTGCCAGCGTTCGGGCGCATAGCCGGGTAGCGGTTCCACTACGATACGGTCGCCGTTTCGATAACGGAACGTCCCGGTATGGCGGCCGCGCGTGATCAGCGCGACTTGCCAGTGCTGGAGGGCGCTCTGTTCCTGCGCCGCCATCCAGGCTTTGATGTTGCCGCCGTTGAGAATGCCGCGCCGCTCCGCTTCTTCCGACGCATGCACCTGCAATTGCACCATCTCCGTCTTCGCGGCCCGCTTGAGGATATCTCCTACGAAGCGGCGCAGGCGTTCGATGGACTGCACCTCCGGCGCGATCACGTAGCCATCCAGCGCGTGGTCGTTACTCTGGATTCGCGGGAAGCTCCACGACCGTAGCGGATCGAGCAGCTGCGCGGGCAGAACGCCAATGCACGCCAGCAGCGGCAACGCGGCGAGTTTGCGTGGTAGGCCCATTTGCCGTCACTCCGCCGACACGTAAATCTGCGCGAGCCGCGGGCCGTCCGCAGTGACGATCTCCGTCACCACGCGCCGATACTCCTCGCCTTCGAACTCATCCAGCCGCGCCCAATGCACGGGCAGATCCGCCGATTCGAACACCTGCACCGGGATCACCTCGCCCTCCGGATCCAGCACCAATACCGGGTAGCCGTACGCCGCGCCCCAACCCGTGTTGCGCAGCCGCCCGCGAACGGTTCCGGGTTGCCAGGTGCCCGCCAGGCCGTCGAGTTGATGATGATTCTCGCGGCCCGGGGCCAGCGTTCCGTAACTGGCAAGTCGTGTGAGGGAATCCACAAGGACGATTGTAAATCCGCCGCGGATTAGTTCGACGGGATAGGAATCATCGTGTGCGAGTAAGCCGAAGTGCGTGTCAGTTCAAGGGTTGCCGCGTGTAATCCGGGCTGGTCGGCGACCACATCCAGAACATAGGGATCCGTTAACGATGCGACGCAGCGGCTCAGGTCAGCCAGTCGCAGACTCAACAGTTGACCGGAGAGGACCGCGTGGCTGGTGCGGCACCTCTCAGTGCCGTTCAAAGCGCGGGCGGTTACCTTCACGTTCATGAACTCAGGGGACGCGTTTAGAAGGTACAAGTCCAACGGAGCGGGAGAGGGCTGCACAAAGAGGATATACCCGAGATTCTCGTTAGTCTGGGCGAAATCGTTGGTATTTGCTGTAACCGATCCCAGCGCCACCGTTTGCGTTCGCATGACTTGGATCGCGCCGGCAGGTTCCGAGGCAACCGTGGCGTAGACGGCCCGCAGGCGCACATTCTGGCGAAAGGTTGAGAAACCCACCGTGGCCCGGGCCGGCACATCTCCCAGTAGCTCCGCATGCATGTCGAAGGTGTTGGGTCCGGTGGCGATCGGCAGCGCGATGGGCTCACCCTGACCGTCAAACAAGCGAATCTGGAGCGTTGCCGGCTCGTCGGTGATGTTGAAGAACGTCATGCTCGTGACGAAAGACGGCCCTTCCAGACTCGTCCCGCTCAATACCAATGGAAACACCTTGTCCAACCGGCGCACCTCCAGGCCGCGGCCTTTCGCGGCTGCTGTCTTGGTGCGAAGCCAGTCGAGTTTCGGGACCTCCGTTGTGACAACCTTGCCGTCCTGTGCTGGCAATAGGGCCGTGCAGAAGAGAACCAGGAGTAGTTTCATTTAGGCTATAGACCTCCACTGTTTTTTGGCGCCGCTCATCGGATCGTTCCCCTTCGGTTCTCTCGACTCGCGCCGCCGTACTCTGAAAGGCGAGATTCTCTTGGGGAAGTGCTCACAAATCTGCTTTCACTTTCCGCAACCGGGGCCGCCAACCTGTGGTCAAGGATTGATCGTGTAGACCGTCCCTTCCCAGTCGCCGAAGTTCAGCTCCCCGGACGTCAAATCGATCGAGTACACCTGCGTCGCCGACGATGCCTTAATCGGCGTGCGGGTTTGCCTCGCGATCGCCGTACAAAGCGCCCATCCGTCGCCCGGGTTGCCAAGGCCGCGAACGCCAGGCTCGATGTAGGCCGGACCGCAAGCGTACAGCGTAATCAACTCGAAAAGGCCCGCCCATCGCTCGAATCCCACCGTCATGACGTTCCGGTTCGTAACCAGATCCGCACCCAATAACAGGCCCGCGCCACCTTGCCCGTCCTCACCGAACGCTCGCAGATACAGCCGCTCCAGCCAGTTCGCGTCGCGATTCATCGGCCGATGCAGCGCCGAAAACTCAAGTCCGTGACAGTAAACCTCCAGCCCCATCCGCATGCCACTCGGTTCCCGCGCTAACTCACGAGCTGCCGCCGCCACGTTGAGAATCGTCTGGGTCGTTGAGATGTTCTCGCTAGTCTCCACCGTTCGCTGCGTCGCCGTCGAACGGGGCAGCAAACCGCTCAGACGGCGGTCGTGCAACTTCACGGTAAGCCTTCCGGTGGCTGAGGCGGAGCCCGTTACGGTCACCGCGATGCGTGCCCAGGTGCTGTTGTTACTGCCCAGCCGTGCGATGATCTCCGCGCTGCCTTCATGGCGGGCGATGACCGGAATCCCGCGCAGATGACCATTCATATCGACGGAGTAGACCGGGATGGAGCGCCCGAACGGATCGCGGGCGACATAGACAATCGTGTCATCCGCACTCTCCGCCACCAGCAACTCGCTTCCCACCCGCGCGCCCCACAAGCCGAGCCGCCGCGTGCCCCCGGTGCTCAGGCTAATCGCAGCCGCCGGTGCCATCGATTGCGCCGTCTGGCCCTCGTCAATGAAGAAATGTGCCATTTAGTACGCTCCGAAATGGTAACGTGCGAAACAAGTGAATGATCCATCACGATATCAATTCCGCCCAGCCCCCTAGACGTACCCCACAGCCACCCCTCACTTGCGATACGCTACCCCACAGGATGCCTGGGATCTTCCTTCTGCTGGCCGCCGCCGCACTCGCCCTCCCCGCGCAGGATGCGCTGCCGCTGCTCAAGGCGCGCTGCGCCGGCTGCCATACGGGCGCCACGGCCAAAGCCGGCCTCGACCTTACCTCCCGCGAATCCCTGCTCAAAGGCGGCACCCGCGGCCCCGCCGTCACTCCCGGTAACGCCAAAACCAGCCTCCTCTATAGAGCCATCACCCACGACTCCCAGCCGCACATGCCGCTCGGCTCACCCAAACTCAGCGATGCCGAAACCCAAGCCATCGCGCAGTGGATCGACGCCGGTGCCAACTTCACCGGTACCATCCAAGCCGAACAGCACTGGTCCTTCCGCAAGCCCGTAAAACCCGCCGTTCCCCGTAGCACTTACCCCAACCCCATCGACGCATTTCTCGAAGCCGAGCGCGCCAGGCGCAACCTGAAACCCATGCCCGAAGCCGACAGACGCACGCTGCTGCGCCGCGTCACGCTCGACCTTACCGGCATCCCGCCGACACCGGAAGAACAGGCCGCCTTCCTGGCCGACCGCTCCGCCAACGCCTACGAAAAGCTTGTCGACCGTCTGCTGGCCAGCCCCCGCTACGGCGAACGCTGGGCCCGCCACTGGATGGATATCTGGCGTTACAGCGACTGGTACGGCTACCGCCGGGCCAAGGAAGTCCGCAACAGCCAGCGACACATCTGGCGCTGGCGCGACTGGATTGTCGAATCGCTCAACGCCGACAAGGGCTACGACCGCATGCTCACCGAGATGCTGGCCGGCGACGAGATTGCCCCCAACGATCCGCAAACGCTGCGCGCCACCGGCTACCTGGCCCGCAACTACAGCCGCTATGACCGCAACGGCTGGATGCAGGATGCCGTCGATCACACCGCGCAAGCCTTCCTCGGCGTCACTCTGAAATGCGCGCGCTGTCACGACCACAAGTACGATCCCTTTTCCCAGCAGGACTACTATCAGTTCCGCGCCATCTTCGAGCCCTACCAAGTGCGCTATGACCGGGTGCCCGGCGAAGTCGACACGGAGAAGAACGGCGTCGCGCGCATCTATGATGCCGACCTCAACCCCGACACCTACCTGCTCACCGCCGGCGACGTGCAGAACCCCGATAAGAGCCGCAAGCTGGACCCCGGCGTCCCGGGCGTCTTCCAGTCGCCGTTCGCAGCCAAGCCCGTCAACCTGAAAGCCGAGGCCTATTACCCGGACCTCCGCCCGTTCGTCCACGCCGATCTACTCGCCGCCGCGAAGAAGGCTGTAGCCGATGCCGAAGCCATGCCCGCGGGCGCGCTTAAGGATCGTACGCTTGCCGCGGCGAAGGCCGAACTAGCGTCGCTCGAAGCCCGCATCGCGGCTGACAAAGCCAAGTACGCCACCGCGCCCAACTTCGAGGAACTCGCGCTCGCCGCCCGCGATGCCGAACGCAAAGCCGGCATTCTCAAGGCGGCCGAAGTCATCCATCGCGCCTACCAGCAGATCGAAGACGCCAAGGGCGACGAGAAGAAGATCGCTGCGGCGAAGAAGCACATCGACGAGGCCCAGAAGGCGCTCACGCAGCCGGCCGAAGGCTACACGGGCGTCGGTACCGCCTATCCCGAAAAGAGCAGCGGGCGCCGCCTCGCGCTGGCGCAGTGGATGGCCAGCCGCGACAATCCGCTCACCGCCCGCGTGGCCGTCAACCACATCTGGCTCCGCCACTTCGGCAAAGCCCTGGTGCCCACCGTCACCGACTTTGGCCGTAACGGCAAGCCCCCTACGCACCCGGCTCTGCTCGACTACCTGGCCGTCAGCCTCATGGAGAACGGCTGGTCGATGAAGGCGCTGCACCGCCAACTGCTGACCTCGCAGGCCTATCGCATGGCGTCTACCGCGGGCGACGAGTCGCACCCCAACGCCAAGGCCGATCCCGACAACCTCTACCTCTGGCGGATGAATCCTCGGCGCATGGAGTCGGAGATCGTGCGCGACGCCATCCTCGCCGTCTCCGGCAGTCTCGACACCTCCGCCGGCGGTCCCGAGATCGACAATCCGGACTCCACGCTGCGCCGCAGCCTGTATATCGCCCACACGCCCGATATCCAGGTGCCGTTCCTCAAGATGTTCGATTCGCCCAACCCGGTGGAATGCTACGAACGCAGTGAGAGCGTGGTGCCGCAGCAGGCGCTGGCGTTGGCCAACAGCAAACTCAGCCGCACCGAAGCCGAAAGGCTGGCCGAACGCCTGGCCGCCGCCGGCGTCCCGTTCGTCAACGCCGCCTTCGAACGCGTGCTCGGCCGCGCCCCCAACGACGCCGAACGCGCCGCGGCCGACCGCTTCCTGTCCACCAACACGCCCACGGCCCGTGCCGATCTGCTGCACGTGCTGTTCAACCACAACGACTTCGTTACTATTCGATAGAGACGCCCATGAACTCACGACGCACCTTCCTTGCTGACATCGGCCTGGGCTTCACCGGGCTGGCATTGGGCTCCCTGCTGCATCGCGACGGCATCGCCCGCGCGGCCACCAGCGAAGGATGGCGCGCGCCAGACGGCAAGCCGCACTTTGCCCCCAAAGCCAAGCGCGTCATCTGGCTGTTCATGATCGGCGGCGTGAGCCAGATGGAGTCCTTCGACCCCAAGCCCGAACTCACCAAGTACGCCGGCCTCACGTTTGACGAATCGCCCTACGGCCACACGCTGCAGAACCCGCTGGTGAAGAAGAATCTGCGCGAGGTGATCCAGGGCCTCCACAAGACGCACTCCCGCATCTATCCGCTGCAGATCGGCTACAAGAAGCGTGGCCAGAGCGGCATCGAAGTCAGTGACTGGTTCCCGCACACCGGTGCCATGATCGACGACATCGCCGTCGTGCGCTCCTGCTGGACCACCGATAACAACCACGGCGCCCAGATGCAGTTCCACACCGGCCGCCACGTGTTGGAAGGACAGTTCCCCACCATCGGCTCCTGGGTCCACTACGGCCTGGGCTCCTTGAATGAGAACCTGCCGCAGTTTGTCGTGTTGGGCGATCCGATCGACTCCTGCTGCGGCGGCCTCGCGGCGCATGGCGGCAGCTATCTCGGGCCCGAGCACAATGGCGTGCAGTTGGCGGTCGACCCCAAGAACCCGCTGCCGTTCGGCACGCTGGCCGAGGGCATGACCCGCGAACAGCAGGAAAGGGAGTTCGCCCTGCTTCGCGAGCTCAACCAGCAATCGCAGGTGCAGTACCCCGACGACGCCGCCATGCGGGCGCGTATCAAGAGCTATGAACTCGCCTTCCGCATGCAGATGGCGATCCCGGAAGTAATGCAGTTCAACGAGGAGCCGGAGGCCACCCGTAAACTGTACGGCCTGGATCACGAGGTAACGAAGCCCTTCGGCGAAACCTGCCTCACGGCACGGCGCCTGGCCGAAAAGGGTGTGCGCTTCATTCAGATCTTCCATGGGTCGAACGGCGGGGCAGGGAAGTGGGATGCGCACAGCAAGCTCAAGAAGACGCACTCGGAGTTGTGCGCGCAGACCGATCAGCCGATCGCCGGCCTGCTCCAGGATCTGAAGCAGCGCGGCTTGCTGGACGAAACGCTGGTGGTGTGGTGCACCGAGTTCGGCCGTACGCCCGGGGCGCAGGGCCTGGACGGCCGCGATCATCACCCCTATGGCTTCTCGGTGTGGCTGGCCGGCGGCGGTGTCAAGGGCGGCACCGTGCATGGCTCCACCGACGAGATCGGCTTCCATGCGGTGGAAAACCGCCACTACGTCACCGATATCCACGCCACCGTGCTGCACCAGATGGGCCTGGACCCGCGGCGGCTGGAAGTGCCCGGCCGCAAGCGGCTGGATATCGACTTCGGTCAGCCCATCAAACAGATCCTGGCTTGATCCTGCCGGTCCATCGCTGCAGCACCGCCGACAGCATCGCGATTTCCAGCGGCTTGGGAAGGTAGTCGTCCATGCCCATGGCCAGGCAATGCTCGCGGTCGCCGTTCATCGCATTGGCCGTCAGCGCGATGATCGGCGTGTGGCGCGTGCTGCCCTCCCGACCGCGGATCTCGGCCGTCGCCGCAAACCCGTCTACCACCGGCATCTGGCAGTCCATCAGAATCGCCGCGAAGGCGCGCTGCTCACTCATCTCCAGCGCCTCGCGCCCATTGTTCGCCACCTGGAATGCATAGCCCAGCTTCGTGAGCATGTGCGCCGCCACCTTGCGGTTTACCGCATTGTCTTCCGCCAGCAGGATCACCGGCCCGCTGAGGACGTCCTCCTGCTTCGGCGGAGCCTCCGGCACCGGGCTCGCGCTCTCCTCCGCACACCGGCCGAACAGCGCCGTGAACCAGAACGTGGACCCTTGCCCCGGCTGGCTCTCCACGTCCAGCTTCCCATGCATCCGTTCCACAATCTGGCGTGAGATCGCCAGCCCCAGCCCCAGCCCTCCATGCTGGCGCGCGTGGGTGCCGTCGGCTTGCACAAAGCGCCGGAAGATGAGCTCACGCGCCTCGGGCTTCACGCCTGGACCGGTGTCGCGCACCTCAAACCGCAGCAGCGGGCCCGCACTCGCTTCCCGCTCCAGGCTTACCCGCAGACCAACGGTTCCGGCTTCGGTGAACTTGATGGCGTTGTGCAGCAGGTTCACCAGCACCTGCTGCAGCCGGACCGCGTCGCCCAGCACGCGCTGCGGCACCTCACTGCCGAACTCGGTTGTCAGTTGCAGACCCTTGCTCCGGGCGGCTGCCTGCAACCCGGCCACCGCCACCGTCGCGGTGTGACGCACATCCAGCGGTTCGCGCGCCAGCACCAGCTTGCCTGTCTCGATGCGGGACATATCCAGCAAATCACTGACAATCGCCAACAGGGCGTGAGAACTGTCGCGAATCGTCGTGGCGAACTCCCGTTGCTGGACCCCGAGCGGCGTCTCCAGCAGGAACTCCGCCATACCCACGACCCCGTTCAACGGCGTCCGAATCTCGTGGCTCACGTTGGCCAGAAACTGCGATTTCAGCTTTGAGGCCCGCAGCGCCTCGTCGCGCGCGTCGGCCAGTTCGCGCGTGCGCCGCTCCACCAGTTGCTCGATGCGCGCGGCATAGCCCCGGCGGTCCTGCAGCCACCAGGTGCAGGCAACAGTGGATAGCAGGCCCGCGACCAAAATGGCCCAGCCCGCGTTGCTGTATCCGCTCTCCACAAAGTGCGGCGCCGTGTCGGCCACCAGCCGCAGCTTGTGTCCGGCGATGTCCAGGCTTTCGGTGAAGCGCATCGCCGGCGCCGACTGCGGTTCCCTCCGGCGCCCTCCGGCACGCGACGAGTGGAAGTAAAGCAGCCGATCATCCCCTCGCTTGCCGGGCTCCACAACGCTGATGTCCATTCCGCCCGGTGCCAGGTAGGCGATGGCCCGCTCCACGACACTTTCCGTCAAGAGCGCAACGCCCACATACCCGCCGGGGCTTCCCGCCAACAGAAGAATGCGTTTGCCGCCCTTCGTCCCCACCGCCACTACGTCGTGTTGCGTGCGCGCCCGCAGCATCGCCGCCACGACATCGTCGCGCCTTCGCACGGCCTCCATGTCGATTCCGTAGCCGTTGCGGGGATAAACGTGCGAAGCCTTCGCGCGCTGCCCCGCTTCCGGCCACCAGAAAAACGTGTCGTGGTCCGACGCCGGCACCGACGTCGTCAGAAAACGCGCAAACTCCCGGCTGGTGATTTCCTCAGACGCCTCAAAGAAGGCCTGCAGCGCGTGGACTCGCGCCACCGCCTCCGTGAACTCCCGCCGGATCGTACCGCTGCGGTCCGCCGCAAGGCTCTGCGCTTTTATCCGGGTGCGATCGTACTCCGCGCTGCGTACGGCCAAACAGCCGCCAATCGCCAGCGCGGTGCCGAGGACTGCGGCCAGTGCCGCCGGAACGTGCGCCACCAAGCGCCGCCAATCGCCGTCCTTCATCGCTATCTAAGATCCCTCATCGGCATCGGCAAAAGAATTCGCCTGACGGCTAAAGTCCTTTCGCCGACTTGACGATCCCTTATACAACTAGGCAGGATTGCCGGAAGTGCACGATCGGCTGGGAGGATACCAAAGCCGTTACCACTTGCACTATACAGCGGGAGAGACACCGTCGCAATCCTGATCCACCCATGACAGGCTCGAAGAGGAGACACGGAACGAGCCGAAGGTCAGCAAGTCGGAGGACCGCATCGGGCTCTGGGCGCTAACGCGTTCCAGGGCCTTTTCCTTTCTACGCGCGCGTCGCGATGCCGAAGGCCCCCCAGTACTTGTCCGGCAACCGCGTGGGCCGCAGGTCGCGCCCGCAGAAGACGTGCTTGGTAGTGCCGGTGGCGAGCTTGCGATCGTCGGCCGTGCTCCGCATCTCATAGCCAAACGTCACCAGACGCGCGTGCGCCTGCTCAATCCAGGTCTTCACCACGATCTCCTGGTCGTACAGCGCCGGCGCCATATACCGGCAACTCGCCTCCGCCACGGTCAAGAGAATGCCGTCCTCGCGCTCCATCTCGGCGTACGATATGCCCGTCTGGCGGCAGTATTCCACCCGTCCGATCTCCATCCAGATGAGGTAGTTGGCGTAGTAGACAATGCCCATCTGGTCGGTCTCGGCATAGCGCACGCGGAAACGCGTATCGGCCACCACCGGAGCAGCCACTGCGGCTGTTACATTACCGGACCGATGCGCCACGGCACAAACTCCTTGTGACCCAGACGTTCGGCGCACGTGCGCTCGCCCGAGGCCACTCGTAATAGCAGGTCGAATATCTCCTGACCCACCTGCGCCACCGTCGCCTCGCCTTCGGCTATGCGCCCGGCGTTGACGTCCATGTTGTCCTTCATGCGGTTGTACATGGCCTGGTTGGTGGCGATTTTGATCACTGGCACCGACGGGAAACCGATCGCACTGCCGCGTCCGGTAGTGAAGGCAATGAGATTGCAGCCGCCGGCCGCCAGCCCAGTCAGCGACACCGGATCATAGCCCGGCGTATTCATGAACACAAAGCCCGGCATGGTGATGCGCTCCGCGTAATCCACCGCTTCGTTCAACGTGGTGCACCCGGCTTTGGCCACCGCACCCAGGCTCTTTTCCAGAATATTGGTGAGGCCGCCTTCCTTGTTCCCGGGCGACGGATTGTCATTGAAACTACCGCCCATCCGCACCAGGTATTCCTTGTAGTTCTTCACGAACTCCAGCAGCCGTTCGGCCACCTGCCGGTTTCGCGCGCGCTTCACCAGCAGATGCTCGGCACCGAAGATCTCGGTGGTTTCGGCCAGTACGCTGCTGGCGTGGATCTCGGCCAGCAGGTCGGACGTGACGCCCAGGGCGGGGTTCGCCGTGATGCCGGAGAACGAGTCCGACCCGCCACAGTTCAGGCCCAGCACAATCTTCGATGCCGGCACTTCGGTGCGCTTCTCTTCGGTTGCGCGCTCCATCATGCGGGCGATCTCCCGCCGCGCGGCTTCCACGGTGGCGATGGTTCCGCCGGAGGTCTGCAGCGTGAAGCCGGCCAGACGATCGGTGCGCGGGGCGCCTTTCCCCAGGTAGTGATCGATCTGGTTCACCTCGCAGCCAAGCCCAAGGATGATGGCCGCCGACACGTTCGGGTGGTTGAGCACGCCGCTCAGCGTGCGCTGCAACTGGATGGTGTCCGGTCCGATCGAGTGCCCGCAGCCTTCGCCATGTGGGAAGGCGACGATGCCGTCCACATTCGCAGGCAGCTTCTCGCCCACATAGCTGGCGGCGATCAGCTCGGCCGTATGCGCGGCGCAGTTGCTGGCCGCGACTACGGCGATGTAGTTGCGCGTCCCTACGCGTCCGTCTTCGCGCTGGTAACCCAGGAAGGTCGGAACCCGCGCGGGCAGCGGCGGCAGCGGCACCTCTGCCGTGGGGAACTCGTAATCGAAGCTGAGTTCTTCAAAGCGCACATTATGGGTGTGCATCCAACGCCCGGGCTCCAGCGTGGCCGTGGCCTGGCCGATATCCTGTCCATAACGGTAGACGCGGTCGCCGCTGGCGATCGGCCGCAGCGATACCTTGTGCCCGGCCGGAACCGGGTCGAGCAGCGTGATCGCGCGGCCGTCCACTTCCACTTCCTGCCCGGCAGGCAGCGAGGCCCGGGCAATCCCTACGTTGTCTTTCGGATGCAGCAGGATAACCGCGTTTTGCGCCGTCGGCGTAGGCGCGATGGAGACGAGACTCATGAACTTGTCATTCTATCGCAGCAGCGGCGGCAACTCAGCGCAGCAGCACGGTCTCGGTGACCTGCTCCCCCAGATGTACATGCAGCATGCCGCCTTCCGGATGCACCCACACGCCGCTGTCCGCCGGCACCGGAATATCCTCCGGCCGGCTTACAATCCGCACGTGGCGCAGCGTCTCCGCCGCCCGCGCGAACTTGCCGATATGCAGATGCGTGTGGCACTGCGTGCGGTAAATCTCCCCGTTATAGGCCAAGCCCCACTCATCCTTGCCCCACAACTCCGTCGCCTTGGCAATCGCAGCCTTCCACAACTTCGTCCGCTCGGCATGGCTCATTTCATGGAAGTGATGCCGTCCCTTGCCATGCGCCTTCGGCAGCGCCAGCCAGCGGTTCGGCTTCCTCGGATTGATGTCCTTCAGGAAGAACACCTCCCCTGACTGCTTCTCCGCCTCGTTACAAAGGCTGCATTGGCGCGCCTTCATCGATTCGGCATTCGCCGGATCGCACTCACAAACCGTGTTCTGCACAACGGGCAACTGCGCCATCGTGACGGGCGCAAGGGTCAAGCTGAGGAAGACAACCGCGGCATGCCATCGCATAAGTGACCATTATTCCAAAGCCCGCGCCCGATAGCCCGACTATACTCCCGACTATACTAACGGTTGGTGCCTCTGTTCGCCCGCCTGGGTCTGGCCGTTGCGGCCCTCTACCTTCTCTACCTCCATGGCCTCGATGCGGTGGGCGTGCTCGGTCCCGATGAGCCTCGCTACGCCGCCATCGGCACGTCGATGGCTCAGTCCGGCGATTGGGTCACGCCGCGCCTGTGGGGCCAGCCATGGTTTGAAAAGCCCGCGCTGTTGTATTGGCTCACCGCCGTCGGACGCCTGCTGGGGCTCAATGACGAACTGGCGCCGCGACTGCCTGTGGCGGTCTGCGGTGCGTTGTTCCTGCTCGCCTATCATCGCCTGCTGCGTGGCTCGCTTGGCCATCAGGCCGCGCTCCTCGCCACCCTGATTCTGGGCACCTGCGCCGGCTGGCTGGTCTACTCGCACATCGCTGTCACCGACATTCCGCTCAGTGCCAGCTTCGCCGGCGCCATGCTCCTCGCGCTCCCCTGGATCGAAGGCAAGGGCACGCGACGCCTGCCCTGGGTGGGGGTGCTGCTGGGAATCGCGGTGTTGGCCAAAGGCTTGGTCCCGCTGGTGCTGAGTGTGCCGCTCTTCGCCCTCCAGTGGCGGCGCTGGCGCGACTGGTGGCAGATCATCCTGCCAGCGATGCTCGTCGCCCTGCCGTGGTATGTACTCTGCACGCTCCGCAATGGCTGGCCATTCCTTGAGGAATTCTTTATCCGCCATCACTTCGGCCGCGCCATGACCGGCGCCCTGCAACACGTGCAGCCGGCGTGGTTCTACATCCCGGTCCTGCTGGGACTGCTGTTTCCGTGGACACCGTTGGTGACTTTGCTGCGGAAGCCGCGTACAGAGGCAGAGCGCTTTCTCTATACCTGGGCTGTCTTCGGATTCGTCTTTTTTTCGCTTGCTACGAACAAATTGCCGGGCTATTTACTGCCATTGCTGCCAGCAGTCTGTGCGTTGTGTGCGGTGGGTCTCGAAAGAGTGCGGCGACCGCAGCCGGCACTGATCGCCAGTTTCGTCCTGCTGGCGATCGTGCCTCTGCTGGTGCCTGTTCTGCCACGTGCCGTAACCGATGGCCTGGGCGACGCATTGCCGGGAATACAATGGTCTGCCGTGCTGCTGGCCATACCGGGCTTCGGAGCCGCCGGCTGGTGGTTGACGCGTCGCTTTGGCGCACGGGTGGCTGTCGAAGCCGGTGCTGCCGCCGTGACTTTGTCATTGGTCTATCTTCAGTACGCCGCCTTTCCCCAATTGGATCAAACCGCCTCCGCACGGGGAGTGTGGCGTACTGTTGCGGGCAATGCGGACGCGATTTGCCTGGATGCGCCCGGCCGAGGCCTGCGATATGGTCTGAACTATTACGCCGGAAAGGAAATTCCCGGCTGCGACGTGGAGCCCCGTCCGATTCGTATTCCGCGCCGGACAGAGCGGGTGATCGATTAGATGCGGCTGGCGAGGCGCGACTTTACTTCTTCTTCGGCGCGCAGCCAGTCCTGTACGGGATCGCCCTGCACACGGCCCCGATCTTCCCAGAAACGGTAGGCCAAGCGGGCAATCTCCTGCTGAAACTCTTCTGGGGAGGCCGACATAGCGGGTCCGGACGCCGGCATCGGCGCCAGAACTTCCCTGGTCTCCACTACTTCTTTCCCTGCCTTGGCCGTCGTGGCAGCCTTGGCTTCTCGTCCACTGTGCTTCACCGTCTTTGCAGCCCGGCTTCGCGTTTTCTTTTCTAACACGGGTGTCTCCATTTTTTTGACTACCGCCGCTCCGGTTCCCGCGGACGAAGCGGTAACTTCCGGAGCAATTTCCGAGGTCGGCAAACTGCGCTTTCTAGGCATATTCCTCCTTGAAAAGGGATGAAACTATCTTAGCAGGTCTTAAAACACGAGGTTTGTGTCCTGTTTGAAACACTTTAGACTGACTGTGAAGTTCCAGACGCCGGCGCGCCCGCGCCATCCGCCGCACCTGTGCTATTCAAGTATTCATGTTCCAAGTCAGAAGATCCGCTCCCGTCCACGATGTGGTCGTCATCGGGAGCGGCGCCGGCGGCGGTACGGTGGTGCAGGTTCTTACCCAACTGGGCGTGAAAGTGACGCTTCTCGAAGCCGGCCCCATGCTCAACCCCGCCAAGGACTTCAAGGAACATATGTGGCCCTACCAGGTGCCGCACCGCGGTGCCGGCGCCGATGCCGAACAGTACTTCGGCCGCAAGAACTGGGGTTTCTGGAACGCGCCCAACTGCGCCTGGGAGATCAATGGCGAGCCCTACACCGTGGCCCCCGGCAGCAACTTCCAGTGGCACCGCTCCCGCATCCTCGGCGGCCGCACCAACCACTACGGCCGCATCACGCTGCGCTTTTCCGACTACGACTTCAAGCCCTACAGCTTCGATGGCCTGGGTACCGACTGGCCAGTGACTTACGACGAGATCGCCCCTTACTACGACCGGGCCGAGCGCTTCATCGGCGTCTGCGGCACTGCCGAAGGCATCCGCTCCGCGCCCGACGGGCAATTCCTTCCCGTCCCGGAGGCGCGCATCCATGAACGCATGCTGCAGAAGGCCGCCGGCGGACTGGGCATCAAAGTCATCCCGTCGCGCATGTCGATTCTGACGAAGCCGCTGAACGGGCGCCCAGCCTGCCACTACTGCGGCCAGTGCGGACGCGGCTGCACGACGGCGTCGAACTACTCCTCCAGCCAAGTGCAGATTCTGCCCGCGTTGAAGAGCGGCAAGCTGAATATCATCCCCAACGCCATGGCCCGCGAGATCCTCACCGATGCTACGGGCAAGGCCAGCGGCGTGGACTACATCGACACGCAGACCCGCCAGATGCATCGCATCCGCGCCCGCGTTGTCGTCGTGGCGTGCGGCGCCTGCGAGTCCGCCCGCCTGCTGCTGAATTCCAAGAGTTCGCGCCATCCCAATGGCTTGGCCAACGGCTCCGGCGTGGTCGGCCGCTACCTGACCGACACGGTCGGCTACGGGCTGTCCGGCTATGTCCCCGCGCTTGAAGGCATGCCGAAGTACAACACCGACGGCTATTCGGGCGGCCACCTCTACATCCCATGGTGGGAACTGGACAAGAAGAACAAGGACTTCCCGCGCGGCTATCACGTCGAAATCGGCGGCGGTTACGGCATGCCGCTGGTGGGCAGCTTCCACGGTATCTCCCGGCGCGTGGAGGGCTTCGGCGCGGACCTCAAGAACAACATCCTCAAGGAGTACGGCTGCATTGTCGGCCTTTCCGGCCGCGGCGAAATGATTCCTAATGAACACAGCTTCTGCGAGCTGGATCCGACCGTCACCGACCGCTTCGGCATCCCCGTTCTGCGCTTCCACTTCCGCTGGAGCGAGAACGAAATCAAGCAGGCCAAGCACATGCACAAGACCTTCGTCGACATCATCGAAGCGATGGGCGGGCGTGTGATGGGCCTGCGCAATCCGGAACGCGAAGACGGCGGCATCTCCATCCCCGGCAGCATCATCCATGAGCTGGGCACCGTCCGTATGGGCGACGACCCCAACAAGAGTGCGTTGAATAAGTGGGAACAGGCCCACGAGGTGAAGAATCTCTTCGTCTGCGACGCCGCGCCGTTTGTCAGCAACCCGGACAAGAATCCCACCCTCAGCATCAACGCCTTCGCCTGGCGCGCCAGCGACTACATGGCCGATCTGATGAAGAAAGGCGACCTGTAGCACCATCCGTTGGAGGGCGGGTCTCTTAGACCCGCGCGGGACCCCCAGGTCCCGCTCCCCGAGGACAGATCAATGTCGACTCCGGTTTTGAAGCAAGAGTGGGATTTGCGTGGAGCTGATTTCGAGGTCAGTCCGATTTGGCTTGCGGTCCATGGCACCGATGAAGCAGCGGAGTAGTGCAATGAGACCATGGGACGAAAACGGGAAGCGTTGATGACTAAAGCGGGCCTGCTGAAAGCCTGTCGCGCGCGGGCGAAAACCCGGCGTTACCCCCTGCACGCAAGTCCGACACCCGCCGTCATAGAAGCATGCACCCCTGCGTGCTCGCCCTCTTCGCCCTACACGCCGCCAGCGCCTCCCCAACCCTGCACTACACCCTAACCCCAACCGCTGGCACCCTCCACGTCGAACTCCGCGCCAAAGGCATTCCACCCAACACCAAGCCCGTCCTCCCCACGCACTGGGGCAACGCCACCGACCTCGGCCACGCCATCCGCAACCTCCAACACCACAGCAGTTCCCACCTCTCCTACGACCTCATCCAGGACTGGCAGGGCGACCTCCGCGAATCCGTCCGCCACCGCCCGCACCTCACCAACACCTACCTCGAAATCGGCACCCAGAACGGCCTCATTTACCCCGAACTCCCGCCTGACGGTCGCATCATCATCACCTTCGATTGGCGTCTGCCGCCGGGCTGGTCGCTGGCCACCAGCTTCGGCGCCCGCGCCAACGCCCGCCGCTACAAGCAGCGCTTCCAAGGCCCGCTGCACCAGTTCGTCAACGCCTGGTTCACTGCCGGCGACTTCCGCCTCGCCCGCCACAAGGTCCAGGGCGGGGAAGTCGTCACGGCCATCCGCGGCCAGTTCGCCTTCGACGACACCGCCTTCCACCACGCCATCCTCAAACTCATCCGCTACGAACGCGCCTTTTTTGAGGACCATCGCTTCCCCTACTTCCTAGTGACTCTCGCCCCCTTCGGCAAAGGCCAATCCGGCTCCGGAGGCGGCGGCTTCACCAACGCCTTCAACCTCCACACCGCGCCCGAATCCAAGCTCACCACCGGTCTGCTCTCGCTCATCGCCCATGAAACCTTCCACACCTGGAACCCGCTGCGCATGGGCCGCATCGCGTCGCCGCAGTCCCAATCGGCATGGTTCAGCGAAGGCTTCACCCGCTACTACCAGGACATCCTCCTGCTCGAAGCCGGCCTCATGCAACCGCAGGAATACCTCGACGCCCTGAACACGCGCATCCGGGAGTACCACCTCCAACGCCACAACCCCGACGATCAACTCCCGCGCCTCGGCTTCCTGTTCGCGCTGTGGCTCGATGCCCAACACCCACTCGACCCTCTGCTCCGCCACTTGGTCAAGGACCGGAACCCCGTCTTCGATAAGCCGCGAATCTTGGCCGCCATTGCCCACTACTACGGCACTGCCACCGCCGAGACCGTAGCCAGGCACCTCGACTCCAACCAGCCAGTCACCATGCCCACGAAAACCCGCATCCCCTGCGCCGCTCCACACCCCGTCGAGATGCACGCCTTCGATCTCGGCATGGACCGCGCGGCGCTAATCGAATCCCGCCGCGTCACCAACCTCAACCCCAACGGCAACGCTGCCCGCGCCGGACTCCGCGAAGGCGACGCCATCCGTGGCATCTCCATCTACTGGAACGATACTGACAAGCCGGTCAAACTCACCACCCGCGACGGCCGCACGTTCACCTACCTGCCGCATGGCGAAAGCCTGGGCACCGTGCCCCAGTACCGCTGTCCGTAAAAAAGCGACGCCCCTTGTCACCGCCGCGCCCCGGATGCATCGTGAAGGCAGAGGAGGTAGTCAATGCCTACCACATTCGACCGCCGCGCCCTGCTGGCGGGCCTTTTACCCCTATCCTTGGCCGCCCAGGGTCCGCATCACGGCGAGCATCACCACGGCATGCAAGGCCATCATGCCGGCGAGATGCCGCACATGCAGGACATGCGGAACATCCACGGCCTGTTCGACGAAGTGAAGGCCATCCGGCGCACCGTCATCAAACGCGACGACGGCGTGGAAGCCACCACCGAATCCGATAACCCGAAGGTAGCTGCCATGTTGCAGGCCCACGTGCAGCAGATGAAGAAGCGCCTGGACCAGGGCCACCCAATCCGCACGTGGGATCCGCTGTTTGCCGCGCTATTCCAAAACTACAAACAGGTGAAGATGGAGATCGCCCAGACGTCCAAGGGTGTCCGCATCGTCCAGACCGGACGCAACCCGCAGGCCGTGAAACTTATCCACGCGCATGCCGAAGCCGTCACGGGATTCGTCACCAACGGCTATAAAGACATGCATCTGGAACACCCCGTGCCGGAGTAGGAAGCGCAGGGAGCCTTATGGCGGCGCGGAGTTCGCAATGTAATACAGTGGCGCGAACACCAGTAACGCCAGCACCAACGCACTGAGCACAATGACCACCGGATGCTGCCAGAGGCCAGCCCGTTCCGGCAGCCGCAACGCTATGTCGCAATTTCCGGTCGCGAAGACATGGCCGCAATCGCACCACTGTGCGCTCGCCGGATTCTCTAAACCACAATTGCGACACTGCATCGCACTGTCCGTCCGTCAGCCTACCACTCGCGCTATCATCAGACAATCAGCCGCATGTCCAGCGATACTGCCCCCACCCCCAACCGCCGCGAAGTGCTAGCCACGATCGCCGCCGCCGCGCTCGCCGGACCCCTCAACGCGCAATCGGCGCAGCACGTCCACGACACCGCCGCGCAGGCCAAAGCCGCCGCCGGCGGGGTCTACAAACCCCGCACCCTCACCGCCGCCGAATACAAAACCCTCGAAACCCTCTGCGAACTGACCGTGCCCGGTGCCTCCAAAGGCAATGCCGCCGAGTTCATCGATACGCTCTGCACCGGCAGCAAGCCCCTCACCGCCATCTACACCGCCGGCATCGCCTGGCTCAACGCCGAAATGCAGCGCCGCTACGAAGCCGACTTCCAAGCAGCCACTACCGAACAGCGCACCGCCCTGCTCACCCTCATCGCCTACCGCAAGAACGCCTCGCCCGCGCTCAATCCCGGTATCGAATTCTTCGACTGGGTCCGCCGCATGACGCTCGATGCCTACTTCACCAGCAAGGCCGGTATCGCCGAACTCGGCTTTAAAGGCAACGGCGCCGTGGCCGAATACCAGGTGCCGCTGGCATCACTCAATTACGTCAAAGGCCGCACCAACCTGCTCTAATGGCGAAGCCTCTCGACGGCGTTCGCGTTCTCGATTTCTCGCACGCCCTCGCCGGCCCCTACTGCACCATGCTGTTCGGCATGTACGGTGCTGATGTCGTCAAAGTGGAAGGCTTGCAGGCCCAGGACATGGGTCGCACCTGGGGCCCTCCCTTCCAGGGCGGCCATGCCTCCTACTTCCTGGGACTCAATTCCAACAAACGCGCCGCGGCCATCGACCTAAAACATCCTGACGGCGTCGAACTCTGCCTGCAACTGGCCGAAAAGGCCGACGTGCTGATCGAAAACATGCGCCCGGGCTCCATGGAGCGCCTCGGCCTTGGCTACGCAGCCGTCAAGGCCCGCAACCCGAAGATCGTCTATTGTTCCATCTCCGGCTACGGCCAGACAGGCCCCTCGCGCGATGAGCCCGCCATGGACCTCATCCTCCAGGCCTCCTGCGGCCTCATCAGCGTCACGGGCACCCCAGACGGCCGCACCGCCCGTTGCGGCCACTCGGTCGCCGACATCACCTCCGGCATGTTCGCCCTCTCCGGCATCCTCATGGCCCTGCGCGTACGCGACCATGCCGGCCACGGCCAGTTCATCGACGTCTCCATGCTCGATTCCATGATTTCGGCCATGGCGTCGAACTACGCCACCTTCCTCGGCTCCGGCACCGTGCCCAAGCCGCTCGGGACGGCCTTCTCCACCATCGTGCCCTACGCAGCCTTCCCCACCGCCGATCGCGACATCGCCATCGCCGTCGCCAGCGAAAAGCTCTGGGCCGCCTTCTGCCGCGCCATCGATCAGCCCGCCTGGATTGCCGACCCCCGCTACAACACCAACTCACTGCGAGTGAAGAATCGAGCCACCCTCGAACCCGCCATCACCGCAATCTTCCAAACGCAGACTGCGTCCCACTGGATTGAACACCTCCGCGCCCACGGCATCCCTGTCACCCCCGTCCGCACCCTCGCCGAAGTCGCCGCCGACCCGCAGGCCGAAGCCCGCGACATGTTCCCCGTGCTCGATCACCCCGACGCCGGCCCCATTGCCGTCACCGGCGCACCCATCAAGTTCAGCGAAACCCCCGGCGCCGTCACCACCCCCGCACCGCGCACCGGCCAGCATACGGCCCAAGTCCTCCGCAGTTGGCTCAACTTGGAGGACAACGCCATCCAGGCGTTCCTCGATCGCGGCATCCTCGCCTGACCCATCCCTACGCCGCCAGCCGTTCCGTACTCACCACCCGCAACCCGCTCTGCTTCCGGTTCGCCGCGCTCTTCGGCCCCGGCGTCCGCGGCTCCGGCTCCAGGTTTTCCCGCCGCATCCGCAGCAGCCGCGACAACGCTGCGTTATACCGCCGGCTGTAGAGCACCCCCGCCCGCGTCACTGCCTTCAACTCCTTCGCAAACGCGATCGACTCGGCTTCCTCCGAATCCCGGCGGCTCATCTCGCGATTCCACAACCGCACTTCCAACGCCGTCATCCGCCACATGCCCCAACGGGCTTCGGCGATATCCACCACCATCTGCCGCTCGGCGGCATCGCGCGGCTGCCACTCGCCCATCAGCGTGGAGAGCAGTTCGTTGTAATCGAGGGTCTTGGTCCCGGTGGTCATAAGGTTTCTCTTGCACCCCCTTTGTGCCATACGAACTCTACGCTGCCGCCTCCCGAAAAATGCAAACATAAGAAAACAAATGAAATATAATTGGAGAACTTTTGTGAACGGTCCCGGTGGGCTAGGCTAATAAGTTGGAAGAGCAGGTTCAGGGCAAACTCTACGACGGGCGGCTGCTGCGGCGCCTGCTCGCCTACCTTCTGCCGTACCGCTGGTCGGTCGTCGTGGCCGTCATCTGCATGATGATCGGCGCCGCCCTCGAGGTGGCCGGCCCCTGGCTGACCAAAGTAGCGGTCGACCGCTACCTGGCCCCCCAGACCCGCACCGAACTCACCTGGCTCGACCCCTACCTCAGCAATAACCCCACCACCGGCATGCTCCAGATTGCCGGCCTCTACCTGGCCGTGCTCGTCTCCATCCTCGCCGTCATGTTCTCGCAGAGCCTCCTGATGACCTCGGCCGGCCAGCGCGCCCTTGCCGACCTCCGCCGCGAGACCATGGCCCACCTCCAGCGGCTGGATCTGGCTTTCTACGACCGCACGCCCGTCGGCCGCCTGCTGACGCGCGTCACCACCGATGCCGATGCCCTGAGCGAGTTATTCACTTCCAGCCTGGTGCCGCTGTTGGGTGACGTCCTCACGCTCTCGCTGGTGCTGGTCGTCATGCTGCGCCTCAGTGTCGAACTGACCCTGGTGCTGCTGGCGGCCATGCCCGTCGTCATCCTGGTCACGGTGACCTTCCGCAAACGCGTCACCGGCAGCAATCGCCGGATCCGCACCGCCGTCGCCCGCATCAACTCCTACCTGCAGGAACACCTGAGCGGCATGGTGGTGCTCCAATTGTTCAACCGCGAGGAGCGCAGCCGCAAAGAGTTCGCCGACGCCAACCGCGAACATATGGACGCCTATAAAGAGGCGATCGTCGCCTACGCCTGGTTCTATCCCGTGGTCGAGTTCTGCGGCATGGTCACCGTCGCCTCGCTGCTCGCCTACGGCGGGTACCAGGTGCAGGGCGCGGGCCTCAGCCTGGGTATCCTGATCGCCTTCTTCCAGTACGGCATGCGCTTCTTCCGGCCAATCCAGGACCTCAGCGAAAAGTACAACATCGTCCAGGCCGCCGTCACCGCCGCCGAGCGCATCTTCCAGCTTCTGGACACGCCCCCCGGCATCACCGCGCCGGCCGAACGCCGCGCCCTCCCCGGGCCCCCCGCTATCGAATTCGACCACGCCTGGTTTGCCTACAAAGGCGAGGACTGGGTGCTGCGCGACGTCAGCTTCCGCATCGAGCCCGGCGAGACCATCGCCGTAGTCGGGCACACCGGGGCAGGGAAGACCACCCTATCGAATCTCCTGCTGCGGTTCTACGACCTGCAGCGCGGCTCCATCCGCATCGATGGCGTCGATATTCGCCAGATGCCGCTCGAGCAGGTGCGCGAGCGCTTCGCCGTCGTGCTGCAGGACCCGTTCCTGTTCTCCGGCTCTCTTCAGGAGAACATCCGCCTGGGTACGGCAGCCATCGACCATACCCGCATCCGCCAGGCCGTGGACGCCGTCAACCTCACGGCGTTCGTCGAGTCGCTTTCCGACGGCCTCGATTACCAGGTCCACGAGCGTGGGGCAGGCTTGAGCACCGGCCAGAAGCAGCTGATCAGCTTCGCCCGCGCCCTGGCGCATAACCCGCAGTTCCTCATTCTCGATGAAGCCACCTCCAGCGTCGATACCGAAACCGAAATCAAGATCCGCGCCGCGCTCGACCGTTTGGTCGAAGGGCGCACCAGTCTGATCATTGCCCACCGCCTGTCCACCATCCAGAAAGCCACCCGCATCTTCGTCATGCACAAGGGACAGTTGCGCGAGACCGGAACGCACCAGGAACTGCTCGCGCAACGCGGCATCTACTGGAAGCTTTACAAGCTGCAGTATCAGGGCCAGGATCACGGTGCCGGGGAACGTCTCCCTGGCTGAAGGCCCACCAGGACTTACTCTTCTCCCAGCAATGATTTCGCCCGTTCCACATATTCGGCAGCACGAATTCTAGGGATGATCGCTCTCAGAATCTCGCGGCTGCAGGCAGCAAGCGCCGGTCTCGCAATCGACGCGCTCAACAAATTCATCTCATCGCCATACGGCAGCCTCCGGGGGTGCAATCTAACCATCGTCAATATCTCCTCCAGCACATCCTTCGTAGCCTCGATATTTCCAAGCTCCAGGAGAGCCTCTCCCTTGAGCGCGATGGCGGAATAGTAGTCACCGTTAGCAGTCACATCCCAACGCGACCTCATCTCGTCCACTTTCGCGATTGTCTTCGCAAAATCTCTCCGCGGATAGCAATAGAACAATGCCGTTTGCAGGAGCGTGTACGGCGTCGGCGATAAAACTTCGTGCTCCTCTTAATGCACCTGCGCCTTGCCCAGGTCCTCATACATAGGAAGCGAATACAGACTCGCGAAGTGGCCCGCCACGCAAGCGAGACCCTCCCTATCGCCCGCCATGATCCTCCACCTCCACCCCACACCCCTTCCATTCCTCCCCCGCACCCCCTATAATCCTTGAACAGCGGGAGCATCCTCCGGCCCACCAGCCGGTAAGGAGCTTGCCGCCATGTCTGACTCCGTTCCGTCCTATGGCGTCCTGGCCGATCCGAAGGATCCGCTGCTGGACCTTGCCCTCGACCTGCAATGGGCCTGGAATCACTCCTCCGACGAGATTTGGGGGCTGATTGATCCGGAACTTTGGGCACATACGCATAATCCCTGGTTTGTGCTCCAAACCGCCTCGCGCACCGTCCTCGACACCATCCACGCCGATGCCGAGTTCCAAAAGCGCCTCACCACCACCATCGGCCACCGGCGCAACATCTACGAGTCCCCCACCTGGTTTGCCACCACCCATCCCAACTCCCCGCTCACTTCGGTGGCCTATTTCTCCATGGAATACGCGCTCAGTGAGGCGCTGCCCATTTACTCCGGCGGCTTGGGCAACGTCGCCGGCGACCAACTGAAGTCGGCCAGCGACCTCGGCGTCCCCGTCACCGCCGTCGGCCTGCTCTACCAGCGCGGCTATTTCCGCCAGGTCGTCGATCCCGATGGCAACCAGCGCGCCCTCTATCCCTTCAACGACCCCACTCAACTCCCCATCCTGCCCGTGCGCACACCCTCGGGGGAGTGGATCCGCGTGACCGTACAACTACCGTCGGGTCCATTGGTGTTGCGCGCGTGGCAGGCCCGCGTCGGACGCGTCCGCCTCTACCTGCTCGATAGCAATGACCCCGTCAATTCGCCCGCCGCCCGCGGCATCACCAGTGAACTCTACGGCGCCGGCATCGAACTCCGCCTGCAGCAGGAGATCGCCTTGGGCATTGGCGGCTGGCGGCTGCTGGTGGCCTTAGGCAAGTCTCCGCAAGTATGCCACCTCAATGAAGGACACGCGGCCTTTGCCGTCCTGGAGCGCGCCGCCGCCTTCCGCCGCGACCATAAGCAGCCCTTCGCCGCGGCACTGGCCGCCACTCGCGCCGGCAACCTCTTCACCACCCATACCCCCGTTCCCGCCGGCTTCGATCGCTTCTCGCCCGACCTAATGCACCATTACTTCGCCCACTATGCTGATCAGCACCTGGGCATTCCCTTCGACCAACTGCTGGCCTTAGGCCAGGACGGCGGACCAGAGTTCAACATGGCCCACCTCGCCATCCGCGGCAGCGGCGCCGTCAATGCGGTCAGCCGCCTCCACGCCACCGTCAGCCGCGCCCTCTTCCAGCCGCTGTTCCCCCGCTGGCCTAAGGAGGAGGTGCCCATCGATCCGGTCACCAACGGCGTCCATGTGCCCACCTGGGATGCACCGGCCTCCGATGAGCTGTGGACCGCGGCCTGCGGCCGTGGCCGCTGGCGTGGCGACCAGCAGGGTCTGGAGGCAAAACTTCGCACCGCTACCGATCAGCAGATCTGGGCCATGCGTGGCCATATCCGCGCCGACCTGGTGCACGAAGTGCGCCGCCGCACCGCGCGCCAGGGCGGACTCTGCGCCACCGCTGCCCGCCATCTGCTCGATCCCAACACCCTCACTCTCGGCTTTGCCCGCCGCTTTGCCACCTACAAGCGCCCCAACCTCCTTCTGTCCGACCCCGACCGCCTCGCCCGCCTATTGTCGAATGCCGAACGTCCCGTGCAACTGGTCGTTGCCGGCAAAGCTCATCCCGCCGATGGCGGCGGCCAGGCCCTGCTGCGCGAGTGGGTGCGCTTCATGCAGCGGCCGGATGTCGCCGGGCGCGCCGTCTTCCTCTGCGACTATGACCTCGACCTGGCACAGTCCCTGGTGCAGGGCGTCGACGTCTGGATCAACACGCCCCGGCGCCCCTGGGAGGCCTGCGGCACCAGCGGCATGAAGATCCTCGTCAACGGCGGCCTCAACCTCTCCGAGCTCGATGGCTGGTGGGCCGAAGCCTATAGCGCCCAAGTGGGCTGGGCCCTCGGCGATGGCAACGAGCATGGCGACGATCCCCACTGGGACCGTGCCGAGGCCGACCAGCTCTACCACATCCTAGAAACCGAAGTCGTGCCCCAGTTCTACGACCGCGACTGGAGCGGTATTCCTTCCGCCTGGGTCGCCCGCATCCGCGAGAGCATGGCCCGCCTGACGCCGCAGTTCTCCTCCAACCGCAGCGTCCGCGAGTACACCGAACGCTACTACATCCCAGCCGCGCTCTCCTATGGCCAACGGGCCGAAGCGCACGGCGCGCTCGGGGCGAAACTCGTCGCCTGGCGTGAGGCCCTCGATAGCGGCTGGGGCCATATCCGCGTCGCCAAGCGCCAGATCGAGTCCACCGCGACCGGCCATCGCTTCCGGCTTCACCTGTATCTCGATGATGTGCCCGCCGATGGCGTGCAAGTCGAGATCTATGCCGACCCGCTCCATCCCGGCGAGCCTCCCTTCCGCCAGAAAATGGACCTCTGCAGCGAACTGGCTGGCATCACCGGCGGTTTCTGTGTCACCGCCGAGGTCCCCAACGACCGCCCGCTCGAACACTACACGCCGCGCGTCGTCGCCCACCACGAGGGCGCCGTCACACCCCTCGAAGCCAGCCATATCCTCTGGCTCTAAACGTGCAAAGCGCCGGGAAGGGGAAACGGCTTATGCAAAGCGATCGCCGCACCTTCCTTGGCGCCCTGGCGGCACCAACACTTGGCAACCCGATAGCACGGCCTGCTCTTCCGGCAATCCGCCTTGGTCCGCATGAGGTCACGCGGCTCATTGCCGGCTACAACCCGATAGGGGGATATTCCCATTCGGTCCCCAAACTCAGCGCCATAATGCGCAGTTGGTTCACCGAAGAACGGGTCGTCGAGTTCCTCCTCAACTGTGAAGCGAACGGCATCAACACCTGGCAGGCCAGCGTCGACAGCAAGGCCTTCGCCGCGCTCCGCACCGCCCGCGACAAAGGCTGCGCCATCCAGTGGCTCTGCCTCATGCACGACGTGGAACCCGAAACCTGGCGCGAAGTCCTCGCCCTCAAACCCATCGCGGTCGTCCATCACGGGGAGCATACCGACCGGCTCTATCGCGACGAGCGCCAGAGCCAGATCCAGAGCTTCATCGCCAAAGCGCACGACGCCGGCATCCTCGCCGGCATCTCCTCCCATGTCCCGGAAAACATCGCTCGCAGCGAAGATGCCGGCTGGGCACACGACTTCTACATGACCTGCTTCTACAACATCCGGCGCGACCCGGTGGAGTTGAAGCTCAAGCTGGGCGATTCCCCCGTCGACGAGCTGTACCTCGCCGGAGACCCCGAGCGGATGACCACCGTGGTCCGGCAAGTGGACCGCCCCTGCCTCGGCTTCAAGATCTTCGCTGCCGGGCGCCTCTGCCATAACCCCTCCAGCATCACTCGCGCCCTCTCCTACGCCTACACCCATATCAAACCGCGCGACGCCGTAATCGTCGGCATGTTCCCAATTCTGACTGATGAAGTCTCTGAAAATGCCGCCATTGCGCGGCGAATCCTCACCGGAGGTCAACGTGGACTCCCTTCGTAGCGCCCCGCTAGTGTTGTTGCGGCTCGTCATCGGCTGGCACTTCCTCTATGAAGGCCTGACCAAGCTGCTGTATCCCGGCTGGACCTCGGCCGGCTATCTGAAGGGCAGCGCCGGGCCACTCTCGCCCTTGTTCCACGCCATGGGCGCGAATGCTGCCTTGGTAGCGGGCATCGACTTTCTGAACGTCTGGGGACTCACCGCCATCGGTGCCGGCCTGATGCTCGGCATCGCCATCCGTCCCGCCGCCGGCGCCGGCATGGGCCTGCTCGCGCTCTACTACCTCGCCTATCCGCCCTTCTTCGCCCCCTTCAACCTCGGCGGCACCGAAGGCACCTACCTCATCGTCAACAAGAACCTCGTCGAGATCTTCTCCCTCTCCGTCATCCTCGCCTACCCGGCCACCCACTTCGGCCTCGAACGCTGGTGGCGATCCACGCGCCCCACCAGCCCGCAACGCCGCGAAGCCCTCGCCGACCTCGCCGGCCTTCCTGTGCTCGGCGCCTTCGTGCTAGCGGTATTGCGCAAGCACGGCTGGCGTAGCTTCGAAGAAGCCAACCTCGCCCGCCGCAACGGCCCGGACCAGTTCACCGCCAGTGCCACCGTCAAGACTTTCCAGTTCGCCAGCCGCAGTGACCTCAAGGGCGTCATGCCCGCGGCGAAAATCGGCAACCTCCAGATCAGCCGCATGATCATGGGCGGTAACCTCATCGGCGGCTGGGCCCACGCCCGCGACCTCATCTACGTCTCCAAACTCGTCCGCGCCTACCACCATCGCGACAAAATCTTCCAGACCCTCGCCCTGGGCGAATCCTGTGGCCTCAACACGCTCATCACCAACCCGGCCCTCTGCGGCGTCATCAACGACTACTGGCGCAACGGCGGCCGCATCCAGTTCATCTCCGATTGCGGCAGCAAGGATCTGCTCGGCGCCATCCGCAAGTCGATCGATTCCGGCGCCTCGGCGTGCTACATCCAGGGCGCCCTGGCCGATGATCTGGTCAAGGCCGGCAAGTTCGACCTCATGCACCAGGCCATCGACCTCATTCGTACCAACGGCCTCCCGGCCGGCATCGGCGCCCACGAACTCCGAACCGTCACCGCGTCCGTAGAGGCCGGCCTGAAGCCCGACTTCTGGATGAAAACACTCCATAACGTGAAGTACTGGTCGGCCAGACCCGGCGAAAAAACCTGCGACAACATCTGGTGCGAAGACCCCGATGCGGTGGTCGCCTACATGAAGCAGTTGCCGCAGCCCTGGATCGCCTTCAAAGTCCTGGCCGCCGGCGCCATCGCCCCTAAGGACGGCTTCCGCTACGCCTTCGAAAACGGCGCTGACTTCATCTGCGTGGGAATGTACGACTTCCAGATCGTGGAAGACGTCAACCTCGCGTTGGATGTCTTGCACGGGCCGTTGATCCGCAGTCGCGAGTGGCGGACCTGACCGCCGAGGGCGCGGGTTTCACCACATGAACGAATGTGGGATCCTTGGCCCCTACAAGAGCCCCCGCCGCCGCGCCACCAGTAGCGCCATCCCCACCAGCGTCACTCCCCCTGTCGTCGGCTCGGGAACGTCAGATGACGCGGTGCTGATGTCTCCGGGCCCGCTGATGCTCGCGTCGAAGGGGCCGCTATCCGTATCGAAGAATCCCGTCACCACCAGCGTGTAAGGCACGGCCGCCACAAGGGTCGCCGTCGCCGGCCCATCGTCAACCGCCACAATCGCATTCGTCAACGGGTCCAGCGGATCAAAGGGATCCTGAAACAGCACCAGGAACGAATCGAACACCGGCAGGACGACTTCGAACGTATAGTCGCCTGCCAGGCTTACCTGGAACCCGAAACTAACGTACGGAACATTGGTCCCAAAAACCGAAATCAGCGGCGGCGGAGCCCCCTCTGTCGGGCGATCCCAAACGAACGGGCTGGTGCTGGTATCGCCAGAAACCGTGATCGTACCCGCCGAAGCCAGCGCGGCGCCGGCGGTCAGGCAGAGGGCAAGCAGAATACTGTGTCGCATAAATTCTCCGATCGTCAAACAAATGGGCTACTTGCTCCCGCCGAAGGCCGTCTTGGCCTGGCGAGCCTTGGTTTCCAGCGCGTCAGCCTTCTTCTCCGAGAGATTGCCGGCGCTCTTGGCGCTGCCTACCAGGTTGATATACGTATCCAGATAAGGCACGGCAGCCGCCTCATTCTTAGCCTTCGTGCCGCTGTCTCCGGATTTCGCCGTGGCCTTCGCCATCGCCCCTTCGATGGCCTTCGCCATATCCCGGTACTGCGTCGCCGTCAGTTCCTTCTTGGAGTCCTGAGTGCCCTTTGCCGCTCGTGCCAGCGCAGCCTGACCCGCCGGCCCCGCGTCCGGACTGAACGCCGCCGCAATCGCCCCAGGGCAACCCGCCAGCGTCGTCTTCACCTTGTTATTCACCAGGTCCAGCACCGTCGTCGAGTTGCCGAAATAGTTGGCCACGTAAGCTTCGGTTCCAGCCGGGTTGACCGCCACCGCCATCGGCCAGTTCCCCGTCGGCAGCGTGGTGATCAGCGAGTGACCAGGCACCGCCAGCATCGACACATTGTTGTTTGCGAAATGCACCACCAGCGCTCGCGATCCGTCCGGCGTGAGAGCGACATCCGTCGACTGGTTCACCGCCGGAGCGGGAAGAAACACGCCCGTCGCCGTGTCGATCACCGCCAGCGGCGGACCCCAGGCGCGCGCCGAAACATAAAGCCGCGTGCCGTCCGGATTGGTCGCCATGCCGTGCGGCGCATTCACCGCATAGTTACCCGTCACCGCCCCCGTGGTCGTGTTGATAACCTGCACCCGGTTCAGCGACGGCTGCGACGCATAGGCCTTCAGCCCATCCGGCGACAACACGATATCCAGCGCAGGCCCGCCAATGTCAATCAGCGACACTGCCTGGTTGGTAGCCGTGTCGATCGCCACCACCGACGTGGAACTCGGCGCGTTATGCGTCACATACAGCCGGGACCCATCCGGGGATAGAGCCAGCCCGTACGGCACCGCGAACACCGTGATCGAGGTCACCAGCGCATTCGTCGGGTTGTCGAACACCAGGATCTTGTTATCAAAGACCCCCGAGGAAACATACGTCCGCAGCCCGTCGGGTGACACCGCGATCCCATTCGGGCGTGCCGCCGCCAGTGTGGCGTTCTGGATGGTGGTCAGCGAGTCATACACGCGCACATCCCCGCCCTGGCAGGCGACAAACACTCGCTGCTGCGCCAGGTTCGACGAATAGATTTCCGTGCTCGCCAGCGCCACCGTCCCCGTCGTGTAACCTCCTGCCACCAGCACCTCGCCCGTCAGCAGCCGCACCGCTCCGAACTGCGAGCGCGCCGTGCTCAGGTTCGGTGCCGGACTCCATGTATTGCTGACCGGGTTGTAGATCTCGGCCGTATTGGTGGGGCCGGAATCGTTGTCCCCGCCCGCGAACAGGATCGAGCCGTTCGCCAACACCGTGGCGCTATGGCGCGCCCGCGGCGTGTTCATCGGTTGCCCAAACGTCCAGGTGTTCGCCACCGGGTCGTAAATTTCAATGGAACTCAGCGGGTTCGACGCCGCTCCGTAGCCGCCGGCGGCCAGCACCTTGCCATTAGGCAAGCGCGTCAGCGTATGAGCGAAGCGCGCCTGGTTCAGCGTACCCCCCGGGGACCACAGGCCCGTGCCGGGATTGTAGAGTTCGGTCGTGCCGCGAACGGCAATTGGATCGCGCTGCGTCCCCCCCGCCACCAGCACCAGTCCGCTATCCAGCGTCTGCGCCGCCGCCAGCATCCGCGTTTCCGTGAGGCTGCCCGTGGGCGTCCAGGTATTCAGGCCCGGATTGTAGATCTCCGCCGTGTTGTACGTGCCCGAAGGCCCGCTGCAACAGCCATTGTTATAACCCGCCGCAAACAGCACGTTGCCGTTCGGCAGCAGTGCCGTCACCCCGCCATACCGGCGAACATTGGGAATGCCGGCCGGCGTCCACACCGCCGACGTTTCGTTATAGCGGTACGCCGAGGTGGTCGGGTTCGACGGGTCGTCATCCCCCATCACCAGCACTTCTCCATTGGCCAGTACCTGCGCCCGATACCGGTGGCCCAGCGGCAGGGGCGCCGTTGTCGACCAGATCCCTAGCACCGGGTCAAAGATCTCGGCGCTGGTCACGTATGCCGAGGAACTGAAGACGTAGCCGCCCGCGGCTAACACCTTGCCCGAAGGCAGCGCCGCCAGCGCCGGGTAAACCCGGGCGTTGCTCAGCGAACCGGTCGTGGTCCAGGTGGGGGGGACAGCTCGCACAAAGAAGGCGAGCGTAAAGATACCGATAGCAAGGTGACGGCGCACAGGTCCTCCGCGGAGATAGAGAGTGTCTATCGGGTAGTGCGTAAAGCACCGGCCGCAGGGGTCAACTAAAAGTGAGTCTACCGAAATCCGTCCAATTGATACAGCGCGCTACCCACCTGGTCCAGCAACGCCACCGCCAGCCATCGCTCGCCCGCGTCCACACTCATCCCGCTATCCCATTGCACCGGCAGACTCCGTAATGGCACCGCATCGCTGATCGTGCCCTTCTCTAGATCCAGGCGCCGGATGGCCCGCGTGCCCTTGGCCGGGAATACCACCCAGTACAAGCATTCTCCGACACCGCCCACTGGCCCCAGAAGTTCGGTGTCAGCTCCGCCGTCATCTGCTGTTCCGCTCCCCCGCCGCTCGGCATCCGGTAAATGCCGCCCCCGCCGCTGCCGATCCGCTTGGTGTAGTACAGCCACGCGCCATCCGGCGACTCGCGGGCCGCAAATGCGCCGCCACGCACCACCGGCTGCGCCCCGCTCCCATTCGCCTGAATGCGCCACACTTCCCAACTTCCGCTGCGATCGGTGGAGTAGTAAATCCAGCGCCCGTCCTGCGAAAAGCTCGGCAGAATCTCGTTCCAGTTTTCGCGCGTGATGGTGCGCGCCGCCCCGCCCGCCGCCGGGATCAGAAATAAATCGCCATTTCCATTCGGATGCGATTCGTACACGATGCTCGCCCCGTCCGGCGACCAGCGCCCGCTGCCCGTCACCGGCCCCTTCATAAACGTCAACTGCCGGCCTTCCCGGCCATCGGCGCGGGCCATCCACACTTCGTTCGTCCCGCTTGCCGTGCTGCGCCACACCACGTGCCTGCCGTTGGGGGCGATCTGCGGCCCCGTATCCAACTGCGGCGTCTGGCTGAGTACGCGGCGTTCCCCAGACGCCAGGTCGATCGACCAGATATTCGTATCGGCAAAGCGCACCTGGTACGCCAGCCCGTGAGCCCGCCGCGGTGCCGATGGGTAGGCCGCACCCAGCCCGGCATCGGCGATCCGCTTCATCCCCTCTCCGCTCGACGGGATCCGGAACAGACTGCGCACATTGGCGTTCACCAAAGATGCGATCAGATACCGCGAGTCCGCCGTCCACGTCATCCCTTCCACCGGCAGCTTCCGCGCCGTGATCGCCCGCGCATTGCTCCCGTCCGCCCCCGCCAGATAAATGTCCTGGGCCGAAAGCGACACCGCACGCACGAACGCCAGCCGCTGTCCGTCCGGACTGAGCCGCGGCGCAAGGTCGCCGTACGTGCCGGTCGGCGGCGAGGTCAGCCGCCGCTTCGGCCCTTCGATGGGAATCGCCACGATCGCATGCGGCGAGGCCGCATCGTCCCGGTCCGCCGCCAGCACCTCCCCACCCGAAGGTGTCCAGTCGATCGGGCCCCGCAACGCCACTTCCGCAATCTTCCGCGGCTGACAGGCATCCACCTGGCACAGCATCACGGCCATCCGCCCCTGCTCAATCGCACGCAGGAACGCAATCTGGCTCCCATTGGGCGACCAGGCCGGCTCGTAATCCAGCGCGATCTCGCCATGAAGGGGCCGCGACTCGCCCTTCGGCAATGCCTGGATCCGGATCTCCGAGTGCTGGAAGTTCCGGTCCAGCGTATAGGCGATCCGCGTCCCGTTCGGGGCATACGCCGGGGCTCGTGCCACGTTCTCATGCCCCAGCAGCAGTTGCGGCGTCAGCGGTTCATCCACCGGCCGGTCCGTGCGCGCCGCAATGAAAGCGGCGCTGGCCAGACAAAGTACAACGGCGGCGGCCAGGCCCATGCCTTGGCGACCAGGCGACGGGGCAACCACCGGAACCGGTAGCGGCGCGGCGGGCGCGGGCGTTTCCTCGGCCCATGTGAACCGCGGCTGATACGTGCCCTTCGGCAACTCGATCCGTAAGGCTTCCTGTTGCCCCGAGCCCTGGTAATACTCCTGGATCTTGAAACGCAGCCGCCGCGCTTCCACCCGCACCACCGGGTCGGCCTTGGGATCATAGCCGGGCTCACGCCCAAACACATGAACGCCAACCACCGTCTCCTTCAAACGGGAGCCCTGTCCGGCCAGTTCCTCCTCCACCACGAACTTCAGGAACTGCCCCATGCGCGCGCTCTGCGACATCTCGACGCTTGCCAGCAAGCGTTCCAGTGCCGCGCGGACTTCCTGTGGCTGTGGTTCCTTCATCAGGCGAATTCCTCCATGTTACCCGACCGAACGCCGCCGTTCTGCGAAAATGGGAACTCCATGATAGTCACCCGCCGTGCGTTCGTACAGACGTCCGCCGCATCCCTGGCCGCCGCCGATCTATTTGCGGCTCCCAAGGAGGCCGCGCGCCCGAATCCGGCCCTCGAAAAACTCGCCGACAGCGCCCTGCGCGAAGCCAAGAAACGCAAAGCCACCTACTGCGACATCCGCATCAACCGCTATCGCGACCAGATGCTCATGGCGCGCCTCAGCCCCGAGCGCGGGACCGGCAAGACCCTCGAAGTGCCGCAGGTGGCCGATAGCGACAGCTTCGGCTTCGGTGTGCGGGTGATTGTCGACGGCGCCTGGGGCTTCGCCTCCTCGCCCGTGGTCACCCCCGAAGAGATCGCCCGAGTCACCGCCGAGGCCGTCACCGTGGCCCGCGCCAACGCCTCCATCAAGACGCGGCCCGTCCAACTCGCCCCGGTAAAGCCCGTGCGTACGCGTTGGACCTCGCCCTTCGAGAAGGATCCCTTCACCGTCCCCATGGAAGACAAACTCGCGCTGCTGTTCGATGCCGGCCGCGAAGTGAAGAAGCAGCCCAAGGTCTTCATGGCCGTGGGCAACCTGGCCTTTCACTCCGAAGATAAGTACTTCGCCTCCTCCGATGGCTCTTCCATTCAGCAGTTGATCGTCCAGACCTTCAGCGGCTTGACCGCCAACGCCGTAGACTTTACGCGCCGCCTGAACAAGACACGCACCTGGACCCCCACACCTTTGTCCGTCGGCTATGAGTTCATCCCCCAAATGAATCTGCAGGAAAATGCGCGGCGCATTCGCGAAGAGGTGCTGGAGCATCTCGCCGCCCCGCCCGTCAAGCCCGGCAAAAAGGACTTGGTCCTCATGCCCAGCCATCTCTTCCTCACCATTCACGAAAGCATCGGCCATCCCACCGAACTCGATCGCGCCCTCGGCTATGAGGCAAACTTCGCCGGCACCAGTTTCCTCACCCCCGACAAGCTCGGCAAGGAGCGCGTCGGCAGCACCCACGTCAACATCAACGGAGACCGCACCACCGAGCGCGCGCTGGCCACCGTCGCCTATGACGATGACGGCGTCAAAACCACAAAGTTCCCCATTCTCAGTAAGGGCATCTTCACCGGCTACCAGACCATCCGCGACCAGGCCCACCTGGTGGGCGAGAAAGCGTCCCGCGGCTGCTGCTATGCCGATTCCTGGTCGAGCGTCCCCTTCCAGCGCATGCCGAACGTCAGTATGGAGCCCGGGCCGGCCTCCACTACCCTCGAAGATCTGATCGCCGGCGTCGACGACGGCATCCTCATCGAAGGCCGAGGCAGTTACTCCATTGACCAGCAGCGCTATAACTTCCAGTTCGGCGGCGACGCGTTCTGGGAAATCAAGGGAGGTAAGAAAACCGGCATGCTCAGCCAGGTGGCCTACCAGGCCCGCACCCCCGACTTCTGGCAGGCCTGCGACGGCGTCGCCGGACCCGCCTACTGGCAGATGTACGGCTCCGGCCGCGACGGAAAGGGCGAGCCAACCCAGATCAACTCCATGAGCCACGGCTGCTCGCCCGCTCGCTTTCGCCAGATCAATGTTATCCAGACGGACTAACTCATGCTGACCCAGGAACAAATCAAATCACTCACCGAAAAGGCGCTCAAATACTCCACGTTTCCGGAATGTACCGTCAGTGTGAATGAGACCGAGCAGGCCTACGTCCGCTTCGCCAATAACGGCGTCACCACCAGCGCGCTGACTCTGGATCGCGCCGTCACCATCGTCTCTACCAAGGACGGCCGCTCCGGCGTAGCGCGTACCAGCCTCCTCGGTGACGACGCGCTTCGCGCCGCCGTCTCCAACTCCGAGAAACTCGCCGCCATCTCGCCCCCGAATCCCGAGAATGTCCCCCCGCTGGGTCCGCAGAAGTACCCGGTCATCGACAACTTCGACGACGCCACCGCCGCCGCACGCGGGCCCCAAATGGTGCCCCACGTCAAGAACATCATCGACCGGGCAGCTAAGGACAAACTCGTCTCCGCCGGCTTCTTCTCCCGCACCTTGGGCGTCGAGGGCTTCGCCACCAAGACCGGCAACTCCGGCTTCAGCCGCAACGTGGATTGCGACCTCACCACCACCGTCCGCACCGCCGCCGGCGATTCCTCCGGTTGGGCCGGACAGAACGCCGTGCGCATCGCCGAGATCAATGGCGGCGAACTCGGCGATCGCGCGGCCGCCAAGTGCGCCCGCTGGAAATCGCCGGTACGCTTGGACCCCGGTAAGTACAAAGTCGTCCTGGAACCGACTGCCGTGGCGGATCTCCTGGGTAACGTCCGCTTCGCATTCGATGCCCGCGGCGCCGAAGAAGGCCGCACCTTCTTCAGTAAGAAGGGCGGCGGCACCCGCCTGGGGGAGAAGATCTTCCCGGACTACGTAACGCTCCGCAGCGACCCGTTCGACAAGCGCTTTCCCTCCAATCCGTGGTCCAACGGACTTCTCCCCGCTCAGGCCCGCACCTGGATCGACAAAGGCGTCGTCAGGAACCTGGCCTACAACCGCTACTGGGCGCTGAAAACGAAGCAGGAGCCGGTCGAGTTTCCCGGGTCGTTGATCCTCGAAGGCGGAGAAAGCAGCCTGGCGGACCTCATCAAGGCCACCGATCGCGGGCTGTTAGTAACTCGCTTCTGGTATTTGCGCGTGCTCAATCCGCAGACCCTGCAACTTACCGGCCTTACTCGCGACGGCCTGTTCCTCATCGAAAACGGCGAGGTTACTAAACCGGTCGTCAACTTCCGTTTCAACGAAAGCCCCTTCCGGCTGCTCACCAGCATACAGAAGATGGGCCGTGCCGTCCGCGCCCCGCGCTCAGAGCAGGGAAGTGTCGTCGTCCCCCCAGTGCTGGCCGCCGACTTCAACTTCACCAGCATCTCCGACGCGGTGTAATCACAGAATATTCACCGCGCGCGCGGCCACCATCGCCAGCGTCGCCAGCGAGATCGACGCCTGCAGCATCATCAGCACCTTCGCCCACGCCGACAGCACCGGAGCATCCGTCGGCGAAAATGCGGTGCTCGTATTGAACGCCAGGAACAGATAGTCGATGAACCGCGGCTGCCACCCTTCTTTCCCCACCAGCACCCGCCGCACTTCCGGCGGCATACTCAGCTGCGGAAACAGAAACGCCCCGCCACAATACACCGCGTGCTTCGACCGGTGATGCGGGCCTCCCGCATCAATCCGCCAGTACCACGACGCGAACACGAAGATATTCATGCTCCACAAAATCAGCGCCGCGCGCAGTAACTCCATCGCCTCGCCCCGATGAGTAGTAAGGTCGACAATCAGTTGTACCAGCGCATAGGCAAGCTGCGCGGTCACAATCGCCGCGGTCGCATGGCCCAGCCGGTCGTGCCAGGGCTTGATCAGCAGAGCGAGGGTCGCAAGTACGGCCACCACCGCCACCCCAGCCCATCCCAGCCCCGCCGATAACGACGACGGCAGCAATCCATTGAGCGCGGCTACGGCCAGCAGCGCGACCACCCCGGGCCAGCGCGGCTCCGGCGTGATGCCATGTTCTGACGAATGACTCACGCTCTTAGCTAATCACGACTAGCGCCCCGCCGCTGTCGACAGACGGCGGTAGACACTCCGCACCGCCCCCGCGCTCGGGCTCGCCCCGAACGGTTGATGCTTCGTTAGATCCACCTCGCCGGCCACCTGGTCCGCGGACTTGCCCGCCTTCATCCCCGCCCGCACCTGCTCCAGCATGTCCTTCAGGTACGCCCGCTGGCCCCGCAGCGTCGCCGTTGTCCCCAACTGCCCATGCCCGGGAACCACCGTCTGCACCTCCCAACCGGCCAGCGTCTCCAACGCGCGAATCCAGTTGTCATGATCGGCATCGCGGTCACCCACATTGTTCCCGCTCGTCCAGTTCACACAAAGGTCGCCGGTCATGAGAATCCGCTCCTTCGGCAGATACGCCACCGCGTCCCCGCGCGAATGTGCCGGCCCCATGCGGATCAGCTCCAACCGCCGTGTCCCGTCATCAAAGGTCACCTTGTCCTCAAACAACAGCGACGGATGCTCCAACCCGTAGTTCTGCGCGCGCGTCTCCGCCGCCACGTCCCGGTCATACTGCGTAGCCCCCGCTCGCGACGCCCGCCCGTAGACCTGGTTCTGCCAGTCCGCCTCACCCTTCTCTCGCGATTCGGCCCCGCACTCCCGCGAACACACCACCGTCGCCCCCGCCGCACGAAACTGCGCCGATCCGAACGCATGGTCGGCGTGATAGTGCGTATTGAACAGAAAGCGTATCGGCAGCGACGTCGTCTTCCGGATCTCCGGCAATATCTCCTTCGCGGCCCAAGGGAAGTTCGCGTCAATCACCACCACATAGTCGCGAAACACCACCCACGTGCAGTTCGCCGGACGCCGCGTCGCCGTATCCCCCTGCCAGTAAAAGACGCCAGGCGCCAGTTGCCGTACCCGCGTCGAGGAGGTCTGCGCCACCGCGTTGGCCAGCACTAACAAAATCAGGAAGCCCCCGGCCAGCGCCGGGCGTGTCAATCTGCGCATCGGGCTACCAGCCTACCATCGCCACAGCCGCACCGGAGATCCGATATGCTTGGACAACAACACGAGCGAATCCCACCCGAGGAGGTTGATGCCATGCCAGAGAATCTGCCAAACCCCAACGAAACGCCGGAAGTGTCCGAAGACAAGCCCACCACTGGCGCCACACGCCGCGATCTGCTCGCGATGGGCAGCGGCTTTGCCCTGCCGGCCCTCACGGGCGGCGCCGCGGCACCCATGCTCTCCGCGGCCACCGGCCCCCTGCGCCCAGGCCCCGACATCTATCAGTCCATCGGCGTCGAGCCCGTCATCAACTGCCGCGGCACCTTCACCATCATTGGCGCCTCCGTGGAATTGCCCGAAGTGCGTGCCGCCATGGATGCCGCCGCGCAGAAATTCGTCCAGCTGGATGAACTTGCCGAAGCCGTCGGACGCCGCCTGGCCGAACTGACCGGCGCCGAGTGGGGCATGGTTTCCTCCGGCTGCGCCGCCGGCCTCAAGCACGTGGCCGCGGCCTGCGTCGCGGGTGGCAATCCCGAAAAGCTGCTGCGCATTCCCGACCTCCGCGGTCTGGATAAAACCGAAGTCGTCGTGCCGCGTACCTCCCGCAGCGCCTATGACCACGCCATCCGCAACATCGGCGTCAAGATGATCAATGTCGACAGTATGCAGGAACTGGAAAGCGCCTTGAGTTCCCGCACCGCGATGGTCTATCTGATCGCCGGCGGGTCGATGCGTAATGGCCCGATGACGCTCGAAAACATCGCCAAGGTCGTGAAGCCGAAAGGCATCCCCATCCTCGTCGATGCCGCCGCCGAAGTGCTCACCATCCCCAATGTCCACCTCGCCGCCGGCGCCGACGTTGTTGCCTACAGCGGCGGCAAGGCCATCTGCGGTCCCCAATGCGCCGGCCTCCTGCTGGGCCGCAAGGATCTGCTCATGTCCGCCTGGCAGGCCAGTTCCCCGCACCATGGCCCGGGCCGCGACAACAAAGTCGGCCGCGAAGAGACCCTGGGCATGGTGGCCGCGGTGGAAGCCTGGGTCAAGCGCGACCATAAGGCCGAATGGCAGAAGTGGCTCAGCTATCTCGACACCATCTCCAAGCGCGTGTCCACCATCGATGGCATCACCGCCACCGTCCGCGAACCGCAGGGCCTCTCCAATCGCAGCCCCGCCCTCGTCATCTCCTGGGACCCCAACCGCCTGCATGTCACCGGCGAAGAGATCGCCGAAGAAGTGGCCCGCAGCAAGCCCCGCATTGCCTTGGGCGCGAGTTCCGGCTTAGGCCGCGGCCCCGCCCCCGTCGAACAAGCCAACGTCACCGCCATCGACATCACCGCCTGGATGATGCAGCCCGGCGATGACAAAGTCGTGGCCGAGCGCCTCCACCAGGTGCTGGGCCGCAAGCGCAGCCCCAAGCCCGCCCCCGCCGCGCCCGCCGGCAACCTCACGGGCCGTTGGGATGTCGATATCGAATTCTTCAGCAGCCGCAGCACCCACGTCCTCACGCTGGAGCAGAAGGGCAACGTCGTGCAGGGCTCGCACAAGGGCGACTTCTCCACCCGTGACGCCTACGGCAGTATCGAAGGCGATCAGGTGAAGGTGCGCAGCGCCGACAACGTCCCCGGCGATTCCATCATCATGACTTTCGTCGGCGCGTTGACCGGCGACACCATGTCCGGCAAGCTCTACATGGGCGAGTACCTGAACGCCAAGTTCACCGCCAAACGCCACATGTATCCCTCCACCACGCGCAGCATCGTGGTGCCCGGCGGACCGCCGCTCGCCAACTAACGCGCGTCCGGCGTGCGCACGTAGATAGAAGGCTGCGGCAGCGGACGGCGCGTGTCGTTCCGCTTGCCGTCCGGCCCAATCCACAACGTGCTCAGAGCCTCTACCACCGGCCCGGAACCATCGGCGGCACGCCCCCGCAGGCGCACCGGATAATCGCCCTTTGCCTCGGCGGGCAGTTTCAGCTTCAGCTTTACCACCGGGATGTTGATGTTATCGCCATCCCCCGATGGCCCGAAATGCATATCGGCCCGGAACTGCCCCTTGGCTTCCGGATGCCCTTCCACCCACACATCCACGGCCTTCTCAAAGCCCGGATGCTTGATCAGCAGCGCCTCGATTTCAGCCTCTCCGCCGGCCACCGCCGTCGCCTCCTCCGGCTCATACAGCAACTGGAACGACGGCGCCTCCGAAGCGATGTGCACTCGGTACGAATACGCCGCGCCGCTCCGATCGGTACGGTCCCGCACCAGCAGCGTCGCCGCCTCCGTGCGTTCCGGCAGGTAGTACAGGCTGCTATCCGGGTTGCCGATCACCGTGCCTTGCCCCGACATCAGGTCATCATGCTCGGCCAACAGCTTGCCCTCGGCGCTCCACAACTCCAGCACCGTGTCTATAGCAGGCAGCCCAAGTTGCGTCGCCAGCGTCCAGGCGTGCAACGGCCTGCCCGCCGTCAGTTGCACCGTGTGGCGATTCGCCTTCTCCGTCAGTAACCCGTCAATCGACGACGCGTCCGTATCCACCTCGAACGACATCGCCTCCGCCGTCCCATGCTTCGTCACCAGGAACAGCCGCCACAGCCCGGGCCGGGCCTCAGGCGGTAGCACAAACGAAGCCTCCACCTGCTTCGCCGACGCTTTCACCTCCGTCGCTTCAACCCGCAACAGCCCGCCGTCACTGCCATCCACCGGCATCGAATAGGGAAACGTCAGCCGGTAATGCTCCGCTCCCCGCGAACGCCGCACATACGCCCCCGTAGTATGCTCCAGTGCCTCACCGCTAATCCGCACCCGGTACGTTTGCCCCGGCCGCGCCCCCAGCGGATGCATGCCGCTCACCACCGGCAACTGCGAAACCTGCAGCTGATAGCCGCAGTTGTCATCGCACGACACCCCCTGCGGACCGCGATACTGATCCACCTTCAACGTGTACGTGCCGTCCTTCGGGAACGTCACCGCCAGCCGAGGCGTCTCCAGATACTCATCCTGATCTTCGCTATACGTCAGCTCCCGGCCCGCCTCGTCATACAGCCACAACGAGCATTCCAGAAAACCGCCGCGTTCAATCGACTGCAGGTCGAACAGCCACCGTTCCCCCTGCCTCGCCTCAAACGTGTAGAAGTCCTGGTCGGCCAGTCCCTTCAAATACCCATGAATCACCTGCGGCTGCAACGCAATCGTTTGCTTCGGTTCCACTTCACGCAGGGCAGGGAACTCGTGCACGTTGAACAAACGCGTGTTCGTCGGCCCCGCCGCCGTCAGCAACTGGATGCGATGCGGGCCCAACGCGGCGCCAGGCGCAATCCGAATGGTCCCCTTCACCGACTTCGCATCGGATTCCTCCGCACCCAACCATTCCAGATCAGCCGTGTCGAAGCGAACGCCCGTCACCGCGCCGAAGTCCTTCCCCACAAACTCCACCGCCACCGTCGTGCCCGCCTGCCCGCCCAGCGGCTCCACGCGCGACAGGTTCGGAAGCGGCGTCGCCGCCCACAGCGCCCATTGCAGCAGCAGTCCAACGGTCAGCATCAGAACAACTCGCGGATCGGCACGCCGCTGTCGTTCATCTTCACCGGACGCCCATTGCTCCGGTATTCCTTATGCGGCTCAATCCCCATCTTCTTGTAGATCGTCGCCCCCAGGTCTTCAATCGACAAAGGCCGGTCCTTCGGCGCGCCTCCCTGCGCGTCGCTGGACCCGATCACCTGGCCGCCCGGCACTCCCGCGCCCGCCACCGCCACCGAAAACACGCCCGGCCAATGATCGCGCCCCGCCGAGTGATTGATGTGCGGCGTCCGCCCGAACTCGCCGATCACCAGCACCAGCGTCGACGCCAGCAGTCCACGGTCTTCTAAATCCTCCAGCAGCGTGGCGAACGCCTGATCAAACACCGGAAATATCTTCCGGCTCGATTTCTCCACCTGCCCATGCGAATCGTAGCCGCCTTGAAACACCGCCGCCAACCGCACCCCCGATTCGATCAGCCTTCGCGCCAGCAGCGTGCCCTGGCCCGCCGTGTTCCGCCCATACCGGTCCCGCAGCGACGCAGGCTCCTCTTCGATGTTGAAAGCCTTACGCGCCGATTCGCTGGTCACCAGGTCAAATGCCTTCTGGTAGAAGTGATCCATCCCCTCCAGCAGCTTCGACTTCTCCATCTCCCGCAAATCGGCATCCATCGCTTGCAACAGCCGCGTCCGTGCCGCCGATTCCTCCAGCGACACATTCCGCGGCAGGCTCAGATCCTGCACCTTGAACTGCTTGGCCCCCGGGTCGCCCGTAATGAAGGGATCATAAGCCGCCCCCAGGAACCCCGCATCGGCGCAGATGTCGCGCCGCGGGATACACACAAACGGCGGCAATCCATTGCGCGGTCCCAATTCCTTCGCCACCACCGACCCGTATACCGGATGCTTGAACGCATTGTTCGGCCGCGACCCCGAGAAGATATACTGCTTCGCCTTCTCATGGATCGCTTCCTTCGAATACATCGAGCGAATCACCGTGAACTTCTTCAGGTTCTTCGCGCAGTTCGGCAGCAGCTCGGAAAAATGCACGCCGGGAATCGCCGTCGGAATCGTGCCGAAACTCCCCCGAATCTCGGAGGGCTGCTCCGGCTTCGGGTCGAAGCTGTCGTGCTGGCACGCGCCGCCTTCCTGAAAGTAGATGATGCAGTTCTTCGCCGGGCCCTCCGACGCCAGCAGCCGAGGCAGGTCCAGCCCCAACACCGAAGCACCGATGCGTAGAATATCGCGGCGTGTGTTCATTGGTTTAGTTGAAACTCCCTGGTATTCAGCAACGCCCACAACACGTTCTCAAAGGCTCGGCGGCGCGTGCGCCCGGCCTGCTTCTCAGCAGCAAGAAATGCCTCGATATTCGCCCACTCCTGCTCGGCCGGCGGCCGCGATAACGCCCGCAGATAAAGCGCGTTCGCCACCGCCCGGTCGTCTACCGTATCCTCCAACAGCGCCGCCAGCACGTTCTTCGGCGATTCCACCTTCTCCCGAATTGCCTCCGCATTCATCAGATGCAGCGCCTGTGCCAACGAAGGCGCGGTACTGCGCGGCTCCATCGTGTCCCGCCGCGGATGGCCGAACGTCGTCAGAAAATACGTGGACCCGATCGTCGCCACCAGGTCCTTCGCCGTCGTCCCTTCCGGATAATTGTTGAAGCTCTGCGCAACGCCCGTCACTTGGCCCAACGCATCCAGCAGCACTTCCGCCGGCAGCTTCCGCGGCTCATACCGCGCCAGCAACGTGCGCTCCAGCGGATCGCCGCCGTTCGCCCGCCCCGGCGCCCGCGACGCCAACTGATACACCTGCGAATTCAAAATCAGCCGGTGCAGCGGCTTGAACCGATACCCATTCTCTACAAACGCACGCGCCAGCGTCTCCAACAACGCCGGGTGCGACGGCATGTTCGTCGACCGGAAATCATCGGCAGGCTCCACAATGCCAGCCCCAAAGTACTCCGCCCAGATGCGATTCACCGTCGCTTTGGCAAACTGCAGCTTCTGCTCGCCCAGAATCCAATCCGCCAGCACTTCCCTTCGATCCCGATCCCCAATCTCCGGCGTCGTGCCATCCAGAAAGCGCGGCGCCACCGGCTGCTTCGTGTTCGGATGAATCACTTCACCCTCGCGCGTGTTGTACCAGGTGCGCCGATACTGCGCATACCCGTGCTTCACCTTCATCCGCCCCAGAAACGCCGCCATGCCGTAGAAATCATCCTGCGTCAGGTTCTCCAGCGGATGGTTATGGCACTCCGCGCATTCAATCCGCTGGCCCAGGAATAGACGCGTCACCGTCGGCGTCGCCTTCGACACTTCGAAGGTCTTCAACATGAAGTCAATCGCCGGGTGCCAGAAGTTGCCCGCCGGATGCACCGTCGTATCGCCGGTAGCCGTCAGCATCTCGCGGACCGTCTGGTTGTAGGGCTTGTCCGCACGCACCGCCTCATACAGCCACCGCTTGAAGGCATAGTTGGTCCGGCCCTGCGAATAATACTGCGAATTGCGGAACCAGTCCTCGAACTTCACCAGCCAGTGCGTGGCATACTCCGGCCGCTCCAACAGCGCATCAATCAACGCAGCCCGCTTGTTCGGCTCCGAATCATTCACGAACCGTTCTGTTTCCGCCGCCGTCGGCAGCACGCCGATCAGATCCAGAAACACACGCCGCACAAACACCCGATCCGAACTCCGCGGATACGGCGCGATCCCCACCTCCTCCAGTTTTGCGAACACCGACGCATCCAGTGGGGCAGACCTCCAGGTCTGCGCTCGGCCTCCAGGCCGAGCCCCCTCCGCCACGATAAACTGCGCCGTCGCGGTCTTCCCCGTCCCCCGCGCCATCACCACCGTCAACCCTCGCCCCTTCGCCGATGCCAACCCCGCCGCCGACACCGTCACCACGCCCTCATCATTCACCGCATACCGCACCTGCCTGGTCAGGTCGATCGTCGTCCCGTCCGACAGCTTCCCACTCACCCGCAACTGCACCGTAGCCCCAGGCTTCAGAATCAGCTCCCGCGGCGTGATATCAATCGAAAGAATCCGCGGCCCGCTCGACCGCAACTTCGCTCCCTGCTGTAGCCACTGCAGCAACGTCTGGTACTCATCGGTATTCTTCGACAGCAAATGCCCGCCGCCATGCGCAATCGCCAGCGTCGGCTTCCGCAACAGCAGCGAGTTCTCCGGCGCTTTCAGATCCACCCGCCGCCCGTTATGCTTCGCCGTGATCATCTCGTGATCCGCAGCTGCATCGGCCCCATACAACGACAACTTGAATCCGTTCTGCCCCGCCGGCGACCCATGGCACGCCGAACTGTTGCACCCCTTCGTCGTCAATAAAGACAGCACGTCCCGCTCAAAGCTGATCTCCACCGGCAGCGTGGCGGCCTGCACGCATCCCAGTCCCATAAATCCCAGCCAGACAATGTGCCCAGTCATGGTGAACCATAGATATCATATGCGCGCGCCGGGGTGTAGAATTGGCTTGAATCCCGTTCGGACACCGTTATGAAAAACCTCTCTCGTCGAAGCTTCTTCCAGGGCGCCGCGCTCGCGGTTTCCGCGACGCGCGTACAGGGCGCCAATGATCGCATCACCGTCGGCCTCATCGGTATCGGCGGCCGCGGCACGGCCCACCTGAATGGGTATGTCAAGATCCCTTCGGCCCAAATCACCGCCCTCTGCGACGTGAACCAGGCCGCCCGCGAACGCGCGCAGACGCGCCTCACCACTGCCGGCACGGAGAAGGCAAAAGAGTACGCCGACATGCGTGACCTGTTCGCCGACAAGTCCGTCGACGCCGTCAGCGTCGCTACGCCCAACCACTGGCATGCCCTCACCGCCATCTGGGCCTGCCAGGCCGGCAAGGACGTCTACGTCGAAAAGCCCGCCAGCTATAACATCCACGAAAGCTGGCGCATGGTCGAAGTCGCCCGCCAGACCAAGCGCATGGTTCAGGTCGGCTCCCAATCCCGCAGCATCCCCGGCTGCATCAAGGCCATGCAACTGCTGAAAGAAGGCGTCATCGGCGAGGTTTACATGGCCAAGGGGCTCTGCTTCAAACG
>JAEUQF010000077.1 GCA_016789745.1 Bryobacterales bacterium
CCGGCCTCCAGACCGGCAATCGCCTGCGTCTGCGCGGCGACGGTCGCGTCGCGCTCGGCCAGCCGGGCTTCCAACTGCGCCTTATCCTCGCGTAGCGCGGCGACGGTCTGCTGTTCGGCCTCGATCGCGGCCTCGGCCGAGGCGCGGTCGCGGGCCGCGGTAGCCTGGCTCTCCTCCAGCGCCTGCTTGCCCACCTTGACGATGTACTCGTAGTTGGTCTGCTGGTCGCTCAGCCAGTTACGCAGGAACTTCTCGCGAGCCGTCAACGCCAGCACACCCTCGCGCAGCAGTTCCCTGCCCTTTCCGGTCAGCCGCGCCGGCCGCGGATCGCGAGCGAGCGCGGCGATGCGGTCGAAGGTCTCGCGGGCGGCGGCGCGCAGCGGCTCCACCACGACAGGCTCCTCCCGCAAGGCGCGGGAACAGGCTGCGTTTAGGCCATCGGCGGTCAGCTGTCCGGGGGGAATGCCCAGATCGGGGCGTTCCACCCGGTCGAGCAGATGGCGCACCTTGCCGTCATACGTGAGGGCCACGAACCGCACCCCGGCGCCTAAACAGAAGATGGCCGCATGCAGCCGCATGGCCACCACCAGTTGCGATTCAGCCAGCAGCGCCGCGACCGCCCCGGGCTGGTAGCGGCCTTCCACAATGTGGCTGGGCGATTCGAGCCGCGCCTGCACCCGGCGCGCCACCGTGAGATCGTCTTCCTGCTCGCCCGGAAAGCGCTGGAACGGCACGAACACCAGTTGCGCGCCGCCTGGGTGCGCGGCCGCGAACCGGTCGAGTCCCTGCGCCAGCTCCGTCTCCCAGGCCTCCGGGTCCACCTCATGCGCCCAATGGCGGATCGCGATGGCCACCCGCGTGGCGCCGGGCGGCGGGTCAGGGATGCCTTCGGCTGCAAAGATGGCCCGGGCACGCTCGGGCGGGTCCGGGGTGAGCAGGAACGCCGGGTCGGCCGTCAATTCCACCTGCGCCGCCGCGACCCCCGCCTCGACAGCCAGCGCGCGCGAATCCGCATCGCGGACCGAGGCGTAATTGGCCGCTTCGAACACTCCACGCACGTAGCGCCCCGCACCGGGCGAGAGCAGCGGACCCACCCCCACCGCGCACAGCGCCAGTGGCTTTTCAAACAACGCGGCCAGAATCGCGGCCGTGGCATGAAAGCCGATGCCCCAGTTGCCTTCGGTAAGGAAGCCGTTCTCGTGGATGCCGCCGTAATCGTGAAAAATGCCGCCGCCGCCGGTGACCACCAGCGACGCCTGGCGCACGGCTTCGGCGATGGCCGCCGTATCGCTCCACAGCAGCGTTTCCACCCCGTGCGCGGCGGCCGTCTCTTCCGGCGAGCCCGAGATGACCTGGAAGCGCGCGGCCGGCCCCAGGCGGGCGCCCAGTTCGCGCAGAATAACTTCGAGAATAGCTTCGTCGCCGGTATTCGAGTAACCGTAATAACCACTAATTAGGACAGTTTCAGGCGTCAACTTTCTAATTATAACAAGCGCGGCGCCGCTACCCTGCGATCTCGCGCAGCAGCGCCGGCGTCCAGCGCGATTCGCCGCGACGCCCGGCCTCTTCGGCCACATGGTCGCACAGCGTGTTGATCAGCCGCGGCAGCCCCTGTGACAGCCGGAACAACTCCGCATCGAAGCCCGGCTCCCAGAGTTGATCCGCCTGCAGCCCGTCTAGCACGAAGCGGTGCAACGCATACGACCGTGTCTCGGCCGCATCAAAGGGCCCCACCCGCGCCTGCAGCGACACCCGCTGCCGCAGCCCCAGATGCTCGCTCTCCCCCAATCGCTTGTGTAACTCCGGCCGCCCGCTCAGCACCACTTGCAGTAACTTGCCCCAACGCGTTTCGATGTTTTCCAGTAACTCGATTTCCAGCAGTAACTCGCGGTCGAGCAGGTGCGCGTCGTCAAACAGCACCGCCAGCGTCTGCCCGGCCTCGGCCAGCCGCGCCGCCCGCTGCTGCAGCGCGAACAGCACCGCCACCTTGCGCGTATTAGTGGCCTGTAAATGCAGATCATAGGCCAGGTGTTCGAACAGTTCGTCGACGCTCAGGCGCGGATTGCGCAGCACACTGAGTTCAGCATGCGATTCGGCCAGCCGGTCCCGCAACGCCTCCAGCACCGCCGTTTTGCCGGTTCCCGCCTCGCCCACTAATAACATGACGCCGCGCCGCGCCCGGATGCCGCGCTCCAGGACCGCCACCGCCTCCCGATGCTGCACGGAGGCGTAAAACGACGCGTTCGATGGAGGGCGGGTCCCTTGACCCGCGAGCGACCCCCAGGTCGCTCCTGCTTCGGAAACCGGACCAGCCTCCGCAGCGGCAGCCGGAGTCGTCTCCGCCACAGGAGCGTTCGTAGCAGCCGCCACAGCCAAGTTCCCCAGTTCCTCCTCCCCCTCCGCCGCCGCCAAAACCTCCTCCACCAGCATCCCCGCCGACCCCACCCGCTTCCCCGGCCCACCCCGATACACACACACCTTCGTCGGAACGTTACGGCCGCGCAGCAGCACCAGCACCACCTGCCAGGGCTGGAAAAAATAGCGATCCAGGATCGCCGCGGTCTCCGCCGTCAAGGATAAATCCCGCGACGACGTCAGCCAGTACCCCACCACCTTCCCTGCCCCCACCTCCGCCAACTGTGTCGCCAACCCCTCCACATCCCGAGCCGATAAATGAAAGGAAGGCCCGAATTCATGCTCACAGGCACTCCCCGGCGCCTCGGTAATCGTCACCGCCGCCTCCGGCCCCTCCCCGCGTTTGCCCAGCAGAATTCCCCCCAATTCCACCCCGCCCCAGGCCATTTTGCGATACCCGGCCTCGGCATTTTCGACAAGTGTCGTCAACAGCGCGCGCGGCAGCCGTACCGCGCCCCCGGACGTCGCAAGAGTGACCATTTCGTTGGCCATGAGCCCCTCATCTTAGCAGGAAGCGTGGTGTGCCGGAACGCACGTCCGGGCTGCATTTTTTGAGAGAAGGCTGAAGGGTTTTCGGCGCGGAATTCGTCAGACAAAGCTGCCAAGTCTGTCCGGTATAAAGGGCGTGGCAACAGCGATTTGGCGCAGGAAAGAGTGGGCTTTTCACGCACCCCCGTACCTGTAGTACTTTGCCGCTAAAAAAGTCTAAAAAATGTCTGACAATTGTCTTGACGCGGACTCGCACAAAATCGTACTCTGGGTCCTCAACAGCTAGCTTGCGTAACGTTTCGCACCGCTCCCCGAAAGGGCCCCTGCGCGGAACGTTCCCGCAACGCGCCGAGACGTACTCTGTTCGCGCCGTCGTGCACCCCCAAGCCGGATGTGACGAAAATGGCGGCAGCCTGTCCGCTCTACTCCACTCCCCGAGATCTGCCATGAACATGATGCAGCGGAAAAGCAAAATGGTCAGCTTCCGGCTGTCGCCGGAAGAATACCGCAAACTCAACGATGCCTGCGAACTGCAAGGCTTGGGCTCGATTTCGGAACTGGCGCGGGCGGCGCTGCAACGCCTCATGACCAACGGCACGGTGAATCTCCCCCTTGCCGAGAATTCCCTGGCCGCCGAGATTACCGACCTGCGTAGCCGCGTCCAATCGCTTAGCGCCGATATTGACCGGCTCGCCGCCCGTCTCCAGACCACCACGAAGTAACCGTATGACCATGCGAGCCGGCCTTCTCCTTACCGCCCTTTGCCTGCTCCCCCTGGCCGCCCAGGACCAGACCACCACGTACATCCTCGGCCCCGAAGACACCATCTCCGTCGCCGTCCAGGATCTCGAGGAACTCAAGGACCTCAAACCCGTCCGCATCGACCTCCGCGGCTTCATCAATATCCCAGTGGCCGGCCGCGTCAAAGCCAGCGGCCTCACCGTCGAACAGCTCGAAGCCAGCCTTCGCAAACAGTTTCTATCCGTTCTCCAGGAACCGGAAGTCACCGTCACCGTCACCGAGTTCCGCTCCCAGCCCGTATCCATCCTCGGAGCCGTCCGCACCCCCGGCGTCCACCAGGTCCACGGCCGCAAGACGTTGTACGAAATCCTCTCCCTCGCCGGCGGCCTCAACCCGGATGCCGGCAACTCCATCCGCATCAGCCGCAAGAAGGCGGCCGGCGTGCTGCCTCTCTCACGCGTGGTCTTGGATCCCTCCGGCGATTACCAGGTGGCCGACCTCAGCGTCAAAGATGTCATGACCGCACGGAATCCCCAGGACAACATCGAGATCCTGCCCTATGACGTCATCTCCGTGCCCAAAGGCGAGCTGGTCTATGTGATCGGAGCCGTCAAGAAATCCGGCGGCTTCCTGCTCTCCGAGCGCGAGAAAGTCTCCGTCCTCCAGGCCCTCACGATGGCCGAAGGCCTCGACCGCCTCGCCGCCACCAAAAACGCCAAAATCCTCCGCCAGACCGAAGCCAGCGAACAACGCAAGGAGATCGGCGTCAACCTAAAAGAGATCCTCGAAGGCCGCGCCCAGGATGTGGCGATGCTGCCCAACGATATTTTGTTCGTGCCCAACAGCGCCGCGAAAAGCGCCGGCATGCGGACGCTCGAAGCCGCCATCCAAATCGGCACCGGCGTCGCCATCTTCCGCAGGTAACCTCGGCCGCCCTCGACACTCACTCCGGCACGACGCAAACTGAGCCACGACCGCAAGGGAGTGGTACCTCGAACGCCCTAGAACGCCATGGATCGCCTAAACGCAAACTCATCGGAGCCAAACGGCAACGGCCACGCCCTGACGCCCGCAGTAACCCCCGGCCACCGTCCGTTAGCCCCCGCCCCTCGTCCCGGCTATCCCGGCGGCCCAACTCCCTACGGCTATGCCGGCGCCCCCGGCCCAGACCAGGACCCCTTCGACCAGGGCGGCCTCCTCGAATACTGGCGCATCCTCCGCCGCCGCAAAGGCACCGTCCTGTTAGTCGCCTTCGGGGGGTTGTTATTAGGGATCCTCGTAACCCTGCCCCAGACCCCCATCTACCAGGCCAAAGCCACCCTCGAGATCCAGGACATGAACCAGAACGTCCTGAACATGCGCGAATCCGACCCGGTCGGCGATGGCGGGCGCTACAACGCGTTGACCGATATCCAGACCCAAATCAAGATCCTGCAAAGCGAGACGCTGGCCGAACGCACGGTGGAGAAACTCGGCGCCCGCAAGGAAGGCCTCGCCGCCCCGCCGCCCTCGCGGCTGTCCTCCTGGCGCAAAGCCCTCAACCTGCCCGAATCCAAGGAAGCCGTCACCACCGAAGACCAGCTCCGCGCCACCTTGCGATCGCTGAAAGTGCGCGCCGCCGGCCAGACCCGCATCGTCGAGATCCTCTACGACTCGCCCAACCCCAAGCTTGCCGCCGACTTCGTCAATACCCTCACCAACGAATACATCGACCAGAACATGGAAGCGCGCTGGAAAATGTCCCAGCGCACCGGCGACTGGCTCGGCCGCCAATTGGACGAAATGCGCATCAAGCTGGAACGCAGCGAGGACGCCCTGCAACGGTATGCGCGGCAGGCAGGCCTGGTGTTCACCGGCGAGAAACAGAATGTCAGTGAAGAACGCCTGAAGCAGTTGCAGACCGAGTTACTGAAGGCGCAGGCGGAACGGGTGCAGCGGCAGTCGCGGTTTGAGATGGCGGCGACGAGTGCGCCGGAGACGCTCCCGGATGTGTTGAATGATGCGTCGTTGCGGGATCTGCAGACCAAGATTACGGATCTGCGGCGGCAAGAGGCGGAGCTGGTGTCGACCTTTAAGCCGGAATACAGCAAGGTGAAACGGGTACAGGCGCAGATCGAGCCGCTGCAGACAGCCTTCGACCGGGAACGGGCGGCGATTCTGCAACGGATTAAGAACGATTACGACGAGGCGCAGCGGCGGGAGAAGTTGCTGGCGGAGGATTATGCCAAGCAGACGCAGTTGGTGACGGGGGAGGCCGAGCGGTCGATCCAGTACAACATTCTGAAGCGGGAAGTGGATACGAACCGGCAATTGTATGAGGCTATGCTGGGTCGGGTGAAGGAGTCGAGTATCGCCAGCGCGATGCGGGCGAGTAATGTGCGGGTGGTGGATGCGGCGAAGGCGCCGAAACGGCCTTATAAGCCGGCAGTGACTCTGAGTGCCGCCCTGGGGTTATTTGTGGGTTTCATGTTGGGGGCAGTTGTTGTCGTAGTGCAGGATCAGGCGAATCGGACACTGAAACAGCCGGGGGATGCGCAGTACTTTCTGAATCTGCCGGAGTTGGGTGTGATTCCGGCGGCGGAAACGAGGCGCTCAAGATTCTTGTCGATTGGCAATCGGCGCAATTCAATAGTCGAAGGAACGTCGGAAGAGCCAGAGCGAGTGGAACTGGTTACGTGGCAGCAAAAGCCTTCACCGGCAGCAGAAGCGTTT
>JAEUQF010000087.1 GCA_016789745.1 Bryobacterales bacterium
ACGGAACTCGTGACGCCTGCTGACGCAGACAATGCTTTCGACCAGCGACGGCGAGGTGGCGATGATCTGCAGCGTGCGACCGACCTGCGGATTCATTTCGCGGGTGACGGCGAAGGTTTCTTCGTCAACGATGGCGGCATCGACTTTTCCGAAGAAGACAGGTAAGAGGGCGGCCGAGCCTTTCGGAACGGTCTCCAGCGAGCGGAAGTGGCGCGAGGGGGCTTCGAGTCGGGCGGTGCTGAGGGCGCCTTCGATCCAGCGTTGTCCTAAGTTGGCACGCGTGTTGGCGTGGATGAGGAGGCTTTTGCCGCGCAGCCCGGCGAGCGATTGGATGCCGTTGCCGGTGCGGGTGAGCAGCAGGTAGCGCTGGTGTCCCTCGGCACCGCGGACGGCCAGAAACACCGGATCCATCTCCTGGACTTCGCCGAGTTGGAGGAATTCGATCGAGTCCATGACGGCCATGGTGATCTCACCGGTCTGCCACTTCCGGCGGAGTTCGGCGACGTCGTCGACGACAAGGACGCTCGATTTGACGTCTAGTCCGCGGCGGCGGCCGAGCATTTCGGACCAGACGCGGAGGGCGGCGGTGGCATCGCTGCGGTTGGCCGACTGCAGAAGGCTGCCGCTGAAGGCCATATCGAGCCGGGCCGGTTTCAGGGGCTTGCCGGCCGGCTGGGCCGCGGCGGTGGCGCCGGCCAGAGCGATGCTCGACAGCAGCAGGGTGAGACGAAGCAGGGCGGGAGGGGTCCGGGTCATGGCCGTACTCCCTTGGAGGCTTGTTGTTTGTCGTAGGTATCCAGCAAGGCAAGGGTCGGCTGGATGAGGTCCTCACCCCAGGATTTGTAGGTGGCCGATTGGAACAGGGTCAGCATCTGGCGGGTGGAGGCGTCGGAGCGGAGATCGAGGATGCGGCCAACGAGTTTCTGTCTGAGCGCGGCGGGATAGTCTTTCCGGCAGGCCACCAGCGCGGCTACCAGGCGCGGCGATACGGCGAGCGGACGCAACTGTTTGGAGAGTTGGGGATTCAACTCCGTCATGGTGGCGAAGGAGCGCCTTGAGGTGATGCAGGCATCGGCTTGGCCGAAGAAGACGGGGAGAACTACCTGGGACAGCTTGGGGCTTCGGGTGATCTGGCGGAACAAGGACTCCGGATCAGGCAGGGATTCGCGGGCGAGGCTCACGGTGAGCCATTCGGAAGCCATATTGGTCCAGGCATGGTCATGGATCAGGAGAGTGCGGTCGCGCAGGTCGGTGAGAGTTTTCATAGGCCCGGCATCCTTGACCAGCAGGAGCAATTCCTCGCCGCCGGACTGGTCACTGATGATCTGGCTGGTATCGACATAAGCGCGGACCTTGCGGAACTCGGGAAGGGTGAGGACGACGAAATCAAGTGTGCCGCCGCGGAGACCGGACTGGAGGCGGTCAGAGGCGAGGATGAACTCCTGGTTGACCAGGCGGAAGCCGATGCTGGCGAGGATCTCGTGGCTCCAAAGGACGAAGGCGGCGCGGGCGTCGCTGAGGTTGACACCGACGAGGAGTTTCTGGGAGATGCCAAAGCGGAGCGCCGGTGGATCGGCATGCATCCGGGGGGCAGCGGTGGCAAGCCCGGCGGCAAGGAGCAGACGCCGCAACACAAACCTCCTGGCGGTGTGAGGCGGGGTATCTGGCGAGCCTGACTGCATGAACGCGATAGGCATAGGCTTAGGGCTGCGCGGCTAACTTCGCCTGTACCTCCTTGCCAACGACCAGATTCAGCTTAGAGAGCAGTTCCACGTACTGATAGCGAGCGAGGTGGTGTTGCGCCGTGGTGAGCGATTCGATCAGTTGGGCGCGAATGACTTTCTCGGTTTCGACGAGGCCACTTTCGTAGGCGCGGGTGTTTAGCTCCTGGTTTTCGCGGGCGGCCTGGAGGGCTTTGCGGGTGGCGGCTTCGGTTTTGGCGGCGGCATCGAGGCCGAGGACCGCGTCCTTGACCTGCAGACCGAGCCCTTCCCTTAGCAGGAACTGGGTTTCTTTCAACCGGCGCAGGCGCGCCTGGGCTTCGGCGACCTTCGCCTGGGTCATAAAACCATTGAAGAGGGGCACTTCGAGGCCGACGCCGGCCGACCAGCCGGTGCGGTTCTGGGCGGTGGCGGTGCCGGCGTTGAAGCCGCCATTCCACCAGCGGCGCAATTCGCCAGTGATCGCAATTTTGGGGTAATAGCCGCTGCGGGCGGTGCGCACGGCGCCTTCGAGGGCCTGCAGGGCGGCTTCGAGTTTGCCCCAGTCCGGGTTGAAGCGATAGGAATCGCCGACGAGTTCTTCGAGGCTGCCGGGGTGTGGTTCGAACGGGATCTCCTGGTCGGCCGGCCGGATGCTGGTCTGCCAGCCGAGTCCCATGGTGTTGGCGAGGGCGGCCTGGGCCATCTTTTCGTTCTTTTCCAGTTGGGCGACCATGGAGCGGACCGATTCGACAATAACGCTGTTGTCGAGGTAGTCTGCCTTGGTGACCTGACCGGAGCCCTCCTTGTAGAGGCTTTCGGTGAGGCGGAGGGTGAGTTCCAGCCGGGCGAGGGTATCCAAACCAAGGCGGTGCAGGTTTTTGGCGAGCACGGCGTCCCAATACATGCGCTTGACGCTGTCGGCGATCTCAAGATCGGTGCGGCGGGCTTCCTGGCGCATCATGGCGGTCTGTCCGGAGGCCTGTTCGCGATAGCCGCGGCGCATGCCTCCGTCAAATAGCAGCCACTGGAGGTCTACCTTGCCGAGAGCGAGGTCCCGATCGATGACTTTGATGTCCTGTTCGGGGACGTGGAAAGTCTGGGCGCTGGTACTGAATTTCTGTTCCGGGAAACTGACTGGCAACTGCAGGGTGGTGGGTGGGAAGCCCGGGGCAAAGGCGTTGGCCGGCACGGTGACCAGCATGCTGGAACCCGGAACCACTATGGACTGTCCGGGGACGGGGATGGGGCTGGAGGGGAACAGGAAGTTCACGGACTGGTCCATGCGTTGGACGCCGGCGGTTCCGGTTACCTGGGGCCAATAGGCCGACAGGGCCTGCCGGTGTTGCGCCTCCGCCATCGCGATGGAGAACTGGGAGGCCGTGCGGCGACGGCTTTTCTGCAGGGCGATCTCCAGGCACTTTGCCAGGGGGAGCGAATCTCCGTCCTTGGGGTCTGCAGTGGCCTGGGGCGGGGCGGGTATCTGGGAGTCTTCGCGCGCGTGGGCGGCAGGCGCCGCCGCAGTGCAGAGCGTGGCAAGCAATGCCACGGCCGCCGCTGCAGGGCCCGCTTTCACTCCGAACCAAACTGTCGCCGAGGGCGAAAAAAACATCATCTGCCTCCCCGGTGGTTCGGGTGGCGGACGCTGGACCACTCCGAATTCCTCCGGTATCCCGCTTATCGACGGTATGGGGCGGAACTGTATGGATGGGCAGTTATCGGTGAGATTTTGTACGTACTATGCCCGGGGGTACTATTGGGAAACGGAGGCTCCGTTGAAGACGCTGCCGGGAAAGTTTCTCGCCCCTCCTTCGCCGAGGCTTCGGCGGGCAAGGCAAGCTCACGAAGCTCGCTAAGAAGACGGCAAACAACAGTGGGAAGGGCTGGCACACGTCTTCCTGGTTATGGGCGGGCCGCAGGGCCTGGATACTCCGTTGAAGACGCGGGTCGACGCTTCCGGAAGGTCGCGCGCAGAGCCGCCAAGGACGCAGAGAAGACAGCGACAAAAGGAGCGTGCCGGAGTTTAGGCGATCAGCTTGTTCACGACGCTGCCGTGCACATCGGTAAGGCGGAAGTCACGGCCCTGGAAGCGATAGGTGAGCTTCAGGTGGTCTAACCCCAACAGATGCAACAGGGTGCCGTGCAAGTCATGGACGTGCACCTTGTCCTTCACAACGTTGAAGCCGAGTTCGTCACTCTCACCGATGACCTGCGGCTTTAGGCCGCCGCCGGCCATCCACATGGTGAAGGCGTTGGGGTGATGGTCACGGCCGTCCGGTTTGCCGACGCCCTGGACCATGGGAGTGCGGCCGAACTCGCCGCCCCAGACCACAATGGTGTCCTTCAACAGGCCGCGCTGTTTGAGATCCATAACGAGGGCTGCGGACGCCTGGTCGGTATCCTTACAGTTGCCGGCCAGATCCTTCACCAGATTGCCGTGCTGGTCCCAGGCTTCGTGATAGAGCTGGACGAAGCGGACGCCGCGTTCCACCAGGCGGCGGGCGAGCAGGCAATTGTTGGCGAAGGACGGTTTGCCGGGCTCGGCGCCGTACATTTCCAGAACGTGCTTGGGCTCCTTCGAGAGATCCATCAGTTCCGGGGCGCTCGATTGCATCCGGAAGGCCATCTCGAAGGAACTGATGCGGGTCTCGATTTCGGGGTCGCCCATGGTGCCGAGGCGCATCTCATTGAGTTTCTTGATGGAATCGAGTGAGGCGCGCTGGAGTTCGCTGTCGACACCGGGGGGATTCGACAGATACAGCACCGGGTCGCCACTGCCGCGGAATTGCACACCCTGGTAGACGGTAGGGAGGAAGCCGCTGCCCCAGCAGGAACTGCCGCCGCTGGGCCCCTTCTTGCCGGAACTGAAGACGACGAAGGCGGGCAGGTCCTGGGTTTCCGAGCCGAGTCCGTAGACGGTCCAGGCGCCGAAGCTGGGGCGCCCGAACTGCTGGGTGCCGGTGTTCATCAGCAACTGACCGGGGGCGTGGTTGAAGGCATCGGTGACCATGGATTTGACGATGGTCAGGTCGTCGGCCACCTTGGCGGTGTAGGGCAGCAGTTCGGAGATTTCGGCGCCGCTCTGGCCATGTTTGGCGAACTTGAACTTCGGCCCCATGAGCTTGCTGTTGGGGTTGATGAAGGCGGCGCGGTAGCCTTTCAGCAGTTCCGGCGGGGGGAGGGTGCCGTCGAACTTCTCGAGTTGCGGCTTGTAGTCGAACAGTTCCAGATGGCTGGGGGCGCCGGCCATGAACAGGAAGATGACTTTCTTGGCTTTCGGCTCGTGGTGCGGTTTCTTGGGAGCCATGGGATCCACCGTGGCGGCACCGAGCTGGCGGAGAGCCAGAGCGCCCAAGCCCACTCCGCAATCCTTGAGAAACCAACGTCTGGCAATGGGGTTCATGGCTTCCTTTACTCCTTGGTGATGGTCTCGTCGAGGTTCAGCAGTACGCGGGCGAGCACGGTCCAGCCGGCAAGTTCGGGGTTCTCCTCGCCGCCGGTGATGTCGGTGGTTTTCAGCTGGCCGTCTTTAAAGCGGGCCGTCTGGCGTTCGAGCAGGGTTTGGAGTTCGGCGCGTTCGGCGTCGGACGGGGTGCGGGAGACGCAGCGGCGGAAGGCGTAATTGATACGGTCGGATTGGGAGGCGCCACCTTCGGCGATGGTCTTCTTGGCAAGGGCTCGGGCGGTCTCCAGGAACAGCGGCTCGTTGAGGGTGGTCAGGGCCTGCAGGGGCGTGTTGCTGCGGGTGCGGCGGACGCAACTGAAGTCGCCGTTGGGGGTGTCGAAGTTCTGCAGCATGGGATACGGCACAGAGCGGTAGCGGTGCGTGTACAGCGCGCGGCGATAGCGGTTGTCACCCTTTTCTTCGTGCCAGTTCTTTGGGCCGTAGCTGGTGGGAGGTTGGAAGAGGAAGTCGGGGGCGGGCGGGTAGACGGCGGGTCCACCGATCTTCGGATTGAGCAGGCCGCTGGCGGCTAGCGCAATGTCGCGGACGATCTCGCCTTCCACGCGGAAGCGCGGGCCACGGGCCAGCAGGCGGTTGTAGGGGTCTTTCTCTAGCAGTTCCGGAGTCACCTTGGAGGACTGGCGGTAGGTGTTGGAGGTGACGATGAGGCGGTGGAGGCCTTTGAGGCTCCAGCCGCGGTCCATGAACTCTACCGACAGCCAGTCGAGCATCTCGCGGTGGGAGGGAGGCTCACTCTGTTTGCCGAGGTCTTCGCTGGTGGCGACGATGCCGGTGCCAAAGTAGGCCTGCCAGACGCGGTTGACCATGGCGCGGGCGGTGGTGGCGGCTTTGCGGTCGGTCAGCCACTGGGCCAGGCCGAGGCGATTGGGGGGCGCGCTGGCGGATTGGGGATGGAGGAAGGCGGGTGTACCAGGGGGCACCTGTTTGGCGGGCTTGAGGAAGTCGCCGCGGGTGAGCAAGTGAGTGGGGCGCATGGCATCGCGCTCGTTGAGGACGAGTTGCGAGGAGCCCGCCGGATGCTGCTGCCAGAGGGCTTCGAACTCGGCGTTGCGGTCGGGGAAGGCGACGGTACGCCAGTAGCTGAAGACGGCTTGCTCCTGGGCGGGGGTGCGGCGGGCGGGGTCGCCCATGATGATGTCGCGAACGGCGGCGGGGAGGGGGTCGGCCACGGGGGCGGGCGCATCGGTCACCGACAGACGCATGCGGCCGAGGTTGTGGTTCATGTTGTCGTCGCTGTTCCAGCCGCCGTGGCGCTGATGGAGGTAGATGGTGAGTTCGGTGCCGCCTTCGAAGCTGATCGGCGTTTCGGCGACGAACACGGCCTTGCGGGGGACGTTGCTGCGGCCGGGGCCGGCGTCGGTGCCCCAGGCGGTGTGCTCATTACCGTCGATAGCGTAGGCGATGGGGCCGGTGACGCGGCGGTTCTTCGACTTGTCGAAGTACATCGGCTCCAGTTCGCGCTCGGGCAGGTTGACGTCGGCGCTGGCGCGGACAAACTTGATCTTGACGGTCTTGGTGGGGTCCTTGGAGGGCGCGGCTTCGACGACGAACTCCGTAAGCGCGCCGGTGCCTTTCACGGACCGGCCGGGACCGGTGAGGGGGAGGTTCGGGTCATTGAGCAGTTCCAGGCGGAAGGCGGTGACCTTTTCGAGCGGCGACTTCACCGTCATCTTGGGGTTGTGCTTCGTGGGGGCATAGCCCTGCGCGAGGAAGCTACCGTCGGGTTGCGGCAGGTACTTCTGGCCGCCGGTGGAGATGTCCTCCACTTCGGGGCGAATGACGGTCCATTGCGGCTGGTTGTTGCGGACGGAGGCTTCCCAGGCGGCCATGCGCTGCTTCCAATCGGGATTGCGGTGCTGGAGGTCGGCCTCGATCTCGCGCATCTTGCCGAAGATTTCCGCGCGCTTCTGGTGTTCCTGCGGGGTGTAGACCACGACGTTCGATTCGTGGGAGTTGTTGAGGTAGGCGAAAAGCTTATAGTACTCCTCCTGGGTTAGAGGATCGTACTTGTGGTTGTGGCACTGGGCGCACTGGATGGTGATGCCGAGCATGCTCTTGCCGATCGCGTCCATGCGATCGAACATCGCTTCCATGCGGAACTGCTCGGGGTCGATGCCGCCTTCCTCATTGATCATGGAGTTGCGGAGGAAGCCGGTGGCGACGATTTGGTCCTGGGTGGGGTTCGGCAGCAGGTCGCCCGCAAGCTGCTCGGTGAGGAACTGGTTGTAGGGCAGGTCGCGATTCATGGCGTTCACCACCCAGTCGCGATAGAACCAGACCTGGCGCTGCTTGTCCTTTTCGAAGCCGTCAGAATCGGCGTAGCGAGCGGCGTCCAGCCAGTGGCGGCCCCAGCGTTCGCCATAGTGGGGCGATTTCAGAAGGCGGTCGACCTGTTTTTCGTAGGCCTGTGCGCTTCTATCCTTTAAGAAGGCGTCGACCTCGGAGGGGGTGGGGGGAAGGCCAGTCAGATCGAGGCTGAGGCGGCGCAGGAGGGTGATCTTATCGGCTTCGGGCGACGGCTTCAGGTTCTCCTGGTCGAGCTTGGCGAGGACAAAGGCGTCGATGGGGTTGCGAACCCAGGTGCGGTTGCTGACGGTGGGGGCGCCGGGCCTGGTGGGCGATTCGAAGGCCCAGTGCTTTTGGATGGTGGCCGCGGCCGCGCCGACACCATCCGGCCAGTGGGCGCCCTGGTCGATCCAGCGCTTCAGGATGTCGATTTTGGCGGCGTCCAGGGGTTTGCCGCCCATGGGCATGCGGGCCTGGTCGCCGATGCCGGCGACGCGCTGGTAGAGGGAGCTTTGCGCGGACTTGCCGGGGGTGATGGTAACGCCCGATACACCGCGAAAGGCGGTGGCCTTCGCATCCAGGCGCAATCCGCCCATCTGGGCCTTGGGGCCGTGGCAGGAATAGCAGGACGCAGCCAGGATTGGTTGCACGTCGCGGCTGAAATCCACCGTTTGCGCCGCACCTGAAACGGAGAGGAGAGCACTGAACAGAAGGACCGTCATTACCTGATAGTCTACAGCCCTGGAGGGGTTTACGGGTCTACTCGGGTTTAGGTTGGGGGGCTGCGAGCGGAACGGCGGCGACCTCGGTTGGTTGCGCGGTGCGGGCGCGGCGCCCGATCCAGCGGCCGACCACGACGACGCCGATGGCGCAGAGCGCCTGCACGCCGTACTCGAGCCATGTCGGCGGGTGGAGGTGCTTGTGGACCCAGGGGTCTGTCATGATCATATCGCCGCCGACACGGCCGAGGATGGCGGCGCCGATGGGGACGATGATGGGGAAGCGATCCATGATGTTCGACAGCAGGTTGCTGGTGAAGACCACGAAGGGGATGGAGAGGCCGAGGCCGAAAATGAGGAGGCCGAGGTGGCCTTCGGAAGTACCGGCAACGGCGAGGATGTTGTCGGTGGACATGGTGAGGTCGGCGATGAGGATGTAGAGCATCGCCTGCCACAGGGTTTTCGCCTCTTTGCCGCCTTCCTCTTCGCCGGCCTGGTCGCTGAGGAGCTTGACGGCGATCCAGAGGATCAGGAGGCCGCCGATGAGTTTGACGAACTGGATGAGGAGTAACTGTGCGGCGAAGAACGTGAGGCCGATGCGGAGGACCACAGCCATCCCTGCCCCGGCCATGATACCGATTCTGCGTTCGCGCTCGGGCAGGCTTTTTACCGCGAGGGCGATGACGACGGCGTTGTCACCGGCTAGCAGCAGATCGATCAGGACAATGCTGACGATCTTGAGCAGAAATTCTGTGGTGAACTCCATGAAGGGATGACTCTTCATGATGCCACGAACCGCTGCTGTTCCGGCGGCGCGGGGCTGTTAGAATCTTTCTTCGCTATGCTTGCGCTATTTCTATGTTTCCTGGCGGCCAACGACGGCCAGTGCGGCGCCTGCCGCGTATGACTTGGTGGTGTATGGAGCCACGGCGGGCGGGGTGACGACGGCGGTGAGCGGGGCTCGGTCGGGTTTGACGGTGGCGCTGCTGGAGCCGGGGGCGCACGTGGGCGGGATGGCCAGCGGCGGATTGCAGCGCACCGATGTGGGGCGCAGGGAAGTGATTGGCGGGATGGCGCTGGAGCTTTATGTTCGGGCCGGGCTGCATTACGAGACCATGCGAATGCTGCATGAGGTGGCGTGGATGATGGAGGCGCACGTGGCGGAGCGGCTGTTCGAAGACATGCTGCGGGAGGCCGGGGTTGCGGTGTTCAAGAAGCACCGGCTGCGGGAAAAGACGGGCGTCAAGAAGGAAGGCGCCCGCGTTGCGGAGATCATGATGGAGAACGGCGCGCAGTTCCGAGCGAAGGTGTTTGCTGACGCCAGTTACGAAGGCGACCTGATGGCGCAGGCGGGCGTGAGCTATACGTGGGGCAGGGAGGGGATAGATCAGTTTGGAGAGTCGCTGGCGGGGGTGCGGACGGATACACCGCTGCACCAGTTCGTGGTGAAGATTCCGGCGCGGGTGAATGGGGAGCTATTGCCGGAGATCAGCCCCCGGCCGATGGGGAAACACGGCAGCGCGGACAAGGCCGTGCAGGCGTACAACTACCGCATGGTGCTTTCCAGCGATCCGGCGAATCAGGTGCCGTTTCCGAAGCCTCGGCAGTATGATGCGAAGCGGTATGAGTTGCTGGCGCGGTTGATCCAGGCCTTGGAGGTGCGGACCAAGCGGCCGCTGGTGGTGAACGACTTCTTCGGGATAGGGCCGATTCCGAATAAGAAGGCGGATTTCAACAACTCTGGGGCGTTCTCGACGGACTACATCGGCAAGAGCTGGGATTACCCGGAGGCGAGTTACAAACGGCGCGCGGAGATCTGGGAAGAGCACAAGGAGTACACCAAGGGGCTGTTCTGGTTTCTGACGCATGATCCGCGAGTGCCGGAGGTGCTGCGGAAAGATGTGGCGAGTTGGGGGTTGTCGAAGGATGAGTTTGTCGACAACGAGCACTGGCCGCACCAGTTGTATGTGCGGGAGGCGCGGCGGATGATCGGTGAGTATGTGATGTCGCAGAAGGATATCCAGACCGAACGGACGAAGCCGGATGCGATCGGGATGGGGAGTTATAACAGCGACTCGCACAATGTACAGCGAGTGGTGTTGGCCGATGGTTCGGTGTTCAACGAAGGTGACGTGCAGGTGGCGGTGCAGCCGTACCAGATACCGTACCGGATGATCACGCCGAAGCGGGCGGAAGCGACGAATCTGCTGGTGCCGGTCTGCTTTTCGGCGACCCACGTGGCGTATAGCACGCTGCGAATGGAGCCGCAGTACATGATCATCGGGCAGGCCGCGGGCGTGGCGGCGAAGATGGCGATTGAGGGTGGCGTGGCGGTGCAGGCGATTGACGCCGCGAAGTTGACCGCGACGCTGGTGGGGCAGGACGCGATCCTGGAGTATAAGGCGGATGTGCAGGGGCGGATTACGGGGAAGTTGCGATCGAAGCTGTCGCCCCCGCGGCGGCGCGCGCAGCAGTTTTAGCGTGGGTCCATGACGCGGCCCAGAAACAGGATGGTGCCCGATTGGTTGTCCTGAATGAGGAACAGGAAGGGGCGGTCGGCACGAAAGATGGTGGGCTTTCGGAACGCCGTGAGTTCGGCGACCATGCCGGTGGCCGCGGCGGCTTCGGTGCCCTGTTCATTCACGTCGACGAAAGCTTTGTGGACGACGCGGGAGATGGCGATCTTCTCTTTGGTCATGCCGGTGAAGTCGGCGTTGCTGGTGAAGGCTTGCTTCATGCCGAGGGCTTCCAGGGCGCTGATGAGGTCGTACTTCTCAGTCATCTGGAAGCGCGGCAGGCTGACCTGGACTTTGCTCGTGTGCATGGCTGTGCGCCACTTGGTGAGTTGGCTGGGGGTGAGGGCTTTTTCCAGTGCGGCCATGCCATCCGGTTGTTTGGGCAGCAGCACGATCATGGAAAGCCGATCGCCTTTGTACGGCAATTGGAGGCCAGTGGCGAGTTCCTCTTCGAAGTAGCCGGCCTGGGCCGAGGCGTGCATCATGGGCACCCTCACACCATTGCCAGGTTTTAGATAGAACAGTTCGTCCGTTGTCTGTTTTTTATCGAAGGGCTTAGCCCAGTCAGATTTGAAGTAGATGGCGGTGGTCAGCACCAGACGCGTGATGGGCTTGATGCTGCCGGATGGCAGCAGGTCGGTGATCTTGCCCTGGGTCTTCTGCTTCACCCAGTCGTTGATGGCCAGGCGCGAGGGTTCGGGCTGCTGGCGGAAGTCCAGGCGTTCGAGCGCGGCGCCGAAGTTGTGCTCCAGCAGGTTGAGATAGGGGGGAAGGAGAGCGGCCTGGCGTTCGCCCCAGACGCGGTTGGCGGTGTGCAGTTGGTAGGGCCGGTCGCCGGCTTGCAGGCTGTTCTCCAGTTCGCGGAACGCGGGCAGCAGTTGCGCCGCGGGCGTGGTGATGTGCATGACGGCAGCCATCTCCTGCGCGGTCTGGCCGCGGGCGCCGGCGTAGGCCATTGCCATGGCGCTGGAGATGTTGTAGGGAGAAAAGAAGACGTTCTTGCCGGGTTCAGCCACCTGGCGGTAGAGATGGAAGGCAAACGTGGTGTTGCTTTCCGGCAGGTTCGTGGTTTGTCCCAGAGCGAGCGCGGGCAGCAGCCCGATACATCCTTTAAGCCATCTGTTCATGATTCGTAGATCCTCCACAAACGGGAGATGTCCTATGGTGGCAGTTCCTTTCACGGGTCTGTCGCGGCATCGGCTATCATCATCTGGAATGCCGCAGCAATGGACCCGCCGTACGCTACTAGGGACGCTGGCCACCTCCGCTGGTTTCGCCAAAAGCAGGATGCGGGCCGGATGCCAGACGCGCTGCTATGGCAGTCCTATTCGGGATAAGCAGAAACTGCTGGCGGTGTTGGAGGATCTGGCGGCCGCCGGGTACGAAGGGTTTGAGACAAACTTCGCCAGCCTGGAACATAGCTTCGATGATCCGAAGCAGATGGTGAAGGAGATGGCGGCGCGGGGGATGAAGCTGATCGGGCTGCATGCGGCGCCGAAGTTCGCGATTCCCGCCGAGGTGGAGAAGGCGAAGCGCATCGCGCGGGCGATTGCGGAGTTGGGTGGGGGGCATTTTGTGTGCAGCACGTCGGGCGAGATTGATGCCGCAGCCACGGATCAGTTTGGGGAATACTGCCGGTCGGTTGGGGTGCGGCTTTGCCTTCACAATCACCTGAAGGAGCTGGAAAACGGTGGACAGGTGATGCGGGCGGCGTTGGAGCAGACACAGCCTGCCAACGTGTCGGCCATGTTCGACCTGAGTTATTTTTCCGATGCGGGGTTGAGCGCGCCGGAGTGGATGACGAAGTATGCCAGACGCATCGCCGGCGTGCATGTACGCGATCACCGCGATGGCAAAGAAGTGCTGTTGGGGGAAGGGAAGCTACAGGCACGCGAGATTGGCGAGGCGCTACAGAAGGCGGATTGGAGCGGCTGGGTGATTCTGGAGATGAACACGCGTCCGGATTTGAGTAGCAGGGAAGTCGTGACGCGCGGGCGGAAATTCCTGCGAGAGCAGATGGGGGTGGCATGACACGACGGACGGTTCTTCAATCGGGCGCGGCGCTGGCGTTGCAGGCGGCTGATACGGGTTCGCAGCGGATCGGGGTGATCGGGACCGGCGCCCGGGCGCGAGCGCATTTCGCGGGGTTCACGCGCATGCCCGAAGTGCAGGTGACGGCGCTGTGCGATGTGGATGGCGCGCGGGCGCGTGAAGTGAACGCAACGCTGGGGAATGGGGCGGCGGTGTACACAGACTACCGCGAACTGATCCGCGACAAGAATGTGGATGTTGTCGTGGTGGTGGCGCCGAACTATCTGCATCATGAGATGGCACTGGCGGCGTTGCGCGCGGGCAAGGATCTGGTGCTGGAAAAGCCGATGGGCATCAACTACCAGCAGGCGGTGGAGATTGTCCGCGAGGCGAAGCGTACCGGCCGCACGGTGGCGATGAGCATGCAGCGGCGCTACTTCCCGCAGGATATCCAGGTGGTGAACGCGGTGGAGAGCGGCATCATTGGCGCGATTCGCCAGATTCATATTGTGGAGATGCGTGGGGATTGGAATCCGCGGGGGTGGCAGTACAAGGATCCGCAGACGGGCAAGTCGACGAACTGGCGGATGCTGAAGAAGACGGCTGGGTCGACGGAGATCGAGTTTTCCTTACACAGCTTGGGGCATGTGGCGATGCTGGTGAAAGCGCCAATGAAGAGCGTGAGTGCTTCCGGCGGCACCGTGTTCTATAAGGACCGTGATACGCGCGATCTTTCGAACCTGCTGGTGGAGTATGAGAACGGGGCGCGGTTGAACTACAGCTTTTCGTGTTTCGCGCCCCCGGCTGGGTCGGCGTTTCAGATTTTGGGCGATAAGGGATTGCTGCGCCGGGAGAAGGAGGACTTGGTGTACTACCCGCAAACGGGCGAGCCACGGGTGCTGCCGCCGGCGCAGTTCCCGGAAAATGCGGAGGTGGCGCTATATCGCGAGTTCTTCGCGGACCGTGCGGCAAAACGCGCTTCGTCGGTGGGGCCGGAATTTGCGCTGGAGCCGATGAGGGTGGCCTTGGCGGCGGATCTCAGCATTGCGCAGAGCCGCGTGGTGACAGCGAAAGATCTACCCCGGATCTAGTAGTGTATTTCGTTACAATGGCCATGTGGTCCGCTGTTCGTCCTGCCTGGCTCTTTCTCTTCTGCTTGGGGTTACCGGATGTACTTCTGGCACATCGGCCAAGCAGGATCCCTCACCATCGTCTTCGATTGCGATTGCAGCGAATCCCCAGGCGCAGGATGCCGCACGCTTTTTGGCGGGCGTGCCTGGCCGTGCCGATGGGCCGTTGCATGATTTGGAGTCGTCTCAGGACTGGCGAGATCACGCACATGATTTCGCGAGGATCTGGACGCGGTTTGAGACGGTCAGGCAGCCGAGGCTGCGGGATTTTCAGAAGGCGGAGTTGAATGCGGAGGCCTTCCGGACCGAAACGCTGTTCTATCCCTTTGGCGGGCCCGACATACTGACCGCATCGCAGTTGTTCCCACACCAGAAGACTTACGTGCTGGTGGGGCTGGAGCCGCCGGGGACGGTGCCGGATGCGGCGGCAATTCGAAGCGCGCACTTGGAGCGCTATTTGCCGCGGCTGCGATTCACATTGGAGAGCGTCTTCCGGCGCAGTTTCTTTGTGACGGCGGACATGGATAAACAACTGCGCGGGCAGATTACGGACGGTGTCGCGCCATTGCTGCTGGTGCAGTTGGGGCGCCTGGGAGCGACGATCAAAGGCGCCGAGTCGGTGATGTTGGATGAGCAGGGGATGGTACGTAAGCGCACGCCGGACGCTCCACGCCGCAATGCGGGTGTTGCCTTCGAGTTCACCTTCGCCGGCGAGTCGCAACCGCGCCGTCTGATGTATTTCTCGCTCAACCTGAGCGACAAGCCGTTGGCCGAAAATCGTGCTTTTCAGGCCTTCCTGGCCACCCGCAAGCCGGTGGCGACGTTCTTCAAGTCGGCATCGTATCTGCCACACCGGAAGGATTTCGCGTTGATTCGCGAGGTGGTGCTGGCGAATTCGAGCGCGGTGCTTCAGGACGACACGGGCATTCCGTATCGCTACATCGACCGGGGCGTATGGAACGTGCAGCTTTATGGGGACTACACGCGTCCGTACGGTAGCTTTCGGAATATGGTGCAGCCGGATTTGAAACGCGCCTTCGAAGAGAAGGGAGAGAACGTGCACCCGCTTCCGTTTTACCTGGGGTATGGTTACGGCCGCGCGCCGTCTACGTTGCTGGCGTTTCGTAAGAAGAGCTAGCCGCGCTGACGAATGTTGTTGGTACAATCAAACACATGGTTCGTCTCGCTACCCTGGTTCTGTCTCTGGCCGCATTCGCCTTTGCGCAGGATGCTGCCCCGGAAGTGCGGTATTCGGCGCTGGGCATTCCCTGCGAGCCTGGAGAAGCGCCGTTCGGATCCGCCATCCCTGTGCAGTGCCCCGCTATAGAAGAGCAGGGCATCATGGTGTTCGTGAAGGCAACAGACTCGGCGACGGCTGGCTTCCAGATCACGGTGAAGTACACCGATGCCAATGGCGAAGCGAAGGAATCGGTGCAGACGGTGGGCCGTACCCCTGATGTGGAATGGACGAGCGTGGTGTTCAAGATCGGCCGGTTGAAGACTGAGAAGCTCAGCGGCAACACAGTGAATGAAGTTACCGCTGTGGTGGCACCTGCCCCTTAGTATCGGAGCCCGCCGCCTTGGTGCGGCTCCTTCTCATTAACAGGCATCGTTTCCTTGGTTGAGTGATCCCGTCCAGCGGTGGAACCGCCAGCGGCCTCCCCCGTATTGCCCGTGGCGGGATTGCCTTGTTCGCCCATGGATGGTCCGGGGTTGGCTGGCCGGTCCTCGATTTTCTTCCACGGCTTGCTTCTGCTGGTCGGCCCTGCGTTCGCTGCTCGGGCGGTTCTCCGTGCAGCCGATTCCCGCCAGCGCCAGTACGGTCACGAACAAATACAGCATACTCACGCCCCTTTGGTTAGACCATCGGCGAGAAGCTGCGTTTCGGCTGGCATAAAATAGGCAGCATGTTCTTATCCGGTGTACTGTCGGCTCTGTTGCTGCCCAGCGTGTTCGCGCAGGCGCCGGGTTCGGAATCGCTCGCCTTTTTCGAATCCAAAGTACGCCCAGTGCTGGCGGAACATTGCTACTCCTGCCACAGCGCGAAGGCGAAGACACCGTTCGCCGGCCTGAACGTGGACAGCCGCGGCGGGCTGCTGCGCGGCGGAGATCGGGGGCCCGCGGTGGTTCCCGGCAAGCCTGACGATAGCCTGCTGATTCAGGCTTTGCGGCATCGCGTGGTGCAGATGCCGCCGGGCCGCAAGTTGGATGAGGCGCAGGTGGCGGCGCTGGAGGCGTGGGTGCGGATGGGGGCGCCATGGCCGGAAGAGAAGGCGATGGAGGCCGGGCCGGTGAAGGCCGATCCGGTGGCTGGGGCCCGGCACTGGGCTTGGCAACCGCTACGCGTGGCCACTGGGCGCTCGATCGACGCGTTTGTGGCGGAAGGCTTGGCCCGGCAGGGGCTGAAAGCCTCGCCCGAGGCAGATAAACGCACGCTGCTGCGGCGGCTGAGCTATGACCTGACCGGGATGCCACCGACGTACGAAGAGATCGAGGCGTTTGTTGCGGATAAAGATCCGCAGGCTTGGGAAAAGGCCGTCGACCGGCTGCTGGCGAGCCCGCACTTCGGTGAACGTTGGGCGCGATACTGGCTGGATCTGGCGCGGTATTCCGATGCAGGCTTCAATAACGTCCGGTTTCCGTATGCGTTCGCGTATCGGGATTGGCTGATCGCGGCGTTCAACCAGGACATGCCGTACAACCTGTTCGTGGAGCGGCAGCTGGCGGCCGATCATCGCAAGGAGACGGAGCATCTGGCGGCGTTGGGACTGCTGTCGTTGGGGCAGAATCCGCCGCGGGCGACCTTGATTCCGGACAAGGTGGATGACCGCATTGACGTGGTGTCGCGGACGTTTCTGGGCCTGACGGTGGCCTGTGCGCGCTGCCATGACCATAAGTACGATCCGATTCCGACGCGCGATTACTACTCGCTGTATGGCGTGTTCGTGAACTCGCAGGAGCCGGAACTGCCGGCGGTGGTGGATAGCAGCGCAACGCCTCTGGATGGCTTTTATCTGCCGCGGCTGGAGCAGCGCATGGCGGCGATTCGCGCCTACAAACAGCGGCGCACCGAAGAGATTCGGGCCGAGTTGCGGCAGCCGGAGATGCTGAAGAAGTATCTACGGGCAACGTTCGATACGCGCACGTTTACGGCGCCGCAGGCGGATTCGCTGGCCAAGGAACGGACTCTCAACACGTATGTCTTAAAGCGCTGGCGGGCGTTTCTCGTTACCGAGGATGGCCGGCAGTTTGTGGCGGAGGCAACACGGGACCTGGATGCGGCGTTGGAAGCGTGGGCACAGCGCGCGCCGAAGGAGCCGACCGAGATTCCTTATGAAGACTTCGGCATGGTGCTGACCGAAGGCGACGGGAATACCGTAAACAACCTGCGCTGGGCGTGGGACCGGATCTATGCCGACTACGCGTTTCGTACCGGTGCGAAGCGTGCGATGGCCGTGACCGACGCGCCGCAATTGGAACAGGCCCATGTGTTCGTGCGCGGCAACATGAACGATGTGGGCGATCCGGTGCCGCGGCGTTTCGTGAGCCTGTTATCGAAGGCGGGTGGCGAGTTCCGGCAGGGCAGCGGGCGGCTGGAGTTAGCGCAGGCGATCGTGGACAAGTCGAATCCGATGACGGCGCGCGTGTGGGCCAATCGCGTCTGGCAGCATCTGTTTGGAGAAGGCCTGGTGCGGACGCCGAGCGACTTCGGCATCCGCGGGGAGGCGCCGTCGCATCCGGAGTTGTTGGATGAACTGGCGCAGAGCCTGCTAGCCGATGGCTGGTCGACGAAGAAGTTGGTCCGGCGCATTGTGTTGTCGAAAACGTACCGGCAGACGAGTGGCGAGCAGCCGGCGGCGCGCTTGCAGGATCCAGAAAACAGGCTGCTGTGGCGCATGAACCGGAGGCGTCTGGATTTCGATGCGGTGCGGGATACGCTGCTGGCGGCGTCGGGGCAGTTGAAGCGCGAGGTGGGTGGGCCGTCGTTTTCGTTGAATGCCGTGCCGGCCGAGCCGCGTCGCACGTTGTACGCGTATGCCGAACGGGAGCGCGCGCAGATGCTGTTGAAGAGCTTCGACTACGCCGACCCGGAACAGCATACGCCGCAACGGCATCTGACCACTGTGCCGCAGCAGGCGTTGTTCTTTTTAAACAGCGCGTTTCTGGGCGAGCAGGCGCGGCACTTGTCGCGGCGTGCGGATCTGCGTGGCGGGCGGTACGACGAGGCTGGCATCGGACGGTTGTACCGGTATGTGTTAGGGCGTGTGCCCACGGCGCGGGAGGTGGAGGTTGGGCTGGCGTTTTTGAAGGATCGGGATGCGAACTCGGCGCCGCCGGAGGGGGAAGCGCAACGCGCGGCTTGGTATTACGGTTATGGCACGCTGGATGCGGATGCGGGGAAGGTGACTCGCTTTGTTCCTTTTCGCTTCTTCAATGACGACCGCTGGCAGGCGGCGTCGCTGTTGCCGGATCGGGAGGCTGGTTCGGCATCGTTGACGGCGGGCGGCGGTACCCCTGGCGATGATTCGAAGCGCGCCGTCATTCGCCGCTGGCTGGCGCCGTTGGCGGGCAAGGTGGAGGTAAAAGGGAAGTTGTCGCAGGGCTTCGGGCCGTATGAGCAGCGCTTTCATCTTTCGAACGGCATCCGGGGATGGGTGGTTTCCAGCCGCCAGGGCGTGCTGGGCAAGTGGGTGATTGACCCGATCACCAAGACCGAGAAGTTCACGCCCAACGAGACAGCCACGGTGGAGACGAACCTCGAAATCGAGGTACAGGCCGGAGAGTTCCTGGACTTCGTCGTGGATTCGCGCGATGACTATGAGAGCGATGAATTCAACTGGGCGCCGCAGATCAGCCTGAATGGACAGGCGTGGGATGCGCGGAAGGATTTCGCCGGTCCGCGGCAACGGCCGCTGACGCCGTGGCAGGAATACGCGCAGGTGCTGTTGTTGACCAATGAAGCGGTGTTTGTCGATTAAGGAGATGACTTTGACTCGTCGCGATCTGTTGGCCCGTGTTGGATTCGGATTGCCGGCCATGGGGCTGCATCTGTTGGAAGGCGCTCCAACCTCTACCAGTGCCGCTGCCGGCCCGCTGGCCCCGAAGCCCGCGCCCTTGCCCGCGAAGGCCAAGCGCGTGATCCACATATTCATGAACGGCGGCCCGTCGCAGGTGGATACCTTCGATCCGAAGCCGGCGCTGGCGAAGTTCGCCGGCAAGGCCCTGCCGATTCACTTGCGGACCGAACGCAAGACAGGCGCGGCATTCCCTTCGCCGTTCGCGTTTAAGCCCAGCGGGCAGTGCGGTACCGAGATCAGTGAGATCTGGCCCAACGTGGCCAAGCACGCCGATGATCTATGCGTGGTTCGCTCCATGTACACCGAGATTCCGAATCACGAGCCATCGTTGATGATGATGAACTGCGGCACGCTCATCCAGACGCGGCCCGCGTTCGGTTCGTGGATCACGTACGGGTTGGGGACGGAGAATCAGAATCTTCCGGGCTTTGTGGTGTTGTGTCCGGGCGGGTTGCCGGTGCGCGGGGCGCAGAACTGGCGGTCGGCGTTCTTGCCGGGCGCTTATCAGGGCACGCACATCGACACGAGGTTCACGGAAGTCGACCGGCTGATTGAGAACGTTCGCAGCCCGTATGCGACGTCTGAGGTGCAGCGCAAGCAGCTTGATCTGCTGAATGAATTGAATCGCGGCCACCAGCGGGGCAGGGAAGACAGTCCGGAGTTGGAGGCGCGGGTGCAGTCGTTCGAGCTGGCGTTCCGCATGCAGATGGAGGCGGAGAGCGTGTTCGATATTCGCAAGGAGCCGCAGCATGTGCGCGATGCTTATGGCGATACGCTGCATGGGCGGCAGATGCTGATTGCGCGTCGATTGCTGGAGAAGGGTGTGCGGTTCGTGCAGGTGTGGCACGGCGCCGGGCAGCCGTGGGATTCGCATGCGGAGATCAAGAAGAACCACAGCCGGCTGGCGCAGGAGTGCGATGGCCCGATCGCCGCGCTGCTGACGGATTTGAAAGAAAGGGGCATGCTGCAGGACACGCTGGTGCTGTGGGGAGGGGAGTTCGGGCGCACGCCGACGGTGGAGCTAACCGACTTCGGCAGCAACTTTGGCGAGAACGGACGCGATCATAACAGCTATGGATTTTCGATATGGATGGCGGGTGGCGGCGTGAAGCCGGGCCTTGTGTACGGCGCCACCGATGACTTTGGATTCCGCGCGCAGGAGAAGCCGGTGCACGTGCATGACCTGCATGCCACCATGCTGCATCTGCTGGGCTTCGATCACGAGAAATTCACCTATCGCTATGCGGGGCGCGACTTCCGGCTGACCGACGTGCACGGGCACGTGGTGAAGGATCTGCTCGCCTGATGCCGGCCGTTGTTTTGGTTCTCGATCTGGGCACGAGTTCGTGCAAGGGTGCGCTGTACACGGAGAGCGGCGAATCTGTCGCACGGGCGCAGTTCTCTTATCCGATTCACTATCCGCGGCGAGGCTTTGCCGAGCAGGAGGCCGAGGACTATGTGCTGGCCGCGCGTGCGGTGATGCAGGAACTGGCGGCAACGCCGGATGTCAGCATTGCTGCCATCGGATTCAGCACGCAGACGCCGACGCTGGTGTTCTGCGATGAGAAAGGGCAGCCGCTGTGTCCGGCCATCATCTGGCAGGACAGCCGCGCGGGCGAAGAAGCGTCGTGGCTGTCGGCGCGTCACGATGAGGCCACGCGGGAAGACTGGTTCGGCATGGACCTGCCGATTGCCGCGGCAACCACGCCGCCGAAGCTGTTATGGGTGAAACGCAATCTGCTGAGCGTGTGGGCGCGGGTGCGATGGGTGATGCAGCCGAAGGATTACGTGGCGTTCCGGTTGACAGGCGTGTTTGCAACGGACCGCTGGTGCGCCAAGGGTCTGGCGAATCTGGAGACCGGCGACATGCATCCGGACTACCTGGAGGTGCTGGGCAAGCCGGACTCCATTTCGCCGCCGGTGTTTTCGACGCGCCACGTATTGGGCGAGGTGACTTCCGCCGATTGGGGTGTGCCGAAGGGAACGCCGGTGACGGTGGGTTGGTCCGATGCCATGGCGGCGATCCTGGCCACCGGGGCGCTGCATCAATCCGAGCGCGGCTTCGTGCTGACGGGAACGTCGGAGATTGTGGGTGTGAGCCGGAGAGAGTCGCTGGTAGCGCAGGGTCTGTTTCTGGTGCCGCCCGCGATTCTGGAAAGCGACGGCATTTATCTGCATTATGGCCCGACGCAGTGTGGTGGCAGTTCGCTGCAGTGGATGGCGAATCTGCTGGGCAAGACGACGGAGGAGATCCTGCCGGAGGAAACTAGTCTAACGCCGGTGCTATGCCGACCCTACTGGCAAGGCGAACGCGCGCCCTATTGGGACCATACGCTGACAGCGTCCTTCGATGGCCTGCTGCAATCACACACATCGAAGGATATGGTGACGGCGGTGCTGCAGGGAGTGGCGCTGCAGGAACGGTTGCTGATCCAGCTTTCCGAGCGTGGAACAAACGCGACGGAGATTGTTCTGGCGGGAGGCGCGGCGCGAAATGCGGCCTGGAATCAGTTGCGCGCCGATATTCACCAGAAGCCGCTGCGGGTGATGCGCGATACCGAAGCCAGCCTGCGCGGGGCAGCGATGCTGGCATGGAACGTGGGTGACGTAGCGTCGTGGTTTCAGGCCGACACCGTGGAGCCGAATCCCGTGCATGCCGAGCAGGCCGCGCATCTGCTGGAGCGGTTTCGACGCCGGCCGCAGCTTTGAGTTACTTCGGGGATGGTAACGTATCCCCTATGACCAATCGTTTCGACCTGACGGGCAAAGTCGCCCTCATCACAGGCGGTGGACGCGGACTGGGTAAAGCCATGGCACGCGGTCTGGCTGAAGCCGGCGCCCACATCATGATCGCCAATCGCGGCGAAGCAGAGTTGCAGGCCGCGGTTCCGGAGATCTGCAACGGATTGTCCGTACGTTGCGAGTACCTGCCCGTGGACATGACCTCGCGGGAGCAGGTGGATCATCTGGCGGCGGAAACCCTGCGCCGCTTCGGACGCGTCGATATTCTGATCAACAACGCGGGCGGCAATGCGCCGCAGCCGATTGACGAAGTGAAGGACGAGGATTGGGACCGGATTGTGGAACTCAATCTGTCAAGCATCATGCGTCTGACGCGCGCCCTGGTGCCGCAGATGAAGGACCGCAAGTGGGGCCGCGTGATTCATATCTCGTCGGTGCTGGGGCTGGGTGGCAAGGCGGGGCGCAACGTGTACTGTGCGACGAAATCGGCGCTGGTGGGCATGGCGCGCGCCAGTGCGATTGACCTGGGGCCTTATGGCATTACCGTGAACTGCATCTGTCCCGGGCCGTTTCTGACGGATCTGCCGTTGAAGCTGCTGAATGAGGAGCAGAAGGTGGAATTCACCAAGCGCACGTTGTTAGGGCGTTGGGGGAATCCGGAGGAGATCATTGGGCCTGCGCTACTGCTGGCGAGCGACGCAGGTAGCTACGTGACGGGGACTACCATCCTGGTGGATGGCGGCGTTCTGGCGAACGTGTTGTAAGAAGAGTGCGGGAGGGAGCCCCGAAAAAGGGGCTTCCACTTTACATAGATTATCGTTAAAATAAACGCGAGCAAAGAAATGGCTGCAGCAGGTTACCTGCTCGCGGATCTCTCACTCTGGCCATCGCCTGAGGCCGGAGGACCTACTCCCACCATCCTCCTCTGCCCTATTTTCCTTTCCGTTCCTAGTCTCGCTTCCGAAAGGCGTCTTCATGAGAACCACGTTGAAGCTTATACTCTTCGTTCTCTTAGTCGCGCTGATCCTGCCTGCTCAGGACTATCGCGGCCGTGTCCAAGGCATCGTTACTGATACTTCCCAAGCTGCTATTCCCGCCGCCACGGTTGTTCTGACCAACACGAACACGGGCATCCGCACCGTGCGGCAAACCAACGAAACCGGTCGTTACCTGTTTGATTATGTCGATCCCGGTCCTTATACGCTGTCGGTGGATGTAACGGGTTTTGCCGGCTTCACGCAGACGAACATTCTGGTGCAGTCCCGAGGCGATATCACCGTGGATCCTGTCCTGAAACCCGGCGCGGTTCAGGAGAGCATCACTGTCTCCGAGAGCCCCGTTGACGTGCAGTTCAACTCTACAAACGTGACTCTCACCATCGACAGCAAGATGGCGAATGAGATTCCCCGCTTCGATCGCAATCCCTTCAAACTTTCGCTGCTCAATCCGGCCGTCGTCAATACGCGCACGGAGATGTCTCCCTATCACTCCTGGGCGGCGAACAGTGTCGAACTCGGGGGCAATACCACTCTCAAGAATGACCTGCTGGTGGACGGCAGCCCGATCGGTGTCGGTCATAAGGCGACGTACACCCCCAATACGGACGCTGTGCAGGAAGTGAATGTCGTGCAGAACAGTGTGGATGCCGAAGCCGGGCACAGTGCCGGCGGGCTCATCAGCATGACGCTGAAATCGGGCACTAACGAATGGCACGGTTCTGTGTTTTATCTAGGCCGCAATCCGGTGCTGAATGCACTCACTGACCGGACGAACAACACCAAGGTAGCGGCGCGCAACAACATGTGGGGCGGCACGCTGGGGAATCCCATTCTCAAGAACCGCCTGTTCAATTTCTTCAGCATTGAACAGTGGCGCCCGCGCGACCCGCTGACGCAGATTCGGCGCATGCCCACGGATCTGGAACGGCAGGGCAACTTCAGCCAGACGTTCGGCAACACGGGCATCATGAAGCCCATCTATGATCCATCCACAACGGTGTTCGACGCTGCCGCCAACCGGGCGACGCGCACGCCGTTTCCTGGCAACATCATTCCTTCTAGCCGTATCGACCCGCTGTCCGGCAAGGTGATGGCCATGCTGTGGGGACCGAATAACCCGGGCGACAACATCACGGGTGCGAACAACTTCAAGTCCGCCGCCACGCGCACCACGGATTACTACAACTACACCAACCGCACGGACTTCACGATCAATGACAACTGGCGAGTGTACGGACGCGTGAGCCGTCTGCACACGATGGTGGATACGATGGACTGGACGCCCAACCAGTCGATGACGTTCGTTCCCGGCGACGCCAGCGCTCGCCACGCCTTCGCCACATCGGGCGACGCGGTGTGGACCGTCAATGCCAACACGGTGGTGAACTTCCACGGCGACTATCACTCGCTGGTGGATGATTTCGCCTCGCCGAAGTATGACCTCGGGCCGAAGCTGCTGGAGGATCTGTGGCCCGGCAATTCCTGGTACTCCACTTACCTGACGGGTCTGGCGGAATACTTCCCGCGTTTCGTGGTGGGCGGCTCCGGTTTTGGCCGGCCGGGCACATATTGGAACCAGCATCCCAACGGATGGGATTTCAATGGCAAGATCTCGCAGCAACGCGGCTCGCACTACATCAAGATAGGTGCTGACACGCGCGGCAACGGCGGCTACACGCTGGTGACGGGCGTCAATACGTTCACATTTCAACCGGCGCTGACGGCCGATACGTTCCTTGCGCCGAATACGGGCCTGAACGGGCATGAATACGCCACGTTCCTGCTGGGCCATCTCGACACGGGGTCATCGGCAGTGTCGAAGCCGGTCAAGCGGCCACGCAGCAACTACTACGCGGTGTTCTTCCAGGACGATTTCAAACTCAACCGGCGGGTGACCATCAACATTGGCCTGCGCTATGAGTACGAGACGGCGTGGCGCGATACGGACTACCGCATGTCGCGCTTCAATGACCTGAGCCAGCCGATTCCGGAGATGATGTCGAACCTGCCGGTGATTCCATCGCAGGTGACCGCGATTGCGCAGGTGCCGTACAAGTGGAATGGCGCCTGGACGTTTACGGACCAGAACCATCCCGGCATGTGGGATCCGCAGAAGCTTCTGCTGATGCCGCGTGTCGGCGCCGCGATTCGCATCAACGATGTGTCTTCGCTGCGCGTCGGCTGGTCGCGCTTCACGGTGCCCACGCAGTTCAACTTTACGACGGAGACACCGTATGCGGGATTCGAAGCCATCAACTTCCTGGAGGCGCCTTATCCGGGGTACGACGTCACGCAGTTTGCCTCGCCTCTTTTGGAAGGCAAGCCGCAGGTGCGTTGGTCAAACCCATTCCCGGCTGGACTCAATCCGCTGGTTCCGCCGAAGGGCAAGGATTTCGGGCGGTATCTTGGGTTGGGTGGCGACAACCTGATCTGGATGCACCAGGATTTCAAACGCGGCGTCAATGAGCGCGTGAATGTCTCTTATTCGAGGCAATTACCGAACCAGATCGTCGGAGAGGTAACGTACTTCGCCAATTTTGGCCGCGACCTGCCGTACATCAAGTACCTGGATCTGGCCGATCCGCGGCTTGCCTACCAATACAAAGGCGCCGTCGACCAGCAGGTAGCCAACCCCTTCTACAATTACCTGAACTCCACGGTGTTTCCGGGACCGCTGCGCAACCAGCGGACGGTGTCTGTGAATTCGCTGCTCAAGCCTTATCCGCAGTACGCGGGCCTGTTCGAAGGCTTTGCACCGGGACGCAAGGAGCAGTATCACTCGCTGCAATTGCGCGCCCAGCGAGGCTTCCGCAACGGCTACAACTTCCTTGTAGGGTATGTGTATCAGTACCAGAAGCAGTATGAGTGGTTCAGCGACATTGAACGCTACACCGATACGCTCGCCTATCAGGACCTGGCGGATCCGCGTCATCGGATCTCCATGGCCAGCACATACGAAGTGCCATTCGGCAAGGGGCGCAAGTACATGGCCGATGCGCATCCCTTGCTGGACGGCATCTTCGGTGGGTGGCAGATGGTGGGTTCCTGGTATTTCAATAGCGGCCAGTTCGTGCGGTTCGGCGCGGTGCAGGTATCGGGCGATCCGGTGCTCAGCAACACCACGCCGCAACGCTGGTTTGACACTTCCGTATTCCGCCAGAACCCCGCCTACACGCCGCGCACGAATCCGTGGCAGTATCCGGGGCTCACGGGTCCGCGGTATTGGGAAGTGAATGGGACGGTATCCAAGAACTTCCGCATCACCGAACGCGTGCGGACGGAGTTGAAGGTATCGGCCTACAACCTGACGAATCGGTTGAACCGCGCCATGCCCGACACGGGCGTGACCAGTTCCACGTTCGGCCAGGCGCTTCGGCAGTTGGGCGGCGTCACCGGCCGCCAGATGGAGTATGGCTTGAAGATCATCTTCTAGCCAGTTGCAAGGGGCCGGGGCGCACACAGGCGGTGCGTCCCGTTTCCAGTTAGAACCGGAACAGTTTGGCTGCGTTCAGGCCGCGGATCTTCGCGCGGTCTTCTTCCTTGAGGAAGGCGAACTGCGTTTCGAATAGCTCGATGGCTTTGTCGAAGTCGGCGCGGTTGTGGCCCAGACCGCCCCACAGCATGCGGTCCGGGCCGAAGGCGTCGGCGGTGCGGCGTACCAGGGGCAGGGCATCGCGATGGGGATGCTCCTGCTTGGAGGAATAGCGCACCCCAGAGAACTTCATATAGACGCGCGGCAGTTTCGCCAATTTGAGGACACCGTCGTATTCGGCGGGTGTTCCTTGCCCGGCGCGGGCGAGGTGGTCGAGGATCACCGGTACCTGCGGGAAGGCGGCTGCCAATTCGCCGATCTGTGGACCCCAGCAGGGGATGAAGTGCATCTGGATAGCCATGCCGAGTTTGCCAGCGGCTTCCCAAGCCTTTTTGAGTTGGGGATCGCGCAAGTCGCGGTCGCGGATGGCGCCGCTGGTGGTGGGCTTGGCACTGAGGGGCTGGTTCTCATGGATGCGCAGCGCGACGATGCGGCCGGGGTTGCGTTTCGTTAGCTCCGCCATGCGGGCGGGTGTGGCGGGATCGATCGGGTCATAGAGGCAGGTGCCTCTGAAGAAGCCGGGCTTCGGCTCATTGGCGAAGCAGTATTCCAGATAGCGATGGTCGTCCTGATAGGGCTCGGGGTGGACGATGATGGTATGGTCAATACCGGCTTCCTTGACGAAGCGATTGTAGGCTTCGAGCGGCGTCGGCGCGGGATTGTAGACTGCCGACGCGTGATAGGGAAAGCGCTGGCTGTCGAACAGGTGGATGTGGGTGTCGATGAGGGTGCCCTTGGGGCGGGTTACCGCGGCGGCCAGCATGGCGAGCGCATTTCTTCTGGTAAGGGCATCTTGCATGCTGCCACTTTATCGCAACGCCAGTTTGCAAGTTGCGGTACAATCCTCAGGAAGAACTCTGGAAGCCACTTCGGCCAGGTTGCCCTGCGCGTTCGATTCATTTCAAAGCAAAGAGGACCTGCTCTACTTATGTCCGGTCAGAGACCAGAATTCCGGCTTGTGCTGGTAGTGCTGTTCGCGGCTGCTATCAGTGCGCAGACCACCAAACCCGCGGCGACCACTCCTAAGGAAACCGAAACGGGCTTTCCCGTAACCGACAAAGCCACCATTGCCAAATGCGGCGGCTGTCATCGCGCGGATAAGGATGGAAATCTCTCGCGGATTTCCTGGATTCGCACGACGCCGGAAGGCTGGCAGCAGGCCATCAAACGGATGGTGCGGCTGAACGGCTTGTCCGTTACCCGTAACGAAGGCCGGCAGATACTGCGGTATCTCGCTACGAATCATGGTCTGGCTCCAGAGGAGGCCGCTCCGGTGCAGTGGTACGCCGAGATGCGTTATCTTGAGGCCGAAGCACTTCCCAATGACAATGTTCGCGATGCATGTGCGTCATGTCATCCGCTGGCGCGGCCGGAATCCTGGCGGCGGTCTTCGGTGGAGTGGCAGGAACTGGTGAACATGCACCTGGGTTACTTCCCGACGATGGAGTACACGTCGCTCCGGCGGCGCGGCGGTGGTCGAAGGCCTGCCGTGGGGCCGGCGCCAGGTGCGAATCCGGCCGAGCCGCAGCGCGATCCAGTGGATGTCGCCTTGGAGCACTTCCGCAAAGCGGCGCCGCTGCATTCGAAGGAATGGGCCGCCTGGCGCGCATCGTTGCGGGATGCCGATCTGGCGGGCACCTGGACGGTGAGTGCTTCACTTGCGGGGAAAGGGAAACTGTTCGGCACGACGGAGATCACGGCTACCGGGCCCGGCGAGTTTACGACGAAGACGAAACTGTTGCAGGTTGCTGGTGGCCCGGCGCAGGAGTTCATGGGCAAGGTCATCGTGTATACCGGCTATCAATGGCGCGGGGCATCCAAGTCGGGCACCACGCAGGTGCGCGAAACGATGCTGGTGTCGCGTGATCAATCGACGATTGAGGGCCGCTGGTTTTGGGGTGCGTACCAGGAGTTCGGCTACCAGGTGAAGATGCGGCGAATGGGAGCCGACGTTTCCGTGGCGGGAACCGATGTGTATGCCGTCAAGAGCGGCGGTGCATCGAAGGTGCGTGTGTTCGGCGCGAATTTCCCCGCCGATGTGAAGGCTGCCGATATCGTGATGGGTGCGGGCGTTACGGTGAAGAGCGTGAGCCGCGTGAGTGCCGGGGAATTGGCTGTTGAGGCCGACGTGGCGGCGGGTGCGATTGCCGGCCCTCGTGATGTGGTGGTGCGTCGCGTGGTGGCTCCGGCGGCGTTCGTGGTTTACGACAAGGTGGACTACATCCGCACCGCCACCGATTCCCAACTGGCGCGGCTGGGCGGCAACACGCATCCAAAGGGATACGCGCAGTTTGAAGCCATCGGCTATCATCGCGGGCCGGACAACAAGGCTCGTACGGCGGATGATATTGCGTTGGGCCCGGTGCCGGTGCGCTGGTCGGTGGAGGAGTTCTTCGCGCGCCAGAACGACGACGATAAGGACTACGTCGGCACGTTGAACGATAGCGGCCTGTTCACGCCGGCCAGCGAAGGGCCGAATCCGAAGCGGCGGTTTTCGACGGATAACTTTGGCGATATCTGGGTAGTGGCGACGTTCGCGAATCCGGGAGGAGAACCGCTGGTGGCCAAGGGCTACCTGGTGGTTACGGTGCCGATGTATGTACGCTACGACCAGCCGGAGGTGGCCGAATGAGCGCCGCGGTGGACAGTGCGGTGTACCGGCCGGCGGAGTTTCATCGCTTCGAAGCTGGTGGACGCCAGTTCGTATACCTGGTGCCGAGTGCCGGTGTCTTTGAATTGAACGAGGTGTCGGGGCGGATTCTGGATCTGTTGGCCGCCGCGCCGCACAGTGCGGAGATGTTGGCGGAGCGCTTGCCGCAGTATGCACCGCGGGACGTTTTTGAAGCGCTGGAGGAGTTGTACCAGAGCCACGCGATCCAGACGCCGGAAGGCTTCCATGAACCGCCGCAACAGCCGCCACCGCAGTTTCCGCTGCAATCGCTGGTGTTGAACCTGACCAACCAGTGCAACCTGTCCTGCCAGTATTGCTACGAGTTCGGCGAGGATAAGATCGCGACGCCGGACGGCAAGCCGAAGTTCATGGATTGGGAGACGGCGACGCAGGCGGTGGACTATTTCTTCCGGGATTCGGCGGGGCGGCGGTCCCTGCATATCACGTTCTTCGGCGGGGAGACGTTGATGAACTTCCCTCTGCTGAAGCGCGTGGTGGAGTACGCGCGGAACAAGGCTGCTGGGGAAGGGCGGTCGCTCGACTTTTCGTTGACCACGAATGCCACGCTGTTGACGCCGCAGATCATCCAGTTCCTGTCGGAGAACCAGATCGGCGTCACCGTGTCGATTGACGGGCCGAAGGAGATGAACGACGCGCTACGGGTGTTTTCCACCGGTAAGGGCAGTTATGACATCATCGCGCCGAAGGTGAAGCAACTGCTGGCCGAGCACAAGACGCGGCCGATTGCGGCGCGCGTGACGCTGACCGCGCAGGTGGCCGACGTTTTGAAGATCTTCCGGCATCTGACCGAAGAACTTGGCTTTCAGGAAGTGGGCTTCGCGCCGGTGACCACGTCTTCAAAGGCACTGTATTCGATTGGCCCGTCGGGTCTCGACCGTGTGTTGGAGCAGTTTCGCGAGTTGGCGCTGGAGTATCGCGATTGGGCGCTTGCCGGGCGGCATCATGCGTTTTCGAACGTAAGCGATACGATCGCGGAGATCCATCAGGGTGTGAGCAAGTCGCATCCGTGCGGTGCGGGGCTGGGGTTGGTGGGCGTGGGGCCTTCGGGCGACATTTCGCCTTGCCACCGGTTTGTGGATTCCGATCCGCATACGCTGGGGCATGTTTCCCACGGTATGGATCGTGACAAGCAGGCGGATTTTCTGACGCGCGGCCACATCCACTCCAAGTACGATTGCCACAGTTGCTGGGCGCGACCGGTATGTGCGGGCGGCTGTCATCACGAAGCCTTTGTGCGCTACGGCGACACGGGCCACCCGAACCTGCACTACTGTGATTGGATCCGCGGCTGGACGGATCTGTGCCTGCAAATCTACGGCGAGATCGCCGTGCGAAACCCTGAGTTCCTGGCCCATTTCGACCGGAGAAAGACACTGCAATGAAGAACCTTCGTGCCATTAACCGCAAGGCGCATGCGATCGAGGAATATGTTTCCGCCGCACAGGATGACGTGGTCGCCCTGCAGCAGGGCCGCGGCGGCAACAATAATCCAGCCACACGGCCGCATTATCCGGTGGGCTGTTCCATCGTCTTCTCGCCGGGGTGGGAGGTGGATTCGGCCGGCGGCACGGCCGGGCTCTGCCAGCCCGCCGAACGCGACCTTTACGACTGCTACATCTCCTGTTTCTGGCCGGCGCAGGTGCCGGACCATCTGAACAACTATCCGGACTGGACCAAGAAGTGCGCGTCCGCAACCAAGGACTGGAAAGATATCGACCTGGTATTTCCATAGGCCGCGAAGGGTTCAGAAATGACGAAAACGGGATTGGTGTTTTTTGTTTCGGCGCTGGCGGCGCTGGCACAGCCTTCCAAGACCACGCTATTCGTGGGTGCCTGGCCCGGCAAGGTGGTGGTGATTGATGAGGCCAGCTACAGCATCACGAAAGAGATTCCGCTGAAGACGGGTGTGGCGCGGAATATGTTGCTGTCACCTGATAAGAAGCGCATCGTCATCACGACGATGAAGGACAGCGGCATCGAGATCATCGATACCGCGACGCAGCAATTGGTGGACTCGTTTCAATTGAACACCAGCAACACGCGCGTGCGCTTTGGCGGCGTGGCGCTGGACCCAACCGGCAAGCTGCTGTACGCCGTAATTACGACCGCCGAAAAGCAGATTGACCGGTTTGCGATTACTCCCTCGCAGTTCGCCGTGATCGACCTGGATCAGAAGAAGATTGTGCGCACGGCGGAGTATCCGAAGGACGAGTTCGCCGGAGGTGGCCGCGGGCAATACCGTGTGTCTCCGGACGGCAAATCGCTTTACCAGTTTGGAGAGAACGTGCTGGTCTTCAACACGTCGGACTTCAAGCTGGTGGAAAAGATTGAGCTGTCGCGGGCGCAGTATCCGGGGCTGGAGAGCATCGGCGTGATGAATGCCGATGATCCGCATGATCCGCCGGGCGTCTACACCGGCATCTTCAATAGCACCGATCCGGTGGTGCATAAGCGCGTGTTCGGCATTGCGCAGTTCGACCTGAACAGCCGCAAGTTCAAGTTCGATGCCATTGGAACGCCGGTGGCCGGAATGGCCGGCTTCCGCCTGACGCCCGATCACAAGACCGGCTACAGCGTGGCGGTGGAGGGCGAACATGGGGACCGGCGTACCGAGTTCTGGGTGTTCGATATACCGGGGCACAAAGTCGTGCGCAAGGGCGTGTTCAATGGGCGTACGCGGTTCACGTTTGGCTCCTCTTCCAACGGCAAACATCTATTCATTTACGGCGCGGGTAATACGATTGAAGTCTATGATGCGGTGACGCTGCAACTGATCAAGGATCTGGATGTGAATGCGGATATGACCACGCAGGTGGTTGCCGTTCTGCCCGCTGGCTCGCCTGCCGCGCGATAGCGGCGAGTCGCTGTAAGATGGTGAGTCCGCATGAGCGACTCCCAAATTCACAGCACCGTCGACCTTGGCGCGGCGCCGGGCGTACACAAGGGCCATCTGGCCATCCCGTACTCGCACAATCTGGGGGGATGGGCGAATCTGCTTGTTCCCTTCGGCATGCTTCGCAATGGGGCAGGGCCGACGGTCCTTCTAATGGCCGGCAATCATGGTGATGAGTATCCGGGCCAGGTGGCGATTCTGCGCCTGTGGCGCGAACTGACGGCGGAGGATGTCAGCGGCACGCTGCTGCTGCTGCCCACGCTGAGCCAGCCCGCGGCGAAGGCGGCGACGCGGTTGTCTCCCTTGGATGGGAAGAACTTCAATCGCTGTTTTCCGGGCAATCCAACCGGCACGCCCAGCGAGATGCTGGCGCACTATCTGTCCACCGTGCTGTTTCCGATGGCCGATATTGTGATTGACCTGCATACCGGAGGGCGCAGCATGAACTTCCTCCCGTGCGCGCATATGCACCTGGTGCCGGACCACGCGCAGCGCGAGAAGATGATCATCGCCACGGAGGCGTTCCTTACCGATGTTACGTTCCTCTATACCGATGTTGCGGGAACGGGCTTGTTGCCGGCGGAAGCCGAGCGGCAGGGCAAGACCGTGATCACGACCGAGTTGGGCGGCGGCGAGCCGGTGTTCGCCGAGATCCACAAGATCACCCAACGCGGGTTGAAGAACGTGCTGCGCCATTGCGGGGTGCTGCAAGGCGCGGTGGAGCAGCGGAAGGCGCCGGCGCGGTGGGTGCAATCGCTGAGCCGCGATGACTACAACTTCGCTCCCGAATCGGGATTGTGGGAGGCGGCGGTGGACGTGGGCGGCGATGTCCGCAAGGGGGATGATCTGGGATACATTCATTTCCTGGAGAATCCCAGCCGTGCGCCGTTGGTGGTGACCGCGAATGAGGATGGGGTTGTCGTGGCAAACCGTGCGCCGTCGCTTGTTGGCCAGGGCGATTGCGTGGCCGTGCTGGCCCATGATACCGATCCGCGAAAGCTCCCCTAAAGGATTGCAATGCCAAGAATTCTGATCAACGAGTGCAAGCAGGAGATCTCGTCCTTCAACCCTGTGCTGGGCGAGTACGAAGATTGGGATGTGTGTTTCGGTGAGCGTGTGCTGGCCGTGCACCAGGGTGTGGGTACCGAGGTGGGCGGCGCACTGGAAGTGTTCGCGCAGCATCCGGATGTGGAGTTAGTGGGCGGCTACAGTGCGCGGGCCATCACGTCCGGCGGTACGTTGCGCGATTCCACGTTGGAGCGCTTGGCGGCGGAGTTTCTGGATGCCGTGCGCGCCAATCGCGATGTGGACGCCATCTATTTCAGCCTGCATGGCGCGATGGGGTCGGAGACCGAGCACGATCCGGAAGGCTATCTGCTGGCGGAGACGCGCAAGATTGTCGGGGAGCGGATGCCGATTGTGACCTCGCTGGATTTGCATGGCATTGTGACGGATCGCATCATTCAGCATTCGAATGCCGTGGTTCTGTATCACACCTATCCGCACGTGGACTTCTTTCAGACCGGGCAGCGTTCGGCACGGCTGCTGCTAAAGATTCTGCGGGGCGAGGTGGATCCGGTAACGGTGCGGGTGGAGATTCCGGCTCTGGTGCGTGGCAATGAGCTGAAGACGGCAACGGGCATGTGGGGCGCGTGCGTGCGCGACGCCATTGCCTTTGAGACCGGACATGGCGGGCTTAGCGGCGGCATGTTCATCGGCAATCCGTTCACCGATGTGCCGGACCTTTGTTCGAATGTGTTCCTGGTGGCGGATGGGGATTCCTCCGCGGCGGAAGCCGAAGCCGTGCGCATTGCCGAGAAGTTCTGGGCCATGCGGGAGCATCTGCAGCAGCCTTTGACTCCCTTGAAAGAAGCGATTGCGAAGGCGGGTGCGGCGACGGGCCGGGTGGTGTTGGTGGATGCGGCCGATGCCACCAGTTCCGGCGCTTCCGGTGATAGCAATGCCATCCTACGCGAGATTGTGGAGAGCGGCTATCAGCGGTCGGCGTTGATACCGATTGTGGATCCTCCGGCCGTGGAGAAGGCCTTTGCGTTGGGTGTCGGTGCGACGGCGACGTTCGCCATCGGCGGTGCGCTGGATACGAAGCGCTTCCGGCCGTTGGAGGTGGAGGCGAAGGTGCGTATGCTGTCCGATGGGCACTTCCGCAACGAGTCGCATGGCACGTATTGGAATAGTGGGCGGACCGCCGTGTTGCAGGTGGGCAACATCGTGATCATCGCAACCAGCAAGGCCGTAAGCCTGTATGACCGTTCGCTGTTCTACGCGCACGGGCAGGATTCCGGGCTGTTTGATTCGGTGGTGGTGAAGTCGCCGCACTGCCAGCATCATATGTTTGATGAAGGTGCGGAATTGATTCTGAACATCGATGCGCCTGGTTCCACCAGCGCGAATCTGCACAGCTTGGGACACACCCGCTGCCGGCGTCCGATTTTTCCCTTGGATCCTGGTGTGACGTTTACGCCGAAGATTAAGCTGTTCCGCCGTCCTCAGACCATTAGCGCTTAAGCAAACCATGAAGATTCAAAACATCCATGCATTCGGCCTTCGCGGCAGCACGCCCGAAGGTGGCTGGTCGAATGAATTGCAGCCGGAGGATTGCGTTCACACCCTGATCGCCGTGACAACCGACGAAGGTGTCACAGGCTGGGGCAGTGTGTTCACGAGTGAAGACCTGGTGAAGGCATCGCTCAATGTGCTGCGGCCGCTGGTGATTGGCGAAGAGGCTCGTGAGCCGGAGCGCGTGTCGGAGAAATTGCACCAGAACACCTTCTGGCTGGGCCGCGGTGGATCCATTACACATACCATCAGCGGCATCGACATTGCCCTGTGGGACATCCTGGGCAAGGCCACGGGCCAGCCGGTGGGCCGATTGCTGGGGGGACGCTACCGCGAGCGCGTGAAGCCGTATGCGTCGTTGTTGATGCGCGAGCCCGAACGCATGGCCGACGAACTGCTGCCCGTCAAGGCGCAGGGGTTCCGAGCCTTCAAGATCGGCTGGGGCCCCTTTGGACGCCGCGATGTAACGACCGATGAAGCCATTGTGCGCGCCGCCCGTGAAGCCATCGGTGAGGATTCCATGCTGATGGTGGATGCCGGCGCCAGTGATGCCTTTTGGCCCCAAGGTTACAAATGGGCGTTGCGGACGGCGGACATGCTGCAGGAATACGATGTGTTCTGGTTCGAAGAGGCGCTGCCGCCCGATGCCCTGGAAGACTATGTGAACCTGCGGCGTTCGGCCGGCGTGAATATCGCGGGCGGAGAAGTGCTGACGCGGCGTCAGGCCTTCCAGCCATGGTTAGAGGCCGGTGCCTTCGACATCGTACAGCCGGACGTGACCAAGTGTGGCGGCATCAGCGAGGAGCGTCGCATTGCGCAGATGGCTCGTGACAACGGTGTGCGCTTCATTCCGCACGGGTGGAACACGGCCGCGGGTCTGGCGGCGGATCTGCATTTGGCATCGGCTTTCCCCGACACGATTCTGGTGGAGTATCTGACGGGCTCGCCGTTCATTGATGAGATCCAGGATGGCGGTTGGAAGCTGGATGCCGACGGCATGCTGCCTATTCCCACGGAGCCGGGGCTGGGCTTCCACATCAACCTGGACGCGCTCAGCCGCTATGCGCGGACGCCGCTGGACACGCTGCGGAAGATGATAGCCTGAGCCATGCTTCTTGTCGCGTTGCTGTGGGTCGCGTTGATGCTGAACTACATCGACCGGCAGATGGTGTTCTCCATCTTTCCGGCGCTGAAGGCGGACCTGCAGTTTACCGACGTGACGTTGGGGCTGATCGGCAGCATCTTTGCCTGGGTGTATTCGCTGGGGATGCCCATTGCCGGGCGCCTGGCGGACCGTTTCCGGCGCGACCGGATGATTGTGCTGAGCCTGGCGTTGTGGAGTCTGGCGACGGCCGGCTGCGGGTTGGCAGGGTCAGTGACGGCGTTCCTGATCTGGCGTGCCGTGATGGGCATTACTGAGTCGTTGTATTACCCCGCGGCGGTGGGCGCCATTGCGGCGGCAAACCCTGCGTCCACCCGGTCGCGCGCGTTGGGCATTCATCAATCGGCGCAGTTGTTCGGCATCATTGCGGGGGGCTGGTATGGCGGCTGGATGGCGGATCATTGGGGCTGGCGCGTGGGTTTTGGCATTGCGGCCGCGGTTGGTGTGGCCTATTCGCTGGTGCTGTCGCGGGCGCTGCCGGCGAGTCAGGCCGTAGCGCAATTGGATCCGGCAAATCCCTGGCTGGTAGCCGCGGCGCTGTTTCGCGGACGATGTTATCGGACGCTTTGTGCCGCTTTCTTTGCGTTCTGTTCCATGCTATGGGTGTTCTACGCGTGGCTGCCGAATCATCTGGTGGAACGCTTCGGGCTTTCCATGACCGATAGTGGTCTTCGGGCGACGCTCTTCGTTCAACTCAGTTGTGCGGCTGGCGTGGTGACGGGCGGGTTCCTGGCGGACAAGCTCTCTCCGCGGTTTGCGCCATCGCGCTATTACACCGCCGCGGCGGGGATTCTGTTGAGCGCTCCGTTCGGATATCTAACGTTCGCTGCGGATACCTTGACCATGGCCACGGTGTTTTCCTCCGCGTACGGACTCACCAGCGGGCTGATGGTGGCGAATACCTTCGCCGCTGCTTACGATGTGATCGGACAGAAGAACTTCGGGCTGGCTTCGGGTGTGTTGAACATGATAGGCGGGTTCGCGGCCACGATCATGATCTTTGTTGCGGGGGTTGCGAAGAGTACGATCGGATTTTCGGGTCTGCTGCAGTATGTTGCGGCGGGTTGCGTGATGGCGGCGTTGCTGTTGTCGTTTGTAGCCAGCCGGCACTATGCGCGGGAGCAGGCGGCCTGAATCGCGGCCGTTATTTCATTGCCGCTCTGGGCGCGGAGTACGAGCAGCAGCAGATCGGTGAGTGTGCTGCCATCGTCGATGGCCTCCAACTCGATGAGTTCGCCCAAGGACGGGAACCGGCTGTGGGCCGCCAGCCGGATCGCATCGCGCTTGCCTGCGAGCAGGCCTTCGGCTTTGCCTTCCGCCTGACCCTCTTTGTAAAGCCAAGTGTCTTCGAAGATATCGATGGGCAACATCAAACGCTCCCGCAAGCCTGCCAGTAATCCCGCGATCTCTTCTTTATCATACCGGAGCACCGCCAGACCAGCCAGATTGCTTAACATCACATCTATCGGGTAAGGCGGACTGCCAGGTTGCGCCGCCAGTTTCGCAATCGCGTGGATAGCCGCCTCTAAGTCCCGCCCGTTCAGCAGTGGTGCCCAGGGTAGCAGTGGCTCACAACCCGGCTCAAACGCGATGGCCGCGTCCAGTTCCCACAGCCGGATGACTTGATAAGGTGCCTCAATCCGCAATCCCATCGTCATCGGCATAGACGATGCGGTCCGGGAGCGTCCGCAGGGCATACTTCTCCGCCATCAGCACCAGGTAACTCGCGATCGGCAGCCGATACTTCTCCCGAAGAAGAAAACGGTAGAGCGCCAGACGCGGCACGCGGTCCGCGCGCCAACTGGTGATGGCTTCGAAATGGACGATGCGCTCGTCGCCGACGCGATAGACGTGGTCCACCTGTACGGGATCCAGGTGCAGCTCGCGAAGAATGTCGATGGCTTCGGTTCTAGCTCCGGGTTCTACGATGCCGAGCAGGCGCAACAGCAGTCCCGGATGATCTTCGGCGAGAATCTTGAACCGCCCGTCATGGGGCGTCTTCATGTGCTCCTATTCTCGCAGTCCGAACGCCAGGATGTTCCCGCCAGTCGCAATCGCGACGTACTGCTTGCCCTTCACGGTATACGTCATCGGCGACGCTTTCCATTGCTGGCCGGTGGGGAAATGCCAGAGCGTTTTGCCGCTCTTCGCATCGATGGCGGCGAAGCTACCGCCGGTCTCGCCGTAAAACACCACGCCGCCGGCGGTGGAGAGAATGCCGGAATAGTTGGCCTCCGGCGCACCCACCTGCGGGATCTCCCACATCACCTTGCCCGTTTCGATATCGAGCGCACGAAAGTACTTCTCGGGCGGATTCTTCGGGTCGCGGTAGGGAACATAGCCGCCGAGCCCGGCCTGCCGGTAGAGATTGCAGTCCTCCACAGCCATCACATAGAAGAGCTTGGTCGTCGGGTTATAGGCTGTGGAATACCAATTGGTTGCCCCGCGAACCGCCGGGCAGGTAACGGTGCCGGCGCGTGAGGGCTTATTCCCTTCCAGCAGTTGCGGACGGCCGTCGGCGCCGATGCCACTGGCCCACGTCAGCCGCTTCACGAACGGCGTGCCTAGCAGAAACTCACCGGTAACCCGGTCCAGCACATAGAAGAAACCATTGCGATTTGCCTGCAGCAGCAGTTTGCGCTCGCGGCCCTTGAAGGGCGCGTTCACCAACACTAGCGGTTCCGTTGCATCCCAGTCATGCAGATCATGCGGTGTGAACTGGAAGTGCCACTTGAGCTTGCCGATCTTCGGATCCAGTGCCACCACGCAATTGGTGTAGAGGTTGTCGCCGATTCGCTCCTCGCCATCGGTGTCCGGGAAGGGATTGCCGGTGGGCCAGTAAAGCAGGCCAGTTTCGGGATCATAGGAGCCGGTCAGCCAGGTGGCACCGCCGCCGGTCTCGAGCGCGTTGCCTTTCCAGGTGGCCGCGGCCGGTTCCCCGCGCATTGGGATGGTATGGAAGCGCCAAGCTTGTTCGCCGGTGGTGGCCTTGTAGGCAGCCAGGAAGCCGCGCAGCGGACCATCACCGCCGGCCATGCCGGCAATCACCAGGTCGCCGACGATCAGCGGTGCCGCCGTGGCACCGAAGGCACCGGGCGAGTCCGGCATCTTGACGTCCCACATCAAAGCGCCGGTCAAACGATTTAAACAAATCAGGTGGGCATTGTCGGTAGTGAAGAACACGCGGTCGCCCAGAATGGCAGCACCGCGAGTGGCACCCTTGGCCGCATCGCCGGCGATTTCCTTGGCAGGCGAGCGCGGGCGGGTGTAGGTCCAGATCTCACGGCCGGTGCCGGCATCCACCGCCGAAACCTGGTTGGGGCCTGTAACGTACATGACGCCGTCGACGACGATGGGCGTGGTTTCCAGGCCGTTGTAGGGGATGGAGTAGACCCACTTGGGCTCCAACTGCGCGGCGTTGGCGGCATTGATGAGGGCGAGCGGACTGTGGCGATTGCCGGTCGGCAAGCCGTGATAGCCGGGCCACTCACCGCTTTTCGGCTTCTGGATGCTGTCCATCACGGCGGAGGGCACTGGGTCCATCGGTTCGGTGATGGGGCCCAGCGGGATGCCGTTGAGCGAAGCCATGTACGCCAGCAGATCTTTCCGCTCCTGGGCACTGGCCTTCAGCGGCGGCATGTAGGACGGCTTCTCGCGCAGGATATCCGTGTAGTCCTTATCCGTGAGCGAATGCAGTTTGCCGTCGAAGGTCTGAACCACGATGTCATGCTTGCCCTGGCTGCGGGCAAAGCCGCGCAACGCCGACCCACCACGGCGTTTCACACTCACAACCACCCACGGCTCCTGCGGACAGAAGGCCCACCCAGGACACGACGACGTCGAACGTGCGCCCACTTGGCCGGTAGGGTCATCCAGCACGTCTTCGATCTCACGCAAGGTCAGCTCGCGGCCCACGTTGCTCAGGTCAGGCCCATTGGAACCGCCCCGTCCGCGCACCATGTGGCAGGTGGAGCATTGGCCTTTCCCGAAAAAGAACGCCTTGCCCGCGGACGCATCGCCGGCTGGTTTGGCATCGTAGGCAGACGCATTCATCGCATGGATGAACGCCGTCAGGGGTGCCAGTTGCGCCTCGGGCAGGGGAAAGCCGGGCATGCCGCCGGTGGTGCCCTCTCGAATCAGACGGCGGATCTGGTCCGCATTGCGGCGGCGCAAGGCACGATTGTTAATGAGGCCCGGGCCCCGGTCGGTGCCTCTTGCCGTCTCGCCATGGCAACCCGCGCACAATGCCGCGTACTGCTGCTCGCCAACGCCCTTCTGCTGCCCAAACGCGAACCCACCCATCAGAACCAAGATCGAGAGAAACATGCTCCTGGACATGGTATCTGAACTCGGGTACGGTCTGGAGTACACTTAGCTTCATCATGGCTACTGTGGTTGCTCCCTCTCCCGCCACTGCTGAGGCTCTGCGGAAATCCACCAACGCGCCAGCTACTGCGCCCGCGCGGCTCGAATCCCTGGACGTGTTTCGCGGTCTGACTATGCTGCTGCTGATCTCGCATGGGTTCGGTATCTATGAGGGCTTGAAGGACACGCCGTCGCTCGGCTGGTTTCGCTACCAGTTCGAGCATGTGCAGTGGGTGGGCTGCACGCTGTGGGATCTGATTCAACCCGCGTTCACCTTCATCGTCGGTGTGGCAATGGCGTTGTCGTTGGACCGGCGGTTGAAGCAGGGCGACACGCGCGCCAGTCTGGCGAAACACGTGGTGGCGCGGGCCGTGATCCTGGTTGTCCTTTCGAATGTCCTGTCGAATTGGAATGGCCGGGGCGCCCCGCTGAAGTTCCAGCTGATCAACGTGCTGTGCCAGATCGCCTTATCGTATGTGGTATGTTTTGCCATCTGGAATCTGCGCTTCCCGCTGCAGGTGGCATGTGCGGTGGGTATGATGGTGCTGCACCACGCGTTGTTCTATCTGTTTCCCGGTCCCGCCGGACCCTTTGACCCGACGGGCAACATTGGCGCGGTGCTTGATCAGGCGCTGCTGGGCTACAAGTACTCCGGCAACTACACCACGCTCAACTTCATGGGCAATGCGATTACTGTCCTGTTCGGTGTTTGGACGGGCATGCTGCTGTTGCAGCCGAAATCGCACCGGGAGAGGTTGACGATTCTCGGCTCGTGCGCGGCGGCGGCCTTCGTTCTGGGCCTGGCGCTGGCGCCGGTCATCCCGATGGTGAAACGTCTGTGGCTGGGCAGTTTCACTTTCTTCAGCACGGGTTGGGTGCTGCTGGGGCTGATGGCTTGCTACTGGATCGTGGAGATGAAGGGCTGGAAGCGCTGGGCGTTTCCGGCGGTGGTGATCGGGACCAACTGCATCTTCATCTACTCCTTCAGCCAAGTGCTGCGCGGGTGGTTTGCGAACGGCATCGCGCAGTTCACGCGCAACTTCTCCTTTATGGGGCCCTACGGCGCCATACCCCATAACCTGGTGGTGCTGGCCGGCATGTTCGGCCTCTGCTACTGGCTGTACAAACGCAAGATCTTCTTCCGCATTTGAAACAGCGGTAGAATCGCAGACGTGACCCTCACTCGCCGATCCTTTGTTGCCGCAGCCGCGTTCGCCTCGCGTCTTTCCGCCATGGAGGTCAGCAAGCTGAAGCTTGGCGTGACCACCGATGAGATCGATGAGGACGTTACGGTAGCGTCGCAGTTCCTGCAGGATGCCGGACTGCACTATGCCGAGGTGCGCAATATCTGGGGCAAGTACAACACAGCGCAGCCCGTGGACAAACTGCGCGAAGCGAAGGCTATCTTCGACGCGCGCCAGATCAAGACGAGTGTGCTGGGTACGGGGTTTTTTAAGGTCGCGCTGCCCGACGATTCGCCGCAGGGTCGCGGCGTCCTGGATAACCAATGGGCTCTGTTGGACGGCGCCTTTGAGCGCGCCAAGATCCTGGGGACCGATAAGATCCGCGTCTTCGCCTTCACTTACGGCAAGGGCGAAACGCCCGACAAGGCCAAGTATGCGCGCATCTATGAACTGGTGAATGAGGCGGCGAAGCGGGCCAAGGCTCGTGGCTATCGCCTGGCGCTGGAGAACGTCGGCGGCAGCTATGTCTCTACCGGAGCCGAAGCCGCGGAATTGCTGAAGCACGTCAGGGCGGACAACTTCGGCCTCACGTGGGATCCGAATAACGCCGGGCTATCCGGCGAGAAGGCGTTCCCGGACGGCTACAAGAAGCTCGATGCGGCCCGTATCATCCACGTCCACCTGCGGGACTATCGCTTCAAGGATGGCAAGGGCGAGTGGTGCGCCGTGGGCGAAGGCGAGATGGACAACGTCAGCCAGATCCGGGCATTGTTGAAGGCCGGGTACAAGGAAGCGTTCACGCTGGAGACCCACTATAAGCATCCGGATGGGAAGGCTGCGGCTACGCGGACTTCGTTGAAGGGGTTGATGCAGGTGGTTGCGAAGGTTTAGATTAGGGGCCGGTCTGGTGGCCGGCCCCCGGTTGGGTATCACTTCTTGATGGCGATGAAGGGCGTGGGAGCGGGGGCGTTGTAGCCGCCGACCAGGTCTCCTCGATCGTTCATGCCGAAATAGATAGCGAAGTTGCCGCTAGGGTGATTCGGGAGAATCGAACAGTCCGCTTTACGACAGACCAAGAGGGCAGGAAAGCTCACGAAATCGTAGTGGGCTTGCACTAGGACCTCGCCCCGGTCGTTGATATCGCGACCAAAGGAGAAAATGGCATCGGGTATCGTCAACGGTGAGTATCCCTTCTTGTTATCGCGCACGTAAGCGAACGGAAGACCGCCAATGACGGCCTGACCTGTCTCATCTCCCGAGTTATTGATGCTTGTGGCGTCCGTGGCCTCTGCTCCTGGATAGGCGCGGACGGTGTACCGTTTTCCATCCCAACTCCAGGTAACGCAATCTGAGACTGCCAGGACTGTGCCCGCGCATGCGTTGCCGACAGCGCTGCCATTTTCAGTGGCCCGCTGCAAGATATTGACCGGCCTGCCAGGTATGTCCGGAAATTGCACCCACGTCTTCTTGGCCGGGTCATAGTAACCCGCGTGTTGCTCGGTGAAGGTCCCCCAGTTTCCGTATTGGCGCCCATTGTCCGTGACGTTGCTGAGGAGGCTAAGTGCCGCCCCGGGCTTCACCCACTGAGTGGCTGTCCCGGCCTTCCAAATCCAGGTTTTGAGATCCCCATTCGGCTCGAACGAGATTCCCGAAACGACTTCTTGGTTGTTGACGTCCAGTGGCTGAAATGCCCCTTCAGTCGGGACGTTGATCGCCACGAAGCGGTAGTCGTTGACAGAGATTTGCGGCTTGCCCTTGGTGAACGGCATGGTTTGGGAATGATGTTTCCGCGGCTTCCCGTCACTGGCTGACAACAGCGACGGCAAGCAAATAGAAAGCGCAATCAAGAAAGCTCGGGACATGGGTAATTCTCCTCGGAAGAATTCGTCAGGCTCAGTTGCCTTACACCCACCGATAGGCACTTCCCCGAGCAAAGTTACCGCGATTTCGAAGAATCTTTAAACTTCGCCAGCCGTGCCTCCGCATTCGCAACCACAGTCTTCGCTGCCGGGAGTCCGAGAGCCTCTTCATTCTCCAGCGCTCCTTCGCGGCGAAGCTCTTCGAACTTCTCGCGGCTTTCCGCGCCAGCCGCCATGGCCTCACGGAGCATCGTCTCTGGAACTTCGCTCGTGTAGGCCAACTGGATCAGCAGTTCTCCTCTACGCACCAATGCCCGCGAAAACGCGATGCGCCCCTCGGTGTGCAGGCGTTCCCATGACGCGTCCCGGAAGCCTTCAATGCTGTCCTCCAGCATGCGGAGTAACTGGCTTGGGTCTACACCCAACGGAATCATGCGTTCGGCCGCGAGTAGGGTACTCCTTGCCCGTGCGACGGGCGTTTGCGTATCCAACAGCGCCTGCTGGACCATCACGCTCCGCTTAAACTCATCCACCTCCGGGAGCGCGTCTCGTCTGGCGCGGGCGAGGGCTGCCGATCGCTCCCAATATTCCCGCGCCCTGCTGCTATCGCCGCCAGCGGCATGTACCGTTCCGAGAAAGTCCCAGGCGTTAATAGTGAAGCGAACCGCCGCGCCGTTCTTTGTACCCTTTTTGAGTTCACCTTCCAGGTCTGCCAGTACCTGTTCGGCGGTCTGCAATGCAGTCTGCATGTGCCGCCCCGATTGCTCTAGCTCTCCCTTGCGTTGCAGGACAAAGCCCAGCAGCGCTTGTGCTTGCGCCTTCTGTAACAAGCCGTTGGGCGTTCCTGGGGCTTGCTCCATCGACGCCAACCGCTTCGCTTGCCAGTCCGCGGCTTCTCCCAGGTTGCCTTTGTGACGATGCGCGTTGGAGAACTGCTCCAGAACTTCCGCCAATATCCCGCGGCTACTTGCGTCTTTCGGATCCCTTTGGACGAACTGCTCATGAATCGGCAGTGCCTTGCGCCCGACCGCGAGCGCCAGATCTGGCTCATCCACCAGAAGGGAAAAGTACATGGCGAACTTGTAGTAGTTAGCCACGATACGGCGCTCCAGATTGTAAGTGAGTCCCGCTGGGAACAGCGCATCCAGGTAATCGACCAGCCTGTTTATTCTCCGCAATGCGGCATCTCGCTGGCCTAGGACATACACTTCATTCCCCGCTACGTTGAGCAGGGATTCACCCATCGCCCGAGCCCATGATTGTTCTGAATCCGCGTTGATGTAGGGTTCGACAATACTAAGGCTATAGAGGTCGATCTCAGCCACCTTCTCAAGATTGCCAACCCTGAAGTGTTGAAAGCGTGAGCTCCATAACGCCGACCAATAGATGGCCATCGGCATGAATCGTTCCGGGGTGGCCTGCCAAATCGTTTTGGCAAACGCAACCGCCCGCTCGGCGGCCTGAATGGCCTCCTTGTGCCGCCCTAGCCCATCCAGGAAGTGAGCTTTCGCCCCATAATGCTCAAATGCGCCCAGGCGCTGTTGCTGGGTCATGCCCCACTTGGCGAGAACGAGGTCATAGGTTTCCACGGCCTCATGGACCATTCGAGCCGCTTCTGGCCACCGGTCATTCCTGACGAGGGCGTGAGCTGTCCAGGCCTTGTTGTGGGCCAACAGAAACCAATCTTCCGCGCTCCCATTTGTTTGGGTCAGGCGGCGGCTAACCGCGATGCCCTCCTCCGCCAGGGGGAATACGCTGGGGTCGTCGGGTCGCAGCCCGCCGCCCACTATCTGCACCATAAGGTGGGAATATAGCGCTCGTGCCAATGCCCGCCCGGGCTCCTTGCTTGCAGGGAACTGCTTCGCCATTGCGCGGTACAACGCTTCTGCCTCCCGGTACAAAACAATAGCCGCCGCGCTGTTTCCCGTGCTGTGTTCATTCGTGGCCATGGCCTCCAGCACCTTACCCACCCACAGTTGGAGGTTGAGTATCTTGGGGAATCGCTTCGCCTGTGCACGTGCCAGTTGCAGCGCCACGGTAAATTGCCGACTCCCTTCCTCGCGCTTGCCGGCGTTCCGCTCCAACTCTCCCATCTGCAACTCCATCTGGCTTTGCAGTAACTGGAAGCTCGCATTGGCACGATCCGCCGCCGCCACATCGCGCGCCATCGCCAGTGCTTCGGAAACATGAGACCGCGCCAGTTCCATTTTGACTTCACCCACCTGAAGCTCACCCAATCGCGCCAGCACGCGGGATTGCAGACTTCGATACACTGCATTCGCGGGCTCTTCCTTCACAATCTCCCGAGCCAGCGTGAGCGCGCGTTGCAGGTTCGTCAACGCCAGTGCGGGAGATTGCTCCAACAGATAGGCGCCTAACTCCATCAGGGCCCGTGCATGCCGAAACTTATCGTCCTGCCGGACCGCTCCGGCCGCGAGCGCACGCTCCTCCATCTCCACGGCGCGCTTATACTGCTGTTGCGCGCCGGCGATCTCCGCCATGATGTGCAGCGCTCCAATATCACGGGGCGAGTCGCGGAGGACGCTGGCCGCGACAGCCTCCGCCGTCGCATAGCCGGCATTTCGGGCTTGGTCCACATCCTCCAGTGCCGCCAGCCGCAGCAGTGCCAGGGCCAGCAAACGCCGGGATTCCATATCTTCCGGATTGCGGCTCAAGCGGCGTCTCACCATGGTGATGCTCTGCTGGTAGCTCTGCCGGGCGCCGTCCAGATCACGCAGAGCATCCGGTCCTTGTAGTTCTCCCATGCGGAAGTGCGCCGCGCCCATGAAATCGTCGGCCAGGGCGCCGCTCTTTCCCAGGTACTGCACGCCCAGCCGTACCAGGGTTTCACGCGCCGGTGTGGCACCGGCCAGATCCTTCACGCGGTCGTCCAATTCAAACAGCATGGAATTGGCCAGCGTACGCACATCGGCAAGCGACGTCCTTGCGGCGGCCTCCTGTTGCTGGGCTCGTGCGGACTCGGCTTCCGCTCGCCGCAACGCGGACTGCGCGGCATTGCGCTGCTGTTCGGCTTCGGCCCGCGCGCGATTAGCAACCCGCGCCTGATACGCCGTCGCTACCACGCCGCCCACCAACACGAGGGTCACCGTAACAGCGGCCGCCACCCATCCGCGGTTGCGGCGCAGGAACTTGCTCGCGCGATACCAGCCGCCGGGTGGTCCCGCCTGAACCGGTTCATCCCGCAGGTGGCGTTCAATGTCCGCCGCCAGTTCGGCAACCGACCCGTACCGGCGGCTCTTGAGCTTTTCAAGGGCCTTCGCCACTACCCAGGTGAGGTCGCCATGCAGCGCACGACGTAACCCGGCGATAGTGGTATTGCGTCTGTCGGCAACTTCCGCGCCGCCATCGGCCAGCCCACCCAGTCGCTGCGGCAGCACAGGGGCGTCGTCTTCGCGTATGACACGTAGCACCTCCAGCATGTGCGCCCCGCGCGACTCATCGAACCGGAAAGGCACAACGCCCACCAGTAGTTCGTATAGCAGTACGCCCAGCGAATAGACATCGGAAGCGGTGTCCAGATCCTGGTTGATAACGTCCGCGGCTTCGGGGCTCATGTACTCCGGGGTCCCTACCAGTTGACCGAACTGCGTGAAGCCGGTCCGAGGAGCGGCCATCGGGTCTATCGCCTTGGCTATCCCGAAATCGATGATCTTGGGGACCGCGCTCCCGTCCGATTGAGTCACCAGCACATTGGATGGCTTAATATCGCGGTGAATGATGCCCTTCTGGTGCGCATGTTGCAGGGCGTGGCACACCGGAAGGAATAGCTTCAGCCGTTCGCGAATGGTCAGGCGATGGGCATCGCAGTACGCCGTGATCGGCTGGCCCGGAATAAACTCCATCACGAAGTACGGCCGGCCCTGCGGCGTGGCGCCGGCATCCAGCACGCGGGCAACGTTGGGATGTTCCATTCGCGCCAAAGCCTGACGTTCGTAATTGAACCGCGCTAGCACCTGCGCTCCATCCAGCCCGGGTTTCACCACCTTGAGTGCTACTTCCCGCTTCAGCGGCTGTTGTTGGCGCGCACGATAGACAGTGCCCATGCCCCCTTCTCCCAACACCTCCAGCAGTTCGTAGTGTCCGTAGCTATCCTCCCTACTTCCGCCGGGTTCGGCGGCGAAGCTCCCGAACGGCTCGGATGCCGTTGTCGATAGTGCCCCTGAAAACAGGCACGGCGCGCAGAGCCCATTGGCTCCGAGGGCGTTCCCACATCGCGGGCAGACTGCAGCGGCAGCCATCGTGCCTCCTTACGTATTGAGTGTTGCGGCCAGATAACGGATCTCCGCTTCTACATCCTCGGCTTCGGACACCATGGATGCCACCTCGGCGCGCAGCGTCTCTCTATACCGCTTGCGGAGGCGGTGAATACCTGCCTTTACGGCACTCTCCGAGAGATTCAGCCGGCGGGCCATATCGGCGTAGGGAAGCTCGCAATGTCCGGCCAAATAGACTTTCACTTCCTCAAAGTATTCGGCCCTGCCGTGAGCGGCGAACTCCTGCCGCAGATGCTGTAAGGCGCGGTTAAGAACCGCGTTTGCCCATCGCCTTTCGAAAATGCGTTCCGGTGTTTCCAAATGCGTAGGTTCGCGCTGTAATGTAGTCTCCCCGCTGGAGATTTCGAATGGTACCGTTTCCGTGCCCCCTCCCCGCTTCCGCGCCCTATGGCGCCTGTGGTGATCGGAAAGAAAGAACTTCACGGCGCCAAGCAGGAAGGTCCGAAAGCGGCCCCGATCCCGATCTACTCGCTGTAGGAATGCACCGTCGAGAAGATCGAGGAAGAACTCCTGGGTCAGGTCCCGTGCGTCGTCGGCGGAGTGGCCACAGTTGCGAATGTAGCCGTAGACAGGATACCAGTAAGCTTCGCAGAGACTTTCCAGTGCGCGCTGCCCTTCCGGGTGCGAAGCTTGGCCAGCGGCGAGTACAAGTGTCCAGCGAGTTTCCGGAAACATGCTTATTTTAAGATCGATTCTGTGTGTAAGGCAGGGGATAGCGTATCACAGCCGATACGGGCAAGTGTGGAAGGTTCTGAAGAGAAGCAAAGAGCCCCGGAAAACGAAACGCCCGGGAATCCGAAGATCCCCGGGCGTCTCAATTAACTTTCCTTCTAAAGCTTAGAACAGGTATAGCGGCGTTCCGGCTTCGGGTTCCCCCGCCGGCACTGTCACTTCCGCCTCTTCCTTCCATGGCCGCACATACAGCCCCAGATCGCTCAGGTAAACCTCAAGCTCTGCAGGCCGCGTGATGGAGCCCTGGATGAGCATCTCCGACAGCGGATCCTCCACGTATTTCTGCAGCGCGCGGCGCAGCGGACGGGCGCCGTAGCTACGATCCGTGCAGGTCTTCTCCAGAATGTACCGCGAAGCCTCCGCCGACAGCCGGATGGTCAACTGCTTCGGTATCAGGTTCACATTCACCTGGCCAACCAGCAGGTCGATGATCTTGATCAGATCCTCGTCGTTGAGCGGGCTGAACAGAATCGTCTCATCCAGACGGTTGAGGAATTCCGGATTGAAGGCGCGCTTCACTTCGCTCATCACCTGGTCTTCCACCTTCGGGGCCAGACCGGCACCCACCGGGGCCTGGAAGCCGAACGGCGTCTTCTTGTCGAGGAACCGCGCGCCCAGGTTGGAAGTCATGATGATGATGGTGTTCTTGAAGTCAACCGTATTGCCCAACCCGTCGGTGAGCTGGCCGTCTTCAAACACCTGCAGCAGGATGTTGTAGACATCCGGATGCGCCTTCTCGATTTCATCCAGCAGGATCACCGAATAGGGCGACCGCTTCACCCGCTCGGTGAGCTGTCCGCCTTCTTCGTAACCCACATAGCCCGGAGGCGAGCCGATCAACTTCGACACCGAGTGCTTCTCCATGAACTCCGACATGTCAAAGCGGATGAGCGACTTCTCACTGCCAAACAGGAACTCGGCCAGCGCGCGCGCAACCTCCGTCTTACCAACACCCGTGGGGCCCAGGAACAGGAACGAGCCCGCCGGGCGCTTGGGCGACTTCAACCCCGCACGCGAGCGCCGAATGGAACGTGCCAGCGCGCTGATCGCCTTCTCCTGGCTGATCACGCGCTTGTGCAGCTCTTCTTCGATCCGGAGCAGCTTGCTGACTTCCTCTTCCTTGATGGCCGTCATCGGAACGCCGGTCCACCGCGCCACGACATCTTCGATGTCGTCCTTGGTGACCACGCCCGTCGACGTGTCGTCCAGGTTGTACTTCTCGCGTAACTGCCGCAGGTTCTCGCGTTCCCGCCGCTCTTCGTCCGAGTAGAACCGCGCCTTCTCGAACTCATGATTGGCGATCGCGTTCTCCATGCGGTGCACGATGAACTTGATGCGCTTCTGGATCTCGGAAACCTCGCTTGGCACCGTCGTCTGCCGCAGCTTGATCCGCGCGCCGGCTTCGTCGATCAGGTCGATCGCCTTATCCGGAAGGAAGCGATCCGGAATAAAGCGGCTGGACGACGTCACCGCCGACTCGATTGCCTCATCCGTATAGGCCACCGCGTGGAACTTCTCGTAGCGTTCCTTGATGCCGAACAGGATCTTGATGGCATCGCCTTCGCTTGGCGGCGGCACCTTCACCGCCTGGAAGCGCCGTTCCAGCGAGCGATCTTTCTCAATGGACTTGCGATACTCGGCCGGCGTGGTGGCGCCAATGCACTGGATCTCGCCACGGCTCAGCGCCGGCTTCAGGATATTCGCCGCATCCAGCGAACCTTCCGCCGAACCGGCCCCCACCAGCGTGTGCAACTCGTCGATGAAGATGATGGCGTTCTGATTCTCCATCAATTCCTTCATGATGGTCTTCAGCCGCTCTTCAAACTGGCCGCGATACTTCGTGCCGGCCACGATCAGCGACAGGTCCAGCGCCAGGATGCGCTTGTCGGCCAGGAAGCTGGGGACGTCGCCATCGGCGATACGCTGCGCCAAGCCTTCCACGATCGCCGTCTTGCCAACGCCCGGCTCGCCGATCAGCACCGGATTGTTCTTGGTGCGACGGCACAGGATCTGCACCACGCGCTCCAACTCGAAATCACGGCCGATCAGAGGATCGAGCGTGCCATCGAGCGCCGCCTGGGTCAGGTCACGGCTGAACTCGGCCAGTAGCGAGCTTTCCTTCGGGCGGTTCGACGCCATCTTCTCCGAAGACGAGCGTGCGATCTCCTCCCGCACCTGGCTCAAACGTAGTCCGCGCTCATGCAGGATCTCCGCCGCCAAGCATTTCTCTTCGCGCAACAGGCCCAGCAGCAGATGCTCGGTGCCAATGTGTTTATGGTTGAGCCGCTCAGCCTCTTCGGCCCCGTAGGCGAGCACTCGCTTGCATTCGTGGCTCAACGGCAGATCGACGGAAGTGGATACCTTCTCGCGAATTGTCGTGTGCGCTTCGATCTGCTTGCGAATGGATTCGATGGCGGCGTGGGAACGCAGGAAGCGGTTGGCAAGGGCCTTGTCCTCCCGCAAGAGGCCGAGCAGGAGGTGTTCGGTCTCGATATAGGGGCTGCCGAACTGGCTAGCCTCGTATCGCGCAAAGAAGATAACTCTTCGCGCCTTCTCGGTATAGCGTTCAAACATAACTCGATCCGTTCTTACCAGTATAAGGAAGGGGCTGCTCTATCGGATGCCCGGTTTGAGGGAAAGGTTCCAAACGTCCCTGTTGCAGGGAATAAATGCGGTCACAGCGTTGGGCGAACGACAGGTTGTGCGTGACCAGTATAGATGTGAGGCGGCGCTCGCTGTGGAGTTCCGTCAGCAGCGCCATAATCGATTCTCCAGTGCGATGGTCCAGGCTCCCTGTAGGCTCATCGGCCAAAAGTACGCGAGGCGAGCCTACTAATGCGCGTGCCAGCGCAACTCTTTGCTGTTCGCCTCCCGACAACTCGCCGGTCCGGTGATGATGCCGCTGCTCCAATCCCACCTGCCGCAAATTCTCCAGCGCCGGTACCCTTGCTTCCCCTTGGGATACCCCGCGAATCAGCAGGGGCATCATGACGTTCTCCAGCGCCGTGAACTCCGGCAGCAGGCTGGCCGTTTGCCACACAAATCCAAGGTGCGTATTGCGGAAGGCCGCCAACTCGCCATCGCTCATCCGCGAAAGCGCCTGCGGGCCGTAGAAGATTTCGCCCCCGGTGGCGCGGTCCAAACCACCCAATAAATGGAGAAGGGACGATTTCCCCGCACCGGATTCGCCGATAATGGCAACTCGCTGTCCGGCCGGGATTTCGACATTCAGATCTTGGAACACAGTGATGTGCGACTGGCCGGAAGGATAAACTTTCGCCAGATTGACGGTGCGGATAGCGATCTCGTCGTCGGCCCCCACTGCTATTCACAGCCTAACACGAGGCACCCCGCCATGGGCCTTGCTGCGAGTTGCGCTTACGCCATAGCCCGCCTGTTCCGTCCGGATATATCCTGTGAGAATGCTGGCGATGCTTGCCCTACTTGCGCTACATATCGTTCCGGAATCTCCGCAGATGGAGTTCCGCCAACCGCAACTGGCCACCGACGGCAAACGCGTGGGTGTGGCGTTTGGAGCCGGGCAGACGGTGTTCTTCGCATCGTCCGTCGACCAGGGCAGGACGTTTGCAAAGCCGGTTGCCGTATCCCAAACGGGCAAACTCTCGCTTGGCCGCCATCGCGGTCCGCGACTCGCTTTCACCCCGGATGCCGTCGTCATTTCCGCGATCGTTGGCGAAAAAGGCGGCGGCGCCGATGGCGATCTGCTGTCCTGGCGGTCCACCGATGGCGGGCAGACGTGGTCTTCCGCTGTGCCCATCAACGATGTGCCTGGGGCAGCGCGGGAGGGGCTGCACGCCATGGCCTCCGGCGGGGGCGTGTTGTTTGCAACCTGGTTGGACCTGCGTTCGAACGGCACAAAGCTTTATGGAGCGGCGTCGCGCGATGGGGGCCGTACCTGGTCAAAGAACGTGCTGGTTTATGAGTCGCCGTCAGGCACCATTTGCCAGTGCTGCCATCCTTCTGTCGCTATCGACAGCCGCGGGCGAATCGCCGTCATGTTCCGCAACGCCGTGGAAGGGGCTCGCGACATGTATGTGACCGAATCGGCGGACGGCGCCAGTTTCTCCCCGGCTCGCAAACTGGGCGAAGGCACGTGGATGCTGAATGCCTGCCCGATGGACGGCGGCGGCTTAGCCCTCGATCCGCATGGCAAGCCGGCAACCACTTGGCGGCGGGAAAAGCAGGTCTATCTTGCCGGCGCTACTGGCGCGGAGCAGTTGCTGGGTGAAGGCAAGGATTCGGCTCTGGCTGTCGGAAAGAAGGGTGTGTACGTCGCCTGGACCTCGCCCGATGGCGTTGTCGTTCTCGCGCCGGGCTCGGCCTCGCCGTCGCTGCTGAGCGCGGAGAAAGGCGCGGGGTTTCCGCAATTGCTGCCCCTTTCGGATGGCAAGATACTGGCTGCCTGGGAGTCCAAGGGGCGCCTGGAATTCCAACTCGTCCCCTAAAGTAACGTTTCGGCAAAGCGAATGTAATCTTTGCTTTTATCTAACGGACGAGCGGGAACTTCGGTCCTCTGGAATCCATCCATACGGCCATGGTATCCACTCGACTCATTGAACGCATCGAAAAGAACTGGGAAGGCATCATCCGTTCCTTCCTGGAATCGGCTCGTAAGGATCCGCGCCTGACCACTTACCACCGCGCCGATGATTACGATCTCCGCTTGCGGGCAGAGGACACGGTTCGTTACCTGGGCCGATGGATCGCCGCTGACAACATCCATGAAATCGCGGCGCGCTACGAAACGCTGGGACGCCTGCGCCGTGTGGAGGGCGTGCCGTTATCGGAACTGGTGGCGAAGTTGCAGTTACTCGAAGATACGCTGCTGCGGCATGTCCAGTGGGAAAACATTAGTCAGAATCCTTTGGAAATTTATGGCGAACTGGAGTTGGTGCGCGCCATCCGCGCCTTCTTCCGCCAGGTGGTCTACAACGTGATCCGCGGCTATGAACAGCCGGCGCGTACCCATGCCGCCTGACTAACCCCCCTACCCGCGCGGCGCGGTTCTGTAGTTAAATATCCAAAATGCTACAGCCGCGTCTCGCTGTTTTATTCGTACTAAGTCGTATTCTATTAGCTGCCGATCAACCCGATCTCATCATCGCCGGCGGCGGCATTGCCGGACTCTCGGCGGCGCTGGAGGGCGCCCGCGCCGGCCTGAAAGTCACGGTCGTGGAGTTGAACACGCAGCCTGGCGGGCATGCGGTGATATCTTCCGGCGGTCTCAGCCTGATTGGGACACCGTTGCAGGAGAAACTCAAGATCGTCGACACGCCGGAGATTGCGGAGCGCGATTTTCTTACCTGGGGCGAAGATGCCAATCCGGAATGGGTACGTTACTACGTGCGCAACTCCAAGACCGAAATCCATGATTGGATGGTCTCGCTGGGTACGGAGTTCATCAACGTTAGTCTGAACGGCGCGGGCAACAGCGTGGCGCGCTTTCATTCGCCGAACCAGCAGGGCATCGGGCTGACGATTCCGATCTATCGCGAGATCCTGCGGCAGGGTGGCGTCACGTTTCTGTTCGGCCACAAGGTGACCGGACTGCTGCTGGACGGCGGACGCGTCACGGGCGTGAAGATGCGCAATCTGCGCGAAGGCAAGGAACTGACCCTTCGCGGCAGCAATGTCCTGCTCAGTACCGGCGGGTACGCGGCCGATCAGGACCTGGTGCGGGCGTCGTGGCCCAAATCGATGCGGACGCCGGAGCGGGTGCTGACTGGCGGCGGCTTCTTCGCTACCGGCGAGGCCATGCAGTTGGCAAAACAGGCCGGCGGCACGTCGCATTGGCTGGACCACCAGTGGAACTACGCCACCGGGCTGCCGGACCCCTTCGATGCAGAAGGCAAGCGCGGCTTCTTTTCCATGGCCTTCAATGCCATCTGGGTGAACGCGCAGGGCAAACGCTTCGCTCTGGAACAGCATGAGCCGAAGGTAACCATTCCGAAGATTGCCGCGCAGGACCCGGCCCGGTTCTGGGCCGTCATGGATGCCGATGGGCGCCGCGGCTTCCGCATTGTGCACGCCGGCTTCGCGCAGGACCGGGTGGAGGAAGTGCTGAACTACCCAGGCCTGCTGTCGAAAGGGGATTCCATTGAAGAGTTGGCTCGAAACGCTGGTCTGCCGCCGGATGCCTTGCGGGCCAGCGTGGAGCGCTACAACGCCCTGGTGGATGCTGGAGAAGATACCGACTTCCAGCGCTTTGGTCCGAAAGTGCCGCAGCGCGGCGGCTTTGTGATCCCCATCAGCAAGATCCAGAAGCCCCCGTTCTACGCCGCGCCCATGTACATCCTTATCCGCAAGAGCATGGGCGGCGTTCGCGTGGATACGTCCTGCCAGGTGCTGAATAGCGAGGGGCAGCCGGTTCCCGGTCTGCTGGCCGCCGGCGAGGCCACCGGCTTCGGCGGCGTGAATGGCCGCAACGGGATGGAAGGCACGTTCCTGGGGCCTGCGATTCTTATGGGGCGCGTCGCCGCCAGGACGGTCGCGACGGCACAGAAGGCCAAGCCCGCCGCGGCTCCCACGGCAACGCTACGCCTGACGCCGCCGGCCGTGAATCCCAAACTCGGCGAAACCTGCAACGGCTGCCACAACGTGCCGGAGTTGGTGAAGACGAAGCGCGATGGCTACTGGCACTTCGAGAACGTGCACAAACTGGCTGTGGCGCGTAAGTTGAACTGTACCGGCTGCCATGCGGAGATGGCTCCCTTTACCGCCAGCACGCACAAGATCGACAAGGCACTGCAGACCACCGTCTGCCAGCACTGCCACGCCAGTCCGCCCTTCTCGCTGCGGCGAGCGCCGACGGCCGCCGAATAGCGTCCTACCTGCCTTTGAGGAAAGCCAGCAGCCAGTCGTTCACCGCGGCTACCTGCTCCGGGACATTATTGTGGCCGGTTTCGAGCGCCAGCATCAGCTTCTTGGGCCCGGGGATCACGTTGTAGGCGGCATACATCGACGTCGGCGGGCAGGTTTCGTCATTGAAGCCCCAGGTGTAGAGGCCTGGCACCTTTACCCGTCGCGCGAAGTTGACGACGTCGTAGTATCGGGACGTCTCGATCTTCTGCGCCATGCGGTGCGCCATTACCCCTTCGGCGGCGCGAAACATGTGCGGCCAGCCGCCGGCACGGTTGTTGAGATAACCGGTGACGTCGGACAGCGCCGGGTAGTAAGCTGCCAGGCCGCGGACCCGCTGGTCCAGCCCCGCGGTGATGATCGACAGTGCTCCGCCCTGGCTGCCGCCGGTTACCGCCAGATTCGTCCCATCCCACTTCGGGTGGCTCACCAGGAAGTCATTCGCGCGCACACAGCCCAGGTAGACGCGGCGATAGTAGTAGCGGTCGCGGTTGTCCAGGCCGAAGGTGTTGTACCCGGCCAGGGCGCCGGCGCCCAGCGATTCGTACACCGAAGCATCCATTGTCACCGGGATGCCGTGAATGCCCACCTGCAGCGTGATCACGCCCTTTGCCGCCATCTCGGCCAGTCCGCGGTAGGCCCGCACACCCGCCCCCGGCACGCTCAGCAGCGCCGGATACTTACCGGGAGCCTTCGGCTCGCACAACACGCCATAGAACCGCGACGGCGCCGCGCCCATGCCGACGTTCTGCAGATTCACGTGATAGCAATCCGCCCCGGCATTGCCGTAGTCCGGAAGGGGCGTCACTTTGGCGTCTATCGGCAACTTCGCCAGTGCCGCCTTGCCTGCTGCCCAGAAGGCATCGAAGTCTTCCGGGTTCTGCTGGGTGGGTTGCAGGTTCTCTGGCCGGAACGCCGCGGTGGCCAGGCCGCGGTAGGTCTTGCCGTTCACCTCCACGGTCGCGATACAGCGCAGAAAGCCAGGCTCCTGCATCGTTCCGCCATCCACTGTGATGGCGTCTCCGGTGAGCGCGGCCGTCTGGTCGATCTTCGGCGGCATCATCTCCGGACCAATGCGGTAGGTCACACGAGCGCCGGCCAGCGGGTGGCCATCCTGGATCACGCTGATCCGGAACTTCACCGGTTGGCCGGGCTCATAACGCCAATCCGCATGGTCGGTGGAGACGCGCACCTGAACCGTGCCGATGCGGTCCTGGGCAGCGGCGGACAGGGCAAGCAGACAGAGGAAAGCGAGTCGCAGCATGATGACCTTACACGATACCGCAGCGCGTGGCACAGTGTATCTACGAGTTTATGCTGCTGCGAATGGTGTGCCTTGGGGCGATGGTTTGGCAGGCGGGTGCCGCCGTGCCTGTATCTCTCTTCGATGGCAAGACCTTGAACGGATGGGTGGCCGAAGGGCCGCATCCTGCTTTCGCCGCCGGTCAGGGCGAATTGCGCGTGACCGGCCGGGGCTTTCCGCCGAACTGGATCCACACCGTGCGCGAGTATGAAGACTTCCATCTGCGGTTCGACTACAAGTTGGAGCAATGGGCCGAAGCCGCCGTGGTGTTGCGCGCACCGCGCCTGGGTCGGCCCGCGCAGGCGGGACTGGCTTTGTATCTGGCGCACGACTTCCATCCCGACACGCCCCTCTATGCCACTGGCGCGATTGCCGGCGTCCGACCGCCAAAACAGAAACTGCCCCCGACGTTTGGCGTGTGGCACACCGCCGAGATCACCCTCATTGGTGGCCACCTGAAGGCTGTCATCGACGGCATCACCGTGCAGGACACAACGCTGGACGACGATCCGGAACTGCGCCAGCGTCTGCGGCGCGGCTTCATCGGCTTTCCGGATTACGGCCACGGCTACTCGCTCCGGAACATCGCCATCGAAGACAACGGCGGCCGGACACCCCTTGCGGAACCCTTGCGTGCCGGACTGCAAGGATGGGCTTTGCGCGGCAACGGCCAATGGCGGATCAAGGGGGATAGTGTGCTCGCCGGATGGGGCGGTGACGGCATCTTCTATGCTCCGGGTGAGTTCGCCGATTTCGAACTGACCGTGCTGGTGCGCACCCGGCAACACGTCAACAGCGGCGTCTTCCTGCGCGGGTCTCCCGATCCCAAGGCCAGCCGCGGCTTCGAGATCCAGATCTACAGCCCGATCGACTCGGTGTATCCCACCGGAAGCATCTACAACCTGGTACGCTCCAACATCACCGCCGACCACGAGCAGCGCTGGTTCCTGCTGCAGGTGCGTGTGGAACAGGGCCACTGCCGGGTACGGCTGGACGGCGTTACGGTCGCCGAAAGCGATCATTTGCCCGAAGGCACGATGCCCCGCGGCAGGGTGGGCTTTCAGTTCCACTCCGTCGATGGGATGGTGGAGTTTCAGGACTTGCGCATCAGGCCGCTTTGAACCGGGCAAGCCGGAGCGCGGCATCGCGCCCGTATAAAGGCGGTACCCCAAAACGCGATGCTACATTGGAATAGTGTCCTACGACGTACTTATTATCGGCAGCGGCCCGGGCGGCTATTCGGCCGCGGTGCGCGCGGCGCAGTATGGCTTAAAGACAGCCATCGTTGAGAAAGATCCGAAACTGGGCGGCTGTTGTCTGCACGTAGGTTGTATCCCTACCAAGAGCCTGCTCCATTCGGCTAGTGTCTGGCAGCATATCCAGCATGCCCAGAAAGAGGGCTTCTCGGTCGAAAACCCGAAGATCAACTACCCGGCGGTAGTCGACCGCAAGCAAGGCATTGTGGACAAGCACGCCAAGGGCGTCGAGTTCCTGATGAAGCGCGGCAAGATCGATGTAATCAAGGGCTTCGCCAAGCTCCAGGGCGGCGGCAAGGTGACGGTAGCCGGCGCGAATGGGAACCAGGAAGTAACGGCGAAGAACATCATCCTCGCCACCGGTTCGGAAGCGCGGATGATCCCCGGCTTGCAACCGGACCCCAACTTCATTCTCACCAACATCGAAATCCTCAATATGAAGGAGATTCCGAAGTCGCTGCTGGTGATTGGCGCCGGTGCGGTGGGTGTTGAGTTTGCGTCGATCTTCAACAGGTTCGGGACGAAGGTGACGGTGCTGGAGATGTTGCCGCGGCTGGTTCCGGTGGAAGACGAAGAAATCTCCAAGGAACTGGAGCGTCACTTCAAGAAGACGGGGATTCGCTGTGAGACCGGCGCGACGGCGCAGGAGATCCAGAAGACGGCCAACGGCGTTAAGGTGACGGTGAAGCTGTCGAACAACAAGGTGGAGGTGATGGAAGCCGACAAGCTGCTCATTGCCATCGGGCGCAAGCCGAACACCGATCAGGTCGGCCTGGATAAGACCAAGGCCGAACTCGACCGCGGCTTTGTGAAGGTGAACGCGATGCAGCAGACGGCCGAGCCGGGGCTGTACGCGATCGGCGATATCGTGGCCGGAACGCCGCAGTTGGCGCACGTGGCGACGCGCGAGGGCATGATCGCGGTGGCGCACATTGCCGGGAAGCCCGCCACGCCGATCAACAAGAATCGCATTCCGGGCGCCACCTATACGGAGCCGGGCATCGGCAGCGTCGGGCTGACCGAAGCGCAGGCCAAGGCGCAGGGGTACAAGGTGAAGGTCGGCAAGTTCCCCTTCACCGGCAACAGCAAGGCCTCGATTGTCGACCTGCACTCGGGCTTCGTGAAGGTGGTTTCCGATGAGACGTACGGGGAGATTCTGGGCGTCCACATCATCGGCTACGACGGCTATGAACTGATCGCCGAATGCGTGGCGGCGATGGAAGCCGAAGCCACGGTGGAAACGATGATGGAGACGATCCACGCGCACCCCACGCTGTACGAAGCCGTTGGCGAGGCCTTCAACGCCGTCTACGGACTGGCTATCAATGCGTGAGTGTGAAGTACGTGATCTGGGGCGAGCCGTGTATGGGCCCGTTTGGGACATGCAAAAACGGCTCGCCGACGATCGCAAGGCCGGCAGAATCCCGGATCAACTGTTGTTCGTCGAGCATCCCCATGTGGTGACGATGGGCCGGAACGGGCGGGAAGACAATCTGCTGGCGCCGCCGGATTTGCTGGCCCGTGCCGGCATCGCGTATTACGAAATCGACCGCGGCGGCGATGTTACCTATCACGGCCCCGGGCAAGTGGTAGCGTATCCCATCTTCGACCTGCGCGAGTGGAAGCGCGATGTCGGCGCCTATGTGCGTGGGCTGGAACAGGTTATCATCGAGGTTCTGGCCGAGTTTGGGATTGCGGCCGGGCGTGAGAAGGGCGCGCCGGGAGTCTGGGTGGATGGCGCAAAGATCTGCGCCATTGGCGTTCACCTCAGCCGCTGGGTGAGTTCGCACGGGTTGGCCTTCAATCTGGCGACAGACTTATCGTATTTTCGCTACATTATTCCTTGCGGGCTCACCAAACCGGTGACCTCGCTCAGGCAGTTAGGAGTGGAAGCCACCCGCGAGCAGATCCTGGCCCGGATGGTGGAACACTTCGGGCAGATATTTGAGATGCGCATGAGCTGGCCACCGCCGCTCACGCCGGCCGAACCTGAACCTTTGGAGACAAGTGCATGATTGATGTCGTAATGCCCCAGATGGGCGAGAGTATTGTCGAAGGGACGCTCACCAAGTGGCTCAAAAAGCCAGGCGACCGCGTGGAGCGGGATGAGCCACTATTTGAGATCAGTACGGACAAAGTCGACAGCGAAATCCCGTCTCCAGGCGCGGGCACGCTGGCTGAGGTCCTCGTCGAAGAAGGCAAGACCGTTGCCATCAATACCGTAGTGGCACGCCTTGACGATGGGGCCGGCGCCGCGGCTGCACCTCCAGCTCCAAAGGAGGAAGCCGCACCCGCTCCTGCTACTCCTGCCCCGGCACCCGCCGCCCCGGCACCCGCCGCTCCGGCGCCTGCCGCTCCGGCGCCTGCCGCTGCTGCCGAGCCTGCCGGCCCGCTCTCCCCGCTGGTCCGCCGCATGGCCCGCGAGTACAACATTGATCTGGCCCAGGTGCGCGGCACCGGTGCCGGCGGCCGTATCACGAAGGCCGATGTCGAGAGCTATATGGCTGCCCAGGGTGCGCGCACGGTGGAAGCCGCATCTGCGCCGCCTCCGCCTCCTCCTCCTGCTCCGGTAGCCGCGCCCGCTCCCCCGGCTCCGGTCTACGTGCCGCCGGCTCCGCCTGCCGCCAATGAGGTGGCTCCGCTGGCCAAGACGGGCCCGGCCAAGACGCGTGTGGAAGCTATGAGCACCATGCGCGCCAAGATCGCCGAGCACATGGTCTTCTCCAAGCGCACCTCCGCCCATGTCACCACGGTGCATAAGGTGGACATGACGAAGGTGGCCAAGCTTCGCGACAAGCTCAAGGGCCAGTTCCAGGAACGCTACGGCTTCTCGTTGACGTTCCTGCCGTTCGTGCTGCGCGCGACGGCCGAAGCGCTGCGCCAGTTCCCGATCGTGAACTCGAGCATCGAAGGGACGAACATCCTCTATCACAACGACATCAACATTGGTGTTGCGGTGGCCTTGGATGGCGGCAACGGGCTCATCGTGCCTGTGATCCGCAATGCCGATGAGCGTAACGTGGTGGGCCTGCAGCGTGCGGTGGTCGATCTGGCCGGCCGCGCCCGGTCGAAGCAGTTGAAGCCGGATGAAGTCTCGGGCGGGACCTTCTCCATTACGAACTTCGGCAGCTTCGGCAGCGTCTTCGCCACCCCGGTGATCAACCAGCCGCAGGTGGCGATCCTCGGTATCGGGACCGTCGAAAAGACCCCGGTCGTCGTCGATGACGCCATCGCGATCCGCTCTATCTGCTACCTGGCGCTCACCTTCGATCACCGCATCATTGATGGCGCGATGGCCGATCAGTTCACGGGCAAGGTCAAGCAGATTCTGGAGAACTGGTCCGACCAGGTCCTGTAGGTTTAAGTAGTTAACCTTACAAAGGCGGGCGGCTTTCCATGCTGGCCCGCCTTTTTTGTCTTCACAAAGTCTTTACAGCCTCTTCACTGATACATTGGATTCTCGCGTGACACTTTGAAAGGCGTCACTACGCTAACTGGAGGATTCAAGATATGAAGATCC
>JAEUQF010000159.1 GCA_016789745.1 Bryobacterales bacterium
CTGGACGGCGCGAACCTCAGCAAGGTGAATCTGGAAGGCATTACGGCCACCGGCGCCACGTTCGTGAAGGCGAACATGGAATCGGCCAAGATGACCAAGTGCCTGCTGGAGAGTGCCGTGCTGCGCACCGCCGATCTGCGCAACGCGGTACTGGCAAACTCGAATCTGCGGAAGTCTTCCTTTGAACAGGCGGTGCTGAGCAAGGCCGATTTGAGCGGCTGCAACCTGTTTACGGCCAACCTGGCGAAGGCTGACCTGCGCGGCGCCATCCTGAAGAACACCATGCTGGAGGGCGCGAACCTGGCGGGTTCTGACCCGCGCGGCGCGGACCTCAACGGGGCGAATCTTAAGTCGGTGAACCTCTCCGGTGCCAACCTGCAGAAGGCCGACATGCGCGGGTCAAGCATGGTGGGCGCCAACATTGAGGCCACCAACCTGCGCGGTGCCGATGTGAGCGGCGTCGATATGACCGGAAGCAACTTGAAGGGTGCCACGGCCGACACGACTAACTTCGCGGGCTGCAATCTGTCGAAGGCCAATCTGAGCGGAGCCGATCTGCGTCAGGCGAACCTCAGTGGGGCGAACCTCAGCGGTGCAGATTTGAGTGGTGCCAACCTGGATACGGCAAACCTCACCGGCGCCATTCTGAAAGGCGCGAATCTGGCGAAAGCGGATCTGCGAGCGGCCAACCTGACGGGCGCGGATCTGAGCGATTCGAACGTCGAGAAGGTGAACTTCAGTGGCACCGATCTAAGCGGCACCACCATGGACACCGTGAAGAACCTGGTGGCCGAGCAGATTGTGCGGATCAAGAAGGACGACAACACGAAGCTGCCGATCGACTTCATGTTCTAAGGCCGGCAGAGTCAGCCGACCACCGGGAAGCGCCTCAGCGCCAGCACCCCAATCGCAATCACGAAAGCGGCGGTAAGCGCCAGGGCGGCGGTGTGTGTGCCGGCACGGCCAAGCACATCGGCCGTATCCTCTTCCTGCCAGTGCCATCGCGGCAGTTCGTCGATGCTGGCCGTGCTCAGCTTGACCGTCTGCATCATCTTGGGCTGGATGTGGGCTTGCCACTGCTGGTGGTAGTTGGCGGCCAGGTTGAGGAAGTGCTTGTAGCGATGCACTCCGGTGCCGGCTAGGTCGTAGAGCGCCGCCTGCGTGAGGATGGCGGGCGAAAGGAAGCGGTACTGATCGGCCAGTTGCTGCTGGCGGGAGATCCGCTTGTCGAACTCGTCCAGGACGGGCTGGATGCGGCGCTCCAACTCTTCGGTCATGGCGACGGAGCGGACCGCGAACTGGGCGTTTGTGTCGGCGGAAGCAGCAGGGGCGAGTTCGGGATGATCTTCCAGGAACTCGGCCATGAGGCGGCTGCGCTCGGCCGTGACCGCATCGGAGGCGTGGCGCATCGCCTGGATCATCTCGACGCGTGACGGAACGGGGTGGGCCGTTTTGATGCCAACGTTCAGCAGCGACGGAATCAGCAGCACGAAGACCAGCCAGAGTCCTGAGAGCGCCAGGGCGTTGGTGGCGGAATTCCGGCCCATGGCATTGATCAGCACCGCCAACCCGAACCAGAAGATGGAGTAGGCCGCCACCGCGCCCATCCAGAGCAGCAGCCTGGGGGCGGCACCGGGGGCGCTCAGGTCGATGCCGCTGAGCAGTGCGCCGGCTACGGACAGGACAGCGCCCAGTGTCAATACGAAGGCGGCGCGGAAGGCGATTTTGCCCATCGCCAGCGATGGCAGGCTGACGGGCGTGGAGAGCGTCAGGGCCAGTGTGCCGTCTTCCTTGTCGCCGGAGATCAGGTTGTAGCTGACAGCGAGGATGACCAGGGGGAACAGATAGATGATGACGAAGGCGAGATCGAAGCGGCCGCTGAGGAGGTGGACCGGGTTCTCGAGTTCGTCATTGCCCAGCATGGTGTCGCGGCTGTTGACGGTGACGCGGAAGTAGTAGGGCAGCAGGTCGCTCTGGCCGACGGCGAGGGCGGCCAGGGGCGCCGGTGGCATGGTGGCGAAGCGGGAACCGAGCCGGTAGCCGACCGCGTATGGGCTGCGCGGGTCCTTCCAGGATGGGGGCGAGGTGCGGCCGGCGTTGGCGTCCTCGATGCCTTGCTTGATAGCCGCATGGCGTTCGGCTTCGTCGGCGAGCGCGCCCTGGATGGTCCGCTTTTGAAAGTCCACCCAGGAGGCGCCGTTATGGACGCCGTAGAGGATGGTGGTGGTCAGGAGTAAGGCGATGGCCCAGAGGGTGCGGTCGGCGCGGATGTTGCGCCAGTCGTTCTTCGCGATTAGGAACAGCATGTCAGATCACCTCCATGCGCCGGGACATCCAGGAGGCAGCCAGCGCGGCGGCAAGGCACCACACCGTTAACAGCACCAGGCTCAGAGTGTGGTTCCGCACCACCCAGCCAAGGCCGGGAGCCTCGTAGTGGAAGTCCGGGATCTTCTGCCACAGGCTTTCCTTCGCCATGTAGACGGGCTTGCCTTTGGCGTGATGGGCCAGATCCATGTTCATCTCGCGGTTGATCAGGCGGCGGTACTGCTCGGCGGCCTGGGAGAAGTGGGCGTGCTGCGGGAAGTCGGTACCGGCAAGGCCCATGGACAGGGAGCGGATGGCGAGCGAAGGCGCCAGGATACTGGCCAGGTCGTGGATGCGGCGCTGGCGGTCGTAGGTGGCCCAGAGCGCGCCGTAGTGGCGGTCGAAAACCTGATTGCCGTACTCTTCGCCGGCCTGCATGCGGACGCCGTTGAAGTCGATGGGTAGCTTGTTCACCGAGTCGACATTGTACTTCCGGAGCAGTTCCTGTTTGAGTGCCTCGGCGCGGCTGTCGGCGGGGTTATGTCCGTCCATGCCGTTCTCGATGTCATGTTCGATGTCGCGTGCGAACTGCAGCGTCGATGGGGTGGGGTGAATCGAACGGGCCAGGTCCGTAACGGCCTTCGGGGCGAGGAGCCCGTTGAAGATCCAGAAGCCGAGCAGCGTGATGAGAGCCACTCGAGCCGATGAAGCCTTCGCCGAAACCGCCAGCGAGATACCCAGGAAGACGGCGAAGTAGGCCAGGTAGCCCGCGAACAGCAGGAGGAGCCGTGGCGTGCTGCCGGCGAGCGCGCCGTTCTCGGCGGTCAGGGCCAGACCGGCCACGCCGATGACGGTGGCCGGGAGGAGCAACATCGCGAGCGCGCCGGAGATGCCCAGCGCCTTGCCCCAGGCGAGGTCGGAGCGGCTCACCCCGAGGCTCATCAATTGGCGTAGCGTGCCGAGTTCCCGCTCCGAAGCAAAGGCCGAAAACGTGAGCAGGATGATGACGAGCGGCAGCAGTAACTGTAAGACGGTGGCGCCGGTGAGTTCGCCCAGGCGCTGCAGCGCGGTAGCGTCCTGGGCCGGCTTGAACTTGAACTCATTCTGTTTGTGCGCTTCCAGCCAGGCGGCGACCCCGACGTAGGGGTCGACACCGGGATCGACGAGCGACAGCGGCATGCGCGGCTTGAAGGCGTAGACGCCGTAATGGGCGGCCGAGTGCGGATTCTTCTCCCCTTGCTTGAGCCACTGCTGGCGGGTGTCGCGGCGGGCGGCTTCATGCTGGGAGGCGACATCGCGGTAGTGCTGCCAGCCCATGGCCAGGGCGCCGCACAGAAGCAGGAGGGTGATGGCGGCCGACCAACGGAAGCGGCCGTCGCGGATGATTTCGAGCATTTCCTTGCGGGCTACGGTTCGGATCATGGGTGTGGCCTCCTAATCATGCATGTGTTCCAGGTAGATCCGTTCGAGGTCGGCGTGGCCGAGTTCTTCGGTCTTCATATGCGCCACCATGTTGCCGTGCTTCATGATGCCGACCCGGGTGCCGGTCTCCTTGGCGCGGAAGAGGTCATGCGTCGCCATGAGGATGGCGGCGCCGTTGCCGCTCAGGCGCTTCAATAGTTCGGAGAATTCGTTTGATGCCTTCGGGTCCAGTCCGGAGGTGGGCTCATCCAACAGGAGAGCCTTGGCATTGCGGGCGGTGGCGATAGCGATGCCCACCTTCTGCCGCATGCCTTTGGAGTAGGAGCCGACGCGTTTGTCGGCGGCTTCGGCCTGCAGGCCGGCGGCGGTGAGGAAGTCCAGCAGTTTGGCCTGTGAGTACTTTTCGCAGCCCGCCAGTTCCGTGAAGTAACTGAGGTTCTCGATGCCTGTGAGGTTGCGGTACAACATGACCTGCTCGGGGATGTAGGCGAGGTAGCGCTTGGATTCCAGCGGATGCGAAGCCACGTCGATACCGTTCACCTTGGCTGTGCCGGACGTGGGCGGGATGAAGTTGAGGAACAGGTTGATGGTGGTGGTTTTGCCGGCGCCGTTGGCTCCCAGCAGGCAGAAGACCTCGCCGGCAGCCACGGTGAGGTTCAGGTTATTCAGGGCGGTATGCCCGTTGTAAGCCTTGGTGAGGGAAAGTGCTTCCAGCATGGGTGTTACCTAGAGTAGGCGGGGCAGGAGGAGTTCGCCCCAACAATATTGTGGGCGGGGTGGATAAGGGGACGAGCGGGCCCGCCCAACCGGCAGGCGGGCCGCTAGCCATGGCTAGAAACTAAGGCGAAGCAGCAACTGAAACTGGCGCGGGTCGGCCGCTGTAAGAATGTTGCCAAACGCTACATTGGCAATGTTGTTGATAGGCGTATCGTAATTGGCGCGGTTTAGGGTGTTGAAGGCTTCGGCACGAAACTGCAGCGCGAGGCGTTCGGTGATGCCGAACTGTTTGTGGATGCCGATGTTGAGATCGATGAAGTTCGGGCCAATCTCGGAATTTCGGCCGAGCGTGCCAACGCTACCCGCGGTGGGCTGGAGTTGCGCCAGAGGGAAGCCTGATTGCAGCGCCAGCCAGCGGGAGCCGGCGGGATTGCGATTCAGGCTGCCGGGAATGTCGTTGATGCGGTTGATGAGTGAGCCGCCAGGGTTATTGGTATTGGCGAGCAAAGAGAACGGCGTGCCGCTACGGCCCAGCAGCAGTGCCACCACCTGCCAGCCACCCAGCCAGCGGTTGCGCTCGGCGAGCGGGAGGTCGTAAACCCCATAGAGCGTGACGAGATGCTTCTGGTGGAAATCGGAGAGCGCGCGATCAAGCGACCAGTTGCGTTCGTCGATGGGGTTGAAGGCGGAATCCGACGCGCTGTCGATGGACCGGGAGAGCGTGTAGGCAGAGCGCAGGCTGAGCCGGTTGCGAACAACCGTCCGCAGCGAGAACTGTGCGCTGTGATAGGTGGAGGCGGCGCCGCCGGTGAGATAGCTTATGACGCCGCGGCTGGGGTCGGGCCGCTGCGCCGGAGTGAGATTCTCCCCGCCGTTGGGTCGCGACGTGAACGGCAACCGGAGCCCACGGTTGCCGACGTAGGCCGCGCTGAGGACTGTGCCGGGATTCCAAAGCTGGCGGTCGAATGTGAGATTCCAGTTCTGGACATACGGGTTACGGATGGAGCGGTCCAGCACGTAAGCGTCGGAGCCGATGGCCGCCCCGGCCAGCAGGTCGGGAAACGTGGGACGGAAGCGCGACAGCGTGGTTACCAGTGGCGGGGCGAAACGGGCCTGGCCGACAAAGTCCATCTGCAGGGGCGAGTAGAACATTCCATAGCCGCCGCGGAGAATCGATGTGCCCCGGCGGGCGAAGTCCCAGGCGAATCCCAAGCGCGGGGCGAAGTTGTTCTGATCGCGGCTGTAGAGCCCGCCGATGCGGTTGTACTTCTCACTGGGCACGCCGTAGTACTCATAGCGGAGTCCCAGGTTCAACGTTACCGAGGGACGGAGGCGCCAGTCATCCTGCAGGTACACGGCGGTTTCCCGGTTACGCATGTCGATGCGGGAGGCGCCAACGGCGCGCGCGTAGGAGATAGGCTGGCCTGCCAGGAAAGCGGGAACTGAAGGGAATACGAGGGTGCCGTTGAAGTTGCGGTCCGCTTCGTTGTTGGCCTGGGTAAGGCGGTGGATGCCGCCGGCTTTTATGATGTGCGCGCCGCGGAAAAACGTGATGTCGTCCGCCACGGTGTAGTTGTGGAATGTGGAGACGTTGCGTGACCGGAACTGGCCCAGGATCTGCAGTCCGGTGACTACCATCAGGCCAACCTGCCCGTTGACGGCTGGGTCACCGAGAGACGGGTAGTTCGGTTCCACCGTGGAATGGAAGTAGGTGTAGGTGCCGCGTGCCTGGTTGAACAGGCGGGAGGACAGCGCGGACTCCAGCGTGAGCACGCCGGAGCGCGAACTGTTGCCTGAGTCGGCGTTGCCGCCCCACAGCCGCTCCCGAAGGCCGCCGACGTTGCGGACGAAATTGACGCGCCCGCCCAGGCGGTGCTTCGAAGTGACATCGTAGTCCATACGGAACAACCCGGTGGGGGTGGTGGTTGGGCTCGCAATCGCCTGGCTGTTCAGATTGGTCCCGGCGATGTTGGGCTCCGGATAGTACCGCAGCAGGGGGCGGACGGCGGGCACCGCCCGGGCGCGCTCGGCGGCCGTCAGCGTCGTGATGGTGGACGAAGCGCGATAGGCGTTGCGAACGGCGATTTCATAGCCGCCGAACACAAAAAGCCGATCCTTGCGCACGGGGCCCCCGATGGTGAGTCCGGGCATGTTCACGCGCAGTGGGGCCTTCTCGGAAAGCAGCGGGTTACGGGTGTTGATAGCCTCGTTCTGAAAGAAGTGATAAAAGGATCCATGCCAGTCGTTGCCGCCGCGACGGGTGATGAGGTTCACAACGGCCCCGGATGCCCGGCCGTACTCGGCCTTGAAGTTCGAGGTTTGCAGTTGCAGGGCTTCCACCGTTTCCATGGAGACCGGCTGCTCCGTCATCCCGCGGCCCAGCACGTTGCCGGAGAACGAATCGTTGTACTCGGCCGAGTCGACCATGGTGTTCATCGCCCCAAGCGGCCGATTGCCGTTAACGGTGAACGGAGCATGCGCCGCACGCGCAAAGCCCACGCCCGGCGTCTGGTAAGCAAGGGCGCGGTAGTTGCGCCCCACGCCGGAGGCCAGCATCGGAACGTTCTCCACCTCCGAGGGCGAGTAGGTAGCGCCGCGAACGCCGGCCGAGGCGTCTCGTTGGATCTCAGGCAGTTCCCCAATCACCGTAACCTCCCCTTGCACGGTGCCGAGTTCCAGCTTCACGGGACGAGCGACATCCTGTCCCGAAAGCAACTGGAACTCCGGAATGCGGTACTCGCGGAAGCCTTCCTTTCGGACGCTGAGGGTATACCAGCCGGTGGGCAGGGAGGGGATACGGAAGACACCTGCCGTGCTGGAGGTGGCACTTACGATACGTCCGCTCTCGCGGGAAACCACCGACACCAGGGCACCATCGACTGGCTTGTCGCTGGGATCGAGAACGGTGCCGGACACCGAGGACGTGTCGCCTTGGGCAAAGCAAAAAGACGCCGCGAGCGTCAGCAACATTAGGAATTTCATGAACGGTTCTTCCTCCGCAAGCCGAAATAGAAAAGGGTGGCCAGTGCCGCAATCGTGGCGATGGACATGGTGGAATAGCGAACGATGGTCTGTGTCTGCCGGCTCGCGGCTTCGCGAGCCAGTCGTTGCCCGGCAACCAGCACCTTCCCCGCCACACCGGAACTCTTATCCAGCGATTGCTGGTAGGACTTGGACAACTGGATGCCGGTGACGTTTCCAGGTGCGTTCAATTGCTGATTCAGGAATGACTGGAACGCCGCGTTATCGGTGGTGCGGCTGTCGCCCGCATGGCCGTGACGCCCAACCGACTGGGCATACTCGTTGGCAACCCGCTGTAGCACTTCCTTGCCGGGCTTCCAATACCCCTTGCGCGCGCTCTCCAGCAGAATCGCCGTCGTGGACTGATAGGCGTAGGGGTTCTTCTGGTCAAACCACTCGCGGACCCCGAGCTTCAGCGAATCCTCCACATAGATCTGCTCCACCGTGTCCCACACGTCGTCGCCGATGGCCTCCGGCTTGGTCACCTGCCAGCCGAACAGGTTCTTGGTGGTCTCGGCGATCTCGGCTGCCCCGGAGAAGCCTTCCTTCTGCTGCCCCGCAATCCACTTCGGGTTCCAGTATTTGGTGCGCATGTCATTGCGCAGCGCCTGTTGGGCGGTGAGCATCGTGGCTCGCGATGCGTCCCGCACGTCCGACACGTACGTCTCCGGTGACTTGCCGGTGGTGTCGCGAATCGCCATCGTCATCCCGCCCAGATACTCGAAGTAGTGGTCCAGAGTGAGGGCGCTCACCACGTTGGAAGAACGCGAAAGGGCAACCGCATCGGTCGACTTCAACTGCTGTTCGTAGAGCTTCGGCACGAACTTGCCCCACTCGACACCGGCTGTGTAAACCGCGCCCGTCTTGATCAGATAGTCTTCTGTTATCGGCTTGGAGTTGTCGTAGTTGCCGGACTTCTCAATGCCGTCGATGACGCCCGTCCCATAGCCGCCGGGCGCATTGGAAAACACGCGGGCGCCGGCCAGCAGCCGCGCATCCCTGGCCGACACGCCGGCCTCCTTCAACTGCCGTTCGTTGGCGGCGTTGTTTTCGGCAATGTAGTTCTCGCCGTCGCGCGCCGCGGCGGCAACCCGCACCGCCTGATCCAGGAACTCCATCCGATCGGGGAATGTGTCGCGGAATAGCGACGCGGCCTGAATCACCACATCGATACGCGGCCGCTTCAACTGCGCCATGGGGATCACATCCACACCCTCCACCACGCCGCGCTGATCCCAACGCGGCTGCAACCCCATCAGGTAGAGGATCTGGGCCAGATCCGCTCCGTAGTGGCGGATCAGTTCCGTATTCCAAAGCGTGAAGCCGATCTTGCGCGGGAAGCGGCCCAGCCGCTTCTGTTCGTTGGCGATCAGGTCTTCGGCCAGCTTCCGGCCTAGCTCCCACGCCGCGCGCGTGGGCACTTCCTGCGGGTTGATGCCGTAGAGGTTCTTCCCGGTGGGCAGAGCCATGGGGTTTCGAACGGGATCGCCCCCGCTTCCAGGCCGGATGTAGCGGCCTTCCAGGGCCCGTAGTGTTTCCGGAATCTCGCGAGCCGTACCCGCAAAGCCGGCCTTCAGTACGCGGACCCGGGCATTGTCGTCGGCACCGGGAATCGGCTTCGCTTCCGCTGTCTTCTGCCATGTGGGCGCGGCAACGTGCGCGCGTTCCTGGCCGCTCGCCTTGGTGATGATGGGCGGGTGTGCGGCATGCGGGTGGCGCGGCGCCGGTTCACTCGCGGCGGCCGCCGGAGCATCCAGCATCGCGCGCACCATGGCGATCGCGCGCTTCCGATCCCCAGCCTTCTTCTGGAACGCGGAGCCCAACACTTCTGTTACTACCGGCGCCAGTTCCTCCGCCGTGTTCGCCTTACTGTGAGTGTGCAGGCCGAGCGCGATGCGATCCTCGTCCAGCAGATGAATGTGCAACTCCAGCGCCTGCACCTCTTCATCGGTGGGCAGAACCTTCGACCAGTCTTTGTTGAGGTCGCGGTCGAACTTCTTGGCCACCGCCAGATCACGTATCCGCTCGCGCAACTTCTCCTTGAGCGCGCCCTCATCCTGCGTGGCGAACTGCTGCGCGCTTCGGTAAATCTCGCCAACCGGCGGATCCGCTTCCTGCAGCGAACTCGCCACAATCGGTGGCGTCTGATGGCTGACCGTGACAGCCGAGCCGCGGCGCTTGGCGATGAGCGCCTCGCCGATGTTGTCCATGATGTAGACGTAAACGTTCGGCAGCCGGCCCAGCGTCAGGTCTGACCAGTCGTCGCTCAACTGGCCCACCGGGCGCCCGGGCAGGAACTCATGGGTTCCATGCGTGCCGTAGTTGACGATGGCATCGGCCTTGAACTTCTTTTCCAGCCAGAAGTAGACGGCCAGAAACTGGTGAGGCGGCGGGATCTTGTCGTTGTGAAGCAGCTTGGAATCGTAGCGTCCTCCGCGTGCCGGTTGCGGCAGCACGATCACGTTGCCGAAGTCCAGTTTGGGGACTAGCAGGAACTGCTTGCCATCCCGTTCCACCACCATCAGGCGCCCGGGTGGCGGGCCGAAGGCATCGGTCACCTGTTTCCGCATCACCTCGGGCAACTGCTCGAACCAGGCCTTGTATTCTTCCGCTGGCAGCAGTTCCACCCCAGCCATGCGCGACAACTCCTCCATGTCCCCCAGTTGTGTCTCGGCGATGTTCCGTCCTTTCGTGTTCATTTCCTGGATCAGCGCCTCCGGATCGGTGGGAAGGCGCGTGACCGAATAGCCTGCGTCCCGGAGTCCGCCGAGGAAGCGTGTCAGGGAAGCGGGAACGTTCAGGCTGGCAGCGACAACCTTCCCTTTGCCGACCCCGGCCACGTAAATCACAGCCACCTTCTTTTTGCGGTTCGGCACCTTGCGAAGGCGCACCCAGCGGGCGGAGCGGTCGACGAGCCTCTCGATGCGGTCGTCCAGCACAGCCTCATAGCGTTTGCCGTACCACTCGGCGTCCAGACCTTCCAGCAGCGTCGGCTCGATGGCGCCGTCCAGTTCAGGCACGATGGCACCAATCGCCAGACCCGCGCCGCGAATCCCCGCATTGGTCTTGCGGTAGTCGGAGAGCGTCTCGCCGGTGAAGAAGAGTTGCAACCCGCGCATGAGGGGAACATCCAGGCGCGAAGCCAGCAGTTGCACACCGCGGTCTCCCTGGTACCAACGGCCGTGTGTGCGCGTCAGCAGGATGTCCGGCTTCCACTCCAGCGCAAACTGCGCGGTGTTGCGCCGCCCGAAGATAGCCGCGGCCTTCCAACCCTTCTTCTCAAACGCGCCGATGATCGCGTCAGTGCCGGCGGTCGATCCCAGCTTCCAGCCATCGGCAAAGTCGATCAGCACGCGTGGGGCATCGGCATTGGCGTGTCCCGATTGCTCATACCAGGCGGCATATTCGGAGGTGCGGGTGAACTTCCGTGGAGCCTGCGGGTGATAGTAGCCATCCTCGGGCGTGGGTACAGGTGGCGGGGGAACAACGTTCTTGCCCACGTAGGTCTTGGCCGCGTATTGGAACAGGCCGGCCATGTTGTCGGTGCCGCCGTAATGAAAGTAGCGTTCAATCGGCTGTTCGGCGCCGCGGAAATCGGCGTTGCCCACCCCAAGTGATTTGGCCTGATCGGGTGGCAGCACAATCACCCGGATACCCTTGTTCTGTGCCGCCAGGATGGCGCGTTTGAGCGGATCGGAGAAGGGCTCACTGCGGCGCCCGGAAACGAAGACGGCCTTGTAGCGCAGCAGCGACGCTTCGCTCAGCTTGGGATCCTCCATCTGGCGGCGCCCCCAAAACTCGTACGGGATGCCCGTCTGGCTGCTGGCCTTCATCATCAGTGCGATGTAGGAGCCGGGAAAGCCGAGGAAGACGAGTTGCGGGCGGGAAAGATACCGGTAAACGCCGGCAGTTGCCAGCAACACGGCAACCGCGGCGGCGGCGATCGAGAGACGGCGTTTCACCGGCTGCCCTCTCCTTCCGGCACATAGATGACCTCGCCGGATTCCAACCGGTACGCCGTGCCTAGGCGCTGGCCCGGGCCGCTCCCCTGGTCGCCGGTGGATTTGAGTTTTTCGATCTTCTTGCCGCGTTTGATGATCATTTCCATGTCTGGTTTGCCTGGATTGGTGACGATGGTGACGTCCTGCGGCGAGAGGCGGGCGGCAACGTCGGCAAGGCTGCCCTTACCCACCAGGGCAAGCAGCATGGCCACCACGAGCACCATGCTCGCGTCGAAGAGATTGATGAGTCCGAGCAACGGGTCCGCCTCATCGCTGGTTCTTTGGGCGAAGCGGCGCGCCGGCGCTTTCCATCCCATTGCGCGCGATTTCGGGAGAGATTTCCGGTAGTGGTTCATTGTCGTTGAAAGACTCGGGCATCCAGAGCCCAAGCAGGAAATGGATATTGGTTACGGTTTGCTGCTGCCAGTTGCGGACCACCGTGCCGATCGCATAGCAGGTGCCGCCGGCCAGCAGACCTAGAACCGTGGTTGTGAAACCGATCTGGAGATTGGCGCCCATGGCCTGCACGTCGCCGCGAGCAAGACCGGCCAGTGCCGGCTGCAGCGGAATCAGTGTCCCGATCAGGCCCAGCATGGGCCCCACCTTCGACATGATGCCGAGCGAATCGACGCGCGCGGCCATTTCGTGCTCCAGATCCGCGACTTCCTTCTCCACCATGGCCGGAAACGCGCGGTGTTGCTGTAGGGATCGCCGGAAACGGGCATAGTCCCCGCGCCAGGCGAAGCTCTCAAAGCGGCTCTGCGTCGGTGAGTCGCTATAAAAGGCTGTCAGCAGCCGCCGGTTGTGCCGGTGGTCGGTCCAGTCGCTCAAAAAGCGGCCAACCACATACGTGCCATAGGCGAAGGCGGCCAGTGTGCCTAGCAGGGTGGGCAATAGAAAAGCGTTTGACAGCAGGTAGAGAAGATCATGAATGGGCTGCATCACGCGAACTCCGGTAACGATGAAAGGCAAAACTCAGCACCACCAGCGACGTCACGGCGGCTAAGGGTAGGGCGCTGGCAAGCCAGTCCACCGGAGCCCCTTCCGCTGTCTGGTCCCCTTGCTGTTGCAGCGGAATCAACAGAATTGCCGTGAGATTCGCGGTGGCGGCAAACTCACGCTCGTTCCAGCGCGAGTGGGACGCTATGCGACTGAACAACACGACTGCAGCCGCCCAGCCCGCGCCGGCGCACCCACCCGCCAGCCAACCGTCCATCCCCGAAGCGCGTTGCAGCGTAAGCCACGCAAGTCCACCCGCGGAGAATAGGTAGATCGGTGTGGGAAGCAGCAGTGTCCACGCCGGCAGGAGCCGGCTCTGCCGGGTCAGGAAGCAGGCTAGCCACCAGACGCCATGGATGGCGACGGCCGGAATCCAGATACGCGGGTCGCGCAGTAAGGCAAACGCCTGGTCGCGGGAAACGGTCTCGCTCGCGGTACCCAACATCGCAAAGCCGGCCGTCGCGGCCACGGCGTAGACCAGCGCGGCCATTGGCCACTGCGGACGCCTGGCCAGCAACAGTCCGTCCCTTACCAGGAACACCGCTAAGCCGGCTGTGAGAAGCAAGATCCAAGACATGGCGCCGAACCTCGAAAGGATAAAAGCACTACCGGGACACCCGCAGCACCTTCTTTACATGCGGCCCGGAAAGGCCGGCCAGCGGCCGGGTTTCCCCCGTGAGCGGACAGCCCGAATCTCCGCGCGCCTGACCCGGCACTCTGGGCCCATCCGTTGCTCGCTTCCCCCCGATTCCCGCCCGCTCACCGGAGGGAATCCCCCGCTGGCGAGTTCCTTCTGTACCGGCGTGCAATCGCCCTGCATCCTGAGATCTCGCGCTCCGGGAAGCGCGGCCGATGCATATCAGTGAAGGCTTTCTTCCTTTAAAACAGGCGGCCTTGTGGGCGGTGGCTGCCGCGCCCTTTCTGGCCCGCGGAGTCAGGCATATCGAGGGAACGCACGAGAACCGCTATTTCCTCGCTGCCTCCGCCGGTTATCTGTTCACGCTGACGGCGTTGAAACTGCCGTCGGTCGCCGGCAGCAGTTCGCATGCCACCGGCGTTGCGCTGGGAACGGTATTGGTAGGGCCGGCGGTGCTGCCTGCCCTGTCGCTGATCGTGCTGCTGTTCCAGGCGTTGTTAACGGCACACGGTGGGCTCACCACGCTCGGGGCAAATGTGTTTTCGCTCGGTGTCGCAGGCCCCTGGGTGACGTGGCTCGTCTGGCGAGGCGGGCTGCGCATCGGCCTGGGCGAACGGCCTGCCCTGGCGGTGGGCACTGTCATCGGATCGCTCAGCACGTACGCCTGCACTTCCCTGCAACTGGCGCTGGCGCATCCCGATACGCAGGGCGGCGTGAACACCGCGTTTGCACGGTTCGCCGCCGTGTTCTCCGTGACGCAGATTCCAGTGGCCGTGGTGGAAGCGATGTTCACCCTGGCAGTGCTGCAGGTGATGGCTCGGACACCGGGCATGCGGCATCAGGCGCTGGCGGGATGGGCTCGCCGATGAGGAGGCACGGATGGGCTCTTGGCTGGATGGCCGCAATGGGGGGCACCGCCTTCCTGCTGGCTGGGCGCGAAGGCACGGTGGACGCCGATGAACGTGTGTCATCCATGCTGGCGCCAGGACCCAACGTGCTCGGATGGGAACTTGGTGTCGGGCCGGAGCCGCTGCTGTTCGGCCTGCAGGCCGCGCTGGGTGCCTGCCTCTTCTGGTTGGGCTATCGCGGGTTGCTGGGTGGGGGTAAGTAGTGCACATCCATGAGCCGCTCGATCGCCTGGTGTTCTCCAATGCCTGGCGTATGAAAACGCCGCTGGACAAATTGCTGTTGGGAGGCGGCCTTCTCCTGCACGCCTCCCTGCTGCCCCCGCTGCCGTGGGCGGCCGTGATCTTCGCGATTGCGGCCGCCGCGGCACTGGGAGGAGCACGGATTCCCTGGCGGGCTTGGTTGCGATTTCTGATGCCGCAGATGGCCTTCGTGGCGGCCGCCGTGTTGCCCGTGTGGTGGGCGAACGGCCCATGGGTGGCGGTGGGGCTGGCTTTGCGGGCCGCCGCCGGTGCGGCGTCGCTCACCTTGCTAAGCCTGACAACGCCTGTGCCGGATCTGCTGCAGGCGGCGCGCCGCGCCCATGTCCCGGCAGCGTTGGTCGAAGTGGCCTTCCTGGCTTACCGGCTGATTGCCTCCGTTTACGAGTTGCTGGGCCGGCTGCGCCTCGGATTGCACCTGCGCCTTCGCGGGAACAAGCTGCGCCTCACGGCGGTGTCGATCTCGGCGGGCAACCTGCTGGTGCGCAGCCTCCGGACAGCCCAGCGGCTGGAACAGGGCGCGGCGCTGCGAGGGCTCGGCGGCTATCCGCTGCTGGCCCCGCGCACCCACCGTTCTCTCCCGTTCCGGGCCGGTGTTGTGGCCACCCAAGGCGCGCTCCTGGCTTCCGCATGGCTGCTGCGCGGGATGTTCCCATGGTGACCCCGCCAGTGCTGGAAACCCACGGCCTGTCGTTCGCTTACGCCCCGGGACACTGGGCTGTACGGAACATCGATCTGCAGGTGACACCCGGAAGCCATATGGCCCTGCTGGGAGCCAACGGAGCCGGTAAGTCGACTCTGCTGCTGTTGCTGAGCGGGACTTTGCATTTGTGCCAGGGCGAGATCGCGATTGAGGGGCGTAGCGTCGGCCATTCGCGAGAGGGAATGCGTCACTGGCGAAAACGCGTGGGCCTGCTGCTGCAGGATCCGGAGGATCAACTGCTGGCGCCAACCGTGGAACAGGACGTGGCGTTCGCGCCGCTGCAGGCGGGGGCGACCGAAGAGCAGGCCCGCGCGGCGGTGCAACAGGCGCTGCAGGCTTTGGACATCGAACACCTCGCCACTCGTCCCGTATACGAACTGAGCCTGGGCGAGAAGAAGCGTGTGGCGCTGGCGGGCCTGATTGTGGAACGCCCCGCGGTGCTGCTGCTGGATGAGCCGACATCGGGGCTGGATCCGGGAGCAGTACGCGCCCTTGCTTTGACACTGGAATACCTGACGGCACAAGGGACGGCGATTCTACAGGCCACGCATGACGTGGACTTCGCCTACGAGCATGCCACCGAGGTGTGCGTGATGTTCCGCGGCGGCATTCTGGCGCAGGGGTGTCCGGAGACCGTGCTGGCCGATGCCGGCATGCTGCAGCATGCCTCGTTGGAGCCGCCGCTGTTGTTGGAGACAGCCATGGCGGTGGGCGGGCAAGCGCCCTACCCACGGTCGCGGGCGGCATTCCGGGATTGGCTTGGACCTGCTGCAAGGAGGCGGCAAACATGAAACAGAGGGACATCCCGCCGGTAACCACCAGGCAGACGTTCGGGCAGGTGGTGGCGTGCCTCGGCTGTTGTTGTGGGCGCACCGGCAAGGGCCACCCGGAAGTGCCCGTGGACTGGCTGAAAGCCGAGTGGAAGCGCCGCATGCTTCCCAAGAAGATTCATCTCAGCATTAGCGGCTGCCTGGGCCCGTGTGATGCCTCCAATGTCGTGATGGTGCTGCTGGGCAGCGACGCCGTGTTCTACGGTGGCCTCTCCCAACACTGGCAATACGAAGCACTCGCCGATTGGGCGTCGGCCTGTGCCGAAGCCGTCGGCCTGGTGCCGCTGCCCGAATGTTTGGAACCTTATCGCCTGCAGCGCTTCCTGCTTGAAGCCGCCGTGGGCGCCGCATGAAAAGACAGAAGGAGTGATCTTATGAGCGCCTCATCGGCGGATCGAGTTCCTGTTACGGTCCTGACCGGCTTCCTGGGATCCGGCAAAACTACCCTGCTCAATCGCATTCTCACCGAGAATCATGGTAAGCGCATCGCCGTCATCGAGAATGAGTTCGGCGAAGTGGGTGTGGATAACGAGCTGATTGTGAACGCCGAAGAAGAGATCTTCGAGATGAACAACGGCTGTATCTGCTGCACGGTTCGCGGCGACCTCATTCGCATTCTCGGCAACCTCATGAAACGCCGCGACAGGTTCGACCACATCATGATCGAAACCACAGGGCTCGCCGATCCGGCTCCCGTCGCGCAGACGTTCTTCGTCGATGACGAGATGAAGCAGCGCCTCGCGCTGGACGGCATTGTCACGCTGGTCGATACCAAACACATCTGGCAGCACATTGACGATTCCGATGAGGCCAAGGAGCAGGTGGCGTTCGCCGATGTCATCTTATTAAACAAGATCGACCTTGTGGCCCCGCCCGACGTGGACAAGCTCGAAGCCCGCATCCGTGAAATGAATCCCGCCGCGAAGATCTATCGCACGCATGACGCCGTGGTGGACATGGACAAAATTCTGGGGTTGGGCGGCTTCAACCTGGACCGCGCGCTGCAGGTGGACCCCATGTTCCTCGAACCCGAGTACCCCTTCGAGTGGGGCGGCGTCTATGACCTGGGCACCGGTGTCCACGATTTCGTGATGCAGGATGGGCCGGACCCGGCCATGAACCTGGTCGTGATGCCGGTGCCGGGCTCCGACTACGCCGGCCTGGAAAGCGCGCAGTTGGACGCCGTGCTCAGCTTCTCCAGTGACGAGAAGGTTGCGGCGCCTGGTGACACCATTCTTCCGGGCCATGACCTCTACCAGTTGCGCCTGGAAGAGACCGGCGAGAAACGATTCCGCATTACCATCGAAACAGCCGGCGCCTACGCGCTGTTCACCGAACATCATCCGGAAGAGTTCGGTGCGGTGCTGCATGGATCGGGTGCGCTGCAGCCCGCGGTGAGCAAGGCCTACAAGCCGGACCACGAGCACGACGAACAGGTCTCCAGCGTCGGCCTGAGCGTGCCGGGCGACTTGGATCAGAAGAAGCTGAACAACTGGCTGCGCGAACTGCTCATGGAAAAAGGTCCGGACATCTTTCGTATGAAAGGCGTGTTGAGCATCGCGAAAGACTCGCGCCGCTTCGTGTTCCAGGGCGTGCACATGCTGTTCGATGGACGTCCGGATCGCGAATGGGGGGCCGAGCCCCGGCACAATTCGTTCATCTTCATCGGCCGCAACCTGGACCGCGCGGCGTTGACGGAGGGCTTCCTGCAGTGCCTGGTCAAATGACAAAGGCGAAGGCTCCTGCCTTTACGCAAAGCTGGGAAGCGCATCTGGGCGACCACGTGGTGAAGCTGGCGTGGTCGCCAAACGGGCGCATGCTGGCCGCCGCAGCCGTGGCTGGCCCTATCGCGCTGTTCGATGCCAAGGGCCTGTTCCTCCATGAGTTGCCTGGTCACAACATGGGAACATTAGCGGTGAGTTGGAGTGCCGATAGCCGGTTGCTCGCCAGCGGCGGACAGGACGGTGTAGCCCGCATTTGGAATGTGGAAACCTTTGGCGAGCGCTGCCAATTGCAGGGCGGAGCACAGTGGGTGGAGCAGGTGGCGTACTCGCCGCGGGAAGATTATCTGGCAACCGGGGCGGGGCGTCACCTGAAACTCTGGAACTCGGCTGGCCAACTGCTGCGCACCTATCCGCCGCGGCCCAGCACCATCACCGACATCGTCTGGCAGCCCGGGCAGTTGTTCTTTTCGACAGCTGCTTACGGACAATTGGCCACGTTCCATGCCGAACAGGCCGCCCCGGTACGCATCTTCGAATGGAAGGGCTCCATCCTGGTGATAGCGGTGAGTCCCGACGGTAACTTCATTGCCACCGGCAACCAGGATGCCAGCGTGCACTTCTGGTATCGCAAGTCCGGCAAAGACCTGGAGATGAGCGGCTATCCGGCCAAGGTGCGGGAGTTGTCATGGGACTCCGGCAGCCGCTATCTGGCCACAGGCGGGTCGGCCATTGTCTGTGTTTGGGACTGCGGGGGCAAAGGTCCCGCGGGAACCAGACCCGGGCAGTTGGATGCGCATGACCGCCTGTTGAGCGCCGTCGCCTTTCAAAACAAGGGCGGATTACTCGCCTCCGGCTGCCTCGGCGGGGACTTGTTCCTCTGGAATCCCAGGAAACCGTCCGCCCCCTTGCGTGGAGCGCGGTTGGAAGGCGGGATCACGCAGATCCGCTGGGCGTCGGATGATTCGCAACTGGCCGCGGCTTCGGAGAACGGTACGGTGCGGGTGTTTCAACGAATGGAGAAAGACTGACATGGATCTGTTCGGAGAAACACCCAAGCCTGCTGTGGCGGTAACGGGACGGGTGAAGCAATGGGTACGAGAGGCATTTGCCTTAAACGACGAAGCGGTGGTGATGGTGACGGAACTACGCTGTACGGAGCCGGGTTGTCCGCCGCTGGAGACCGTCATCGCCATCCTGGAGGGGCCCGGCAGGAAGCGTCAGTTCAAGCTGCACAAGGCAGTGGCGGAGATCGCGCGGGAGGACGTACGTCTGCTCACGAGCTAACCTACTGGCTCCGCGGCGCGGAGTTGCTCCATCAGCAGTGCTGGTGCTGGGGCCAGGACATCCGGCGGCACCAGGGGAATCTGCTCCTGGAGTTCGGCTTTGTGCGCGTGCGTCCGCCGGAGGGCATGGGTGGTAGCACGCGCTACACGCTGCGGCTCTCTACTGCTGAATTGCGTTTGTGGGGCTTTGGCATCTGCTACCTGGAACCCCAGCGCGGCGCCATCTACGTGAACCGCTATTGTTTTGTGCCACGCTGGGTTCCGGACGGGATGGATCTGGATGCGGTCTGGCAGGACAGCCAGATGAGCGGCCTGCACCGTCCGGCCACGCAGCGCCAGATCCGCGGGAGCCGGCGTCTGTTGCAATCGCTGCTGCGGTGGATCGCAGGCTATGAACGGTGGGTGGAGAACACGTGCGGCGCCTCCTACCGCGGCGCCACGCTCGCCGCATGGACCAGGACAGCCATCCCGGCCGCACGCATGGCGATCGAGTGGGACCTGCTGGCGCGCCATGTCGAGGAACCGCCCCCCTAAAAGCCCGTCACAGACATTGCGGAAATATTTCCGGTTCCTTCTCCAACCACTTACGAATTCCAAGGTCCGGTAGCCCGGACATCGCCTGTTACGCTCGAGCCGGGACAAGCAACTAAGCCCCACATCGTGTCCTTAGGAGTGTATCGCCATGGCTACTGCCGCCCAGATTCTCGCCAACCAGGCCAATGCCCAGCGCTCGACGGGCCCACGCACCGATGCCGGCAAAGCAACGGTATCGAAGAACGCCACCACCCACGGCCTGTCCGCCAAGTCGTTCGTCATCCTTCCTGGACAGGAAGGCGACTTCGCCGCCTTCGAACAGAGCCTTCGCGCCGAGTTCCAGCCCCAGGGTGTCTACCAGGGCATTCTCTTTTCAGAGATCCTCCACTCCGCCTGGAATCTGGAACGCTGCCATAACGCCGAAGCCCAACTGCACCGCGAGGCGGCCGACCCAAATGTCGACCCGTTGTTGCTTGACACCAACGCCACCAGACTTCGCCTCATCGCTCTGTATGCCAGCCGCGCCGAGCGCTCCCTCTCCAAAGCCGCCAAGGAACTCCGCCGGGTGCAGACCGAAGCCCACTACCGCTCCGAAGAGCGTTCCGGCGACTGCCAGGTCTCTCCGCTGGTCGACACGCAGATCATCGACAAGCAGGTGGCCGCTAACCTCGCCAAGCTCGAACAGGCCGCCATCAATCAGGTCCGTGCCTTCTGCGAAGCCCCCACGCCCGGCCAGTTCGCCGAAAAGACCGGCACTCCGAACGTGCCCGGACAAACAAAGCCAATGTCCATGGACGACCTGCTCCTGATGAACATCGGCATGAAGCGGTAATCGTACCTGTCATCGCCGGTGCACCCCGCCGGTGCATCACCGGTCCTTGAAAACGGAATGTTCCACGACGGTAAACAGGAGAACTGCGCCAATCCGGTAAGCCATTGGGCGGTTGATGCAGTTCGTTCACCGCGCCTGCCAGCCCGTTGGTGACCAATCAATGCAGGCGCATGCAATACCGGCCTCATGCTGGAGTTGCCTATGGCTCTCTCTTCCCTTCACCAGGCGGTCCGCCAGTTCTCCGCCAAGCCGGGCTTTACAGCCATTGTGACCCTGACGCTGGGGCTGACCATCGGCGCGGCCAGCACCATCTTCAGCCTCTTCGATGCCGTGCTGCTCAGACCGTTTCCCTATCCCGAGGCGGCTCGCCTTGTCCGTATTCGAACCGTGCAGCCCAGTGTGTCGAGCGCCGACCGTGAGGCGTCCATTTACGACGTCGAAGACTGGCGGCGCGACAGCCGGAGCTTCGCCGGCATGGCCGCCTATGTGACGTTCAGCAGCATCCTCGACACCAGCGATGGCAACGCGCGCTCGGTGCGGCTGACGTTTGCGAATCCGCAACTGTTCGACGCCCTCGGCGCCCGGCCCGCGGTTGGACAGCTATACCGTGCACAGGATGATGTGCTTGGGGGCGGTGTCCACAAGGTGGTGCTGAGCCATGCCATGTGGCAGGACCTGTTTGGCGCCAGTCCGCATGCCCTGGGGCAGACCCTGCGGCTGCGCGGGCAGAGCTATCAGGTGATTGGCGTCATGCCCCCGGGCTTCCAGTATCCCGATCGCACCGAGTTGTGGGTGCCGCTGATGGCCCGTTACGCCGGCTATGCGGATGACTTCTGGAAGCGTCGCGATATGCGGCTGCACGCCGTCCTGGCGAAGCTGAAGCCGGGCGTCAGCATGGAGCAGGCGGCCTCCGATCTCGGTACCGTGGCCCAACGGCTTGCACGGCAGTATCCGGAGACCAATCGCGGCATCGAAACAAGGCTGGTAAACCTGCGCGAAGCCGAAACCGGGCAGTTGCGGCCGTACCTGTTCCTGGTTGCGGCTGCGGTTAGCTTGCTGCTGCTCATTGGCTGCGTGAACGTGGCGAATCTGTTTGTCGCCAGGGCGACCGCGCGGGAGCGGGAGTTCGCCGTGCGCAAGGCGATGGGTTGCGGCACCGGACAGATGGTCGGGCTGTTGTTGGCCGAAAGCGCCATCTATAGCCTTGCTGGCGGCCTCCTTGGTACGGCGCTGGCGTGGCTCGGCGTCCGTGGGCTCACAGCGCTGATTCCGGTGGATCTGCCGCAATGGATGACCTTCACCGTGGATGCGCGCGTGCTCGCTTTTGCGTTGCTCGTGGCCGCTGGCACGGGCCTGGTGTTCGGACTCGCTCCGGTGGCGCAGTTCCTCGCTCTCGATGTCAACGAAGTCTTGAAGCAGGGGTCGCGCGGCAGTTCGACGGGGAACACGCTGGCTGCCCTCCTGCGGCGCGGACTGGTGATGGCGGAGGTGGCGCTAAGCCTGGTGCTGCTCATTGGCGCGGGCCTCATGTTGCGTTCTTTCGCCAGCCTCATGCAGGTGGACACCGGCGTCAAAAGCGACGGTCTCCTGGTGGCCACGGTGGGCCGCTTCGTGCCCGGGCTCAATGCCGAGCAACGGCTGGTGGCCTACGCGGATCACTACAAGCGCATTCGTGACGCCCTGGCTGCGCTGCCAGGCGTGGTAGCGGTGGGCGCGGGAAACGATCTGCCCTACCTGAATCAGCCCGAGGAGCGGCGTCCTTACGAAATCTATACGCGCCAGCGGAATACACCCGACACCGCATGGCGCGGGCCGGCACAGGGCGCCGACGTGATGCCTGGCTTCTTCGCGGCGCTCGGCGTGAGTCTGCTGGAAGGGCGCGACTTTACCGAGGCGGACACCGTTGGCAAACCCAATGTGATCATCATCAGCCAGCGCGCCGCCGGGATCCTGTTCCCCGGCCGCTCCGCGGTGGGTGAGCAGATTCGCTGGGGCACCAATGCCGAATTGGACCCATGGTCCACCATCATCGGGGTGGTGGGCTCGACGCAGTGGAATCCGGCGGAGCGGACACCGGGGCTGGAGGTCTACTGGAGCTACCGGCAGTACGCCACACCCTCCACGCACATGCTTGTCCGGACCGCCGGTGATCCGGAGGCCTTACGTCCCGTGATTGAGCGCACCATTCGAAGCACGGCGCCGGAGTTCGCCGTTGAGCGGATCAAATCCATGAACCGCATGGTGGACGAAACCGTGTGGCAGCGCCGCTTGTGGGGCTTCGTACTCACTTGCTTCGCGGCCTTGGCTCTGCTGCTGGCCGGCGTCGGCCTCTTCGGCGTGATGAGCTACCTGGTCAGCCAGCGGACGCGCGAACTGGGCATCCGCATGGCAATCGGCGCCAGGCCCGGGCAGATTCTGGCCATCGTCCTCCGAAGCGGCATGTCCCTGGTCTTCGCGGGCGCCCTGGCGGGCGTGGCCGTATCGCTGCTGTTGGGGCGCCTGGCGGCGAGCCTGCTGTTCGGCGTCACGGCGACCGACCTCGCGACCTACGTTGCGGTCATTCTGCTCTTGGTGGTCATTGGTACAGTGGCCTGCCTGGCGCCGGCGGCGCAGGCGGCGCGCGTGGATCCGCTACGCGCTTTGAAGGAGGAATGATGTTCCGCCGGCGAGTGAATCGCGCCCGTTCACGGGAAGGTTCAGTGCTTTGACAGGATTGCATGCCCTGGTTTTGCTGGTTCCCGCGATTCTGCTACTAATGCGTTTATTCCTGGGTCTCTCCCCTTTTCTTCTGTTCGTCTCCCAGTTGGCGGGACAGGTCTCCACCAGCGGCGCACTGACGGGCCGTGTACAGGACCCCAAGGGCCTGCTGGTTGCCGAGGTGAACGTGGCGGCCAAGCGGATCGATACCGGTGCCACCGCAGCCACGGTGACCGATGGCAACGGCAGCTATGTCTTTCCGCGTCTGGCCCCCGGCAACTATGAACTCACGGTGGAGCGCGCCGGCTTTCAGAAGGCAGTGCTGGAGAACGTTACGGTGACGTTGAGCGAAACTGCGGTGGCGGACATCACGCTACGCATCGGGCAGACGTCCGAAGTGGTGGTGGTGACCGAGGCGCCGGACATTGTGCAATCGCAACGGGTGGAGATTGCCGGGCGCGTGGATGAGCGGCGCGTGCGGGAGTTGCCGCTGAATGGGGAGAACTTCGCCAAGTTGGTGCTGCTGGCGCCGGGCGTGGCCAGCGGGAGTCCGAATAATCCCTCGATGAGCGGGGCGCGGCCGGTGGCGAACAACTATACGTTCGATGGGGCATCGGCGAACGATGAGCGGGGGTCGAGCGGGTTGTCGTTGGGCGGTGGGGGGGCGGCGGAGTTCAATGGGGCTTCGCCAAATCTGGTATCCACCGAGGCAATCCAGGAGTTCAGCATCATCACGTCGAATGCCGATGCGACGTTTGGCCGTGGCTCTGGCGGACAGGTAAACATCGCCACCAAGTCCGGAGGCAATGAGCTGCATGGGTCGTTGTATCACTACCTGCGGAACAACAGGCTGGATGCCCGGGACTACTTCAACTACGGGCCGTTCCTTGCCAAGGATGGATCGCGGCGGAGTGTCACGCCGCCCTTCAAACAGAACCTGTTTGGCGCTACGGTGGGCGGGCCCATCGTGAAGAACAAGCACTTCTTCTTCGGCAGTTATGAAGGGTTCCGCCAGAAGCTGGAACAGACGGCGTCCGCTACCGTGCCGAATGCGGCGTTGCTGGGGCTGATGCCCGGGCAGTTCGGACGCCTGATGCGGATCTTCTATATCGACCGCGGCGTGGTGCCGGCCACCGGCAATCCGGCTGGCTCCTTCAGCCCATTGACGGCAGCCGAACGTACGGCGGCTACAACGGCAGGGTTCCCGGCGGCGCTGTTCAACGGCAATCTGTCCGATGGCGAGGCGGGTTCCGTGCTGCTATCCACAACCAACACGCGTGATGTTTCGCAGGATGCTTTCCTGCTGCGTACCGATCATAAGCTGACCGAACGGCTGTGGGTGAATGCGCGGTATGCCTTTGCGCAGCCATTCGCCACCATCAACCAGCGCGCGGTGGCGGGCGTTGTCGAGGACAGTACGCGGCGCTGGCAATCGGCCACGGCACAGGCGGTGTACGTGCTGAGTGCATCGCAGACGTTGGAAGGGCGGGCGAGCCTGCTGCGTTCCCGTATCTTCGATGCCCCACGCGACCCGCTGGAGAAGGTGCTGCTGGACTTCGGTGTGGATGCGCAGTTAGGGTTGCAGATTCGCGCCAACGGCACGTCGCTCAGCCCGCTCATCATTCCACGGTCGCTTGGCTTAATGGATAACCAGACGGTGCCCCAGGGCTCCCTGCTGCACAGTTGGACGCGCGGACGACTCACGCTGCGCTCCGGCATGGATATACGACGGCTGATCATTAACAACATCCTGGTGAGCAATGCCAGCTTCATGCAATTGACGGGGCTTGTTGGCGCGAACGGCTACCTGGGCGCGCGCCCCGATCAACCGGAAGCGGTGGTCACCGAACTGAACACTACGCTGTATGGCGTGAACCGTAGTCCGGACACACCGCAGCGCGGCTGGCGCGCCACCGAACAGGAGTACTTCACACAGGCGGATTGGCGCGTGCGGCCGGGCCTGACCCTCAATGCCGGTCTCCGCTATAGCCCCGCGCAATCCATCGGCGTCGTGGGCAACTACCAGGGCAATTTGTACGCGGTGGATGCCGCCGGCAATGCGATTCCAGGAGTGAGCCCGTTTACGAACGGGCCGGGTGCCAATGCGATGTTCAGCGTGGCGCCCGGGCGTCCCTTCTTCAATGCTGACTGGAACAACCTCCAGCCCCGCGCCGGTGTGGCGTGGGATGTGCGCGGGAACAGCGCCACGGTGGTGCGGGCGGCCTTCGGCGTCTATACGGACCGCTTCTTCCAGCGGCTGTTTGATTTCGGTGTCTTGAACTCGCCCTATGCGCATTCCAGTATCTTCACGAACATTACCTTCCCGCAGCGGGCGCAGATCCCGCTACGAACTGACACGCCGCCGCAGCAGCGCGTGGTGGACCCTGGCTTGCGTAGCCCAACGACCTATCGCTTCAACGCAGCCGTGGAGCGGCGGCTGGCCGCGCAGACCAGCGTTACGGTGGCCTACGTCGGCTTGCGGGGGACAGGACTGTATCGCTGGTCGGAACCGAACGGCCTCGGCAGTGTCCCGCAAACCGCGAGGCCGGACCCGCGCTATGCGCGCTACCGCTACACCGACAACAGCGCCGATTCGCAGTACGATTCCCTGCAGGCGTTCGCACGGCATCGCTTCACCGGCGGCCTGGACTTCACGGTGGCCTACACGTACGGGCGGAACTTCGACACCTATAGCCAAGATGTGGGGGACAACTCGATTCGCAACTTCGCCCCCGGCCTGGCGCAGTTCCCGACTCTGATTAATCTGGCGGGGTCGCCTGCGGCCGGGTTCCAGGGGAACTCCACGAGTTGGGCGCCCCGGCCGGTTCTCGCCGAGCGCGGCTACGCCGACTTCGATGTGAGGCATAACCTGACGGTCAGCCACATTTATGAGTTGCCGTTTGGCAAAGGGAAGCGGTTCGGAAACGGGATGGGCCCGGTGGCGAACCTGATTGTCGGCGGCTTTTCGTTGTCGGGTCTGTTGACCCTGCGCTCGTCGTTGCCGGTGTATGTATCCGAGGGTAGCGACTACGCCGACCTGGGGATTGCGAACCTGCGTCCGGCGCTGCTGCGCGGCAGCGTGGACGACCTGTATACGCGCGGGCGGTTCGACAAGGCGCAGCATTTCCTGGCGAAACCGGAGAGCGATTCCTATCTGGGTATTCCAGCCAATGTGACGGATCCGTTCGCGGCGATGCAGCGGAATGCGCTACGGGGCCCGGCGATTCAAGTGTATGATCTGTCCGTGATGAAGCTGTTCCCATTGCGTGAGCGCATGCGGCTGACGTTTGAAGCGAATCTCTTCAATGTGTTCAACCATGCCATCTTCGGGGCGCCGGTGGCGGTGGTGCGCGATGCGCGGTTTGGCCGTGTGACGAATACGCTGGCGGGTACGAATCCGCGACAAGTGCAGCTGGCTTTCAAAGTGGCCTTCTGACCTGGAGGAAGTGATGTACCTTCGCGATGCGTTTCGGTTTCTCAAACAGAGCCCCGCGTTCACCGCTGGCGTCCTGTTGATACTGGCGGCAGGCATTGGCGCCAATGCGGCGATCTTCAGCTTTGTGTCGGCGCTTCTGCTGCGTCCCATGCCGTTTCCGGAGCCGGAGCGGCTGGTGCGGATTGAATCCGTGCATGCTGGTGTGAACGGCAAGCTGATGCCGCGGGAATGGGAGGAGTTGGACCGCGACCAGGCCACATTTGAGGGTGTGGCGGCGTGGTATCCCAGCCAGTACAACCTGTCCGCCGATGGGCGGCCGGAGGTGGTGCGCGCCTGCATGACCACGGCGAATCTGTTCCGGGTGCTGGGCGTGCCGCTGGCTTTGGGCTCGTCGTGGGAGGAGGGTACGCATCGGCAGCGCAATCCTTCGATTGTGCTGAGCCATGAACTGTGGTCGAAGCGGCTGGGGGCATCGCCGGGGATTGTGCGGCAGACGCTGGCGTTGGATGGGTCGCCATATCTGGTAGTGGGCGTGAGTGAGCCCGGCTTTCAATTCCCAGTGCGTAGCGATGTGTATCGGGCGGCCAGCCTGGGTGGGGCGCAGAACGATAATGTGCGCGGCCTGTTTGTGGTGGGCCGGCTGAGGCGCGGGCTGACGTTGCAACAGGCGCAGAGCCGGCTGGATGCCTTTGCGGCGGCCATGGCGTCGCAGTATCCGGATTCCAACCGCGACATCCGCTTCCGCGTGCAATCGCTGCGCGAGGCATATGTGGGCGAGATCCGGCCGTACGTGCTGCTGACGTTCGCCTTGTCAGCGATTGTGTTGTCGATTGCCTGTGTGAACGTGGTGAGCCTACTGGTGGCGCGCGGCTTGTCGCGGCGGCGGGAGATGGCGATTCGCGTCGCAATGGGCGCGGGCAGCGGGCAGATTGTCCGCCAACTGCTGGCCGAGAGTGTGCTGCTAAATCTTGTCGGCGGAGGGTTGGGGTTGGCCGTGGCTGCGGGGGCCATCGGCAGCCTGCGTACGCTGCTGTTGGCGGACTTGCCGCCGTGGATGGATGTGCGGCTGGATGCGGGCGTGCTGCTGTTTACGTTGGCGATGTCGGTGGTGTGCGGCATTGCGGCGGGCCTTTATCCGGCGTGGCAGGCGTCGCGGACGGATCCGCAGATTGCTTTGCGGGAAGGGACGCGCGGGGCTGGAGGCGGGCGGACGCAGGGCCTGATCCGGCAAGGGCTGATTACCGGAGAGGTGGCTCTGGCGGTGGTGTTGCTGATCGCGGCGGGCCTGCTGGTGCGCAGTTTCGCGAGCCTGCGGGATTCGAATGCGGGCTTTGCGCGAAGCCAGTTGCTTGCGTTTCGCACCGATCCGCCGTGGTTCCGGTATAGCAAGGTGGAGCAGACGGCGGTGTTCTACCGGCAGGCGCAGGAGCGGCTGGAACAGATACCCGGAGTGGCGGCGGTGGCGGCCAATCACAGCCTTCCGCTGGCGTTGAACCAGAACTACGGCAAACCGTCGATCGTGGTGGATGGGCAGGGCGTGGAGGAGCAGCGGGGGAATCCGTTTGTGAATCCGCAGATCGTGAGTCCGAACTACTTCGGGGTGATGGGCATTCCTCTGGTGGAGGGACGCGGGTTCACCGGGGATGACCGGATTACGACGCAGCCGGTGGCGGTGTTGAGCCGGCCGCTGGCGCAGCGGTTGTTCGGAGGCGGGGGGCTGGCTACGGGCAGGCGTGTGCGGTTGCCTGAGGTGCTGGGCTCCCTGGACAGCAAGCAACTGCAATGGTTCACGGTGGTAGGTGTGGTGGAGGGTGTGCGCAGCGAGTCGCTGACGGGGGCGCCGGGGATGGACATTTATCTGTCGAACCAGCAGCAGTTCGCGGGCGATACCTTCTTTGTGATGCGGACGGCGCTGGCGAAGGACGTGGTGGTGCGGCAGGCGGCGGAGGCGATTCGGGCGGTGGATGTGGAGCAGCCGATCTTCGCGGTGCAGAGCGTGGAGGAGTTGGTGGAGGAGACGGTGTGGCAGCGACGGATCGCGGGGCAGTTGAGCGCCTGCTTTGGTGGGTTGGCGGCGCTGCTGGCGGCAACAGGTATCTACAGCCTGCTTTCGTGGACAGTGTCGCAACGCCGGCGGGAGTTGGCGATCCGGCAGGCGTTGGGGGCGAGTCCGGGCGAGATTCGGAGGCTGGTGGTGGGCGAGGGTTTGCGCGTGGCCGGTGTGGGGCTGCTGATTGGAGGCGCGGTGGCGCTGCCGGTGGCGCAATCGGTGGCGGGGTTGCTGTTCGGCGTGAAGCCTTGGGATGCGGTAAGTATCGGCTTCGCGATGGTGTTCGTGGCGTTGTTTACGCTGCTGGCCAGTGGGGTGCCGGCGCTGCGGGCGTCGCGGGTGAGTCCAAACGATGCGTTGAAGGCCGACTGAAGCCGGCGTGCCGTCCGCGCCGAATCGCGGCCTAATAGAGGTATGAGAACGAAGCGCGGTTTGCTCATCCTTGTGGCGCTGGTTGGCGTGGCCCTGCTTGTGAACGCTCAGCGGCGCGGTGGCGACCAGTATCCGATGGTCCCCCGGTCGGACCTGGAGAAGAAGATTCTCGCGACGCTGGACGCGGCGACCAAGGCCGGCGCGTTGTATGCGAATGTGCCGGCGGCCGATGGGCGCCTGTTGCGGCTGCTGGCCGAATCGGTGAACGCCAAGCATGTGGTGGAGATTGGCACGTCGACGGGCTTGTCGGGCCTGTGGTTCGCGATGGCGTTGGAGAAGACCGGCGGGAAGCTGACCACGTTCGAGTACGATGCGGCACGCGCGGCGACGGCAAAGAAGCACTTCGCGCAGGCGGGCGTGGCGGGGCGGATTGAAGTGGTGGAAGGCGATGCGCACCAGACGGTATCGCGCCTGAAGGAGCCGGTGGATGTCGTGTTCATCGATGCCGATAAGGACGGCTATATCGACTACCTGAACAAGCTGCTGCCGCTGGTGCGGCCGGGCGGTCTGATTCTGGCGCACAACACGGACATGGTGCCGGCCTACATCAAGGCGGTGACCAGCAACGCGGACCTCGAGACGGTGTTCTATCTCCAGGGCGGCGGGATGGCGGTGACGCTGAAGAAGCGGTGATCAGGGTACGTCGAGGCTGGCGATCGCGTAGGGGATCTCACGCATTTCGTTGACGACCTTGCCTTCCGCATCAACTTCGATCAGCCTGCGGGCGCTGTAATCGGAGAGGAACAAGTGTCCGTCGGCGGCGAGGGCCATGCCGGACGTCCAGGCCATCTTGAGTTTGCCGTCCTTACCTAGCGAGCGGACCACCTGGCCCTGCGGGTTGACCTCGATGACCTCGCCTGGCTCGGCGTGGCTGATGAGCGTGTTGCCGTTCTTCAGCCGCAGGGCCATGTAGGGTTTGCGGATGGGGTCGGCCTGGTAGGTCCAGATGATCTTGCCGGCGCGGTCGACTTCCACGATGCGGCCTTCGCGCTCGACGGCGATGAGGACAGTGCCTTGCGGGGTGGCGCGGACGGCGCGCATTTTGTTGCCGCCCATGGAGGTATCTTCGAAGTTCCAGACGGTGTCGCCCTGTGGGCTGACTTCGACGACGCGGCCGGTGGCGGTGTCGCCGATGAGGGTGTTGCCGTTGGGCAGGCGTTGGGCGGTGATAGGGCGCTTGGCGCCAGTGTAGCTCCACACTTCGCGTTTGGAGGGATCCACTTCGACGACCTGGCCTTTGCTGTCGCGGGTGAGCAGGACGTTGCCATTGGGCAGAGCCTGGACATCGTGGCCGCCCGCGTTGGGCACGCTCCATAACACCTTTCCCGAAGGCCATTCCATCAGCAGTACCTCCTGGCCTTTGCCGTGGTTGGCAACGAGCAGTTTGCGGGTAGCGGGCTTGGGCTTGAGGTGGCGGTCGAAGAAGGCGATGGTTTGGGCTTCGGCCTCTTCGGCGTCCTTGCCTTTGAAGCCGTGGCCGGCGCCGGAGAGGGTGATGAGTTCGGCGTCGACGCCGGCGTCAAGCAGGCGCTGGGTGAGCCAGACGCCCTGTTCATAGGGGACGAGCGGATCCTTGGTGCCGTGGATGGTGAGGATGGGCGGATCGTCGGGGCTGATCCACGGCAGGGGGCTGGCCTGCACATGTGCCTTCATGGCGTGCTTCACGTCGCCGCCCAGGAACTGCGGCAGCACCAGCGCTGCGTCGCCGCCCTTATCGTAGATGCGGGTGAAATCGGACGGGCCGAAGTAGTTCACCACGCAGGAGACGCGGCTGGACTGATCCTGGTGGGGGCCGTCGCCTTCAAAACGCGGGATGCCGGCGGTGAGGCCGAGGAAGAGAGTGAGGTGCCCACCGGCGGAGGCGCCCATGGAGCCGATGCGGTCAGCGTCGAGATGGAAGCGAGCGGCGTTGGCGCGGAGGAAGCGGACGGCGGACTTGG
>JAEUQF010000163.1 GCA_016789745.1 Bryobacterales bacterium
CAGGGTCGGACTGCAGGTGGGAGAGCTTGCCAGACAGATGTTTAAGGCTGATGGGCAAGTAGCCGTGCGGCGTATCCAAGGCCTGCTCTCACTTGCGAAACGCTTCGGCGCGGGCGTCACTGATGATGCCTGTGCGGCCGCACTGGAAATGCAGATTTCCAATAACCCGTATCGGTTCGTGCGCTGTTGGTTGGAACGGCGGCCGCAACTGACCTTGCGTCAGGTGGACCCCATCATCCGTCAACTCACTCTTTATCGCGATCTGATCGACAACAAGACCCAAGGAGAACCCGAATGAATGTGATTGAATTACAACGTGCCATGCGCCAACTCCGCCTTGGTGGCATGGCCAGCGTAATAGAGACCCGCCTTCGACAAGCGCAAGCCGAGCCGATGGCACCGATTGATTTACTGTCGTGCCTTATCTCAGATGAACTCACCCGGCGATCCGACCGGTTGCTGGACAGACGCCGGAAACAGGCGGGCTTTCGTGATGCGCATCGAAGCCTGGACAATTTCGATTTCAGCTTCAACGCGAAGATGAACCGCAGTCTGGTTTTCGATCTGGCGACTGGGGCATTCATCAGCCGGCATGAAGACGTGCTGTTTCTTGGACCAGGCGGTACAGGCAAAAGCCACTTGGCCCAAGCAATTGGGCAAGCCGCCATTGTGCAAGGCCACAAGGTGCTTTACCGCGAAACCCATGTGCTGCTGGAGGAACTGGCCGAGGCATCCATGGACGGCACACGGAAGCGCTACATGGATACGGTCTGCGGCGCGGCGTTGCTCATCATTGACGATTTCGGCATGCGCAAGCTGCCGCCGACCGCAGCCGAAGATCTGCTTGAGATCATCATGCGGCGTTATGAGCGGGCGAGCACGCTGCTGACGTCGAACCGCCCGGTGGACGATTGGGGTAAGCTGCTGGGCGATGCGGCGGCCGTCGGCGCCATGCTTGACCGGCTGCTACATCACGGCCATGTGCTTAAGTGTGGACCTCGCAGCTGGCGGACCAAGACGGCCCCAGCCGAGTAGCGAGCCCGAACAAACAAGGAAGGAGGTCTTGGATGATACGAGGGCGCTGCCCTCGTGCTCCCGGGATTTAGCGCATTGCGCCAGAATGCTGCGGAGCGGGGCGGCTGACGCCGCCACCGCCATTCCGGCCTCTGGATCGGCGCTCCGGTCGCATCCCTGCGGAGCCGTATCCTCCGTCCAGGTTCTGCCAGTATATGCCGCGGCGGTACAGGGAGATTTTCATTGCCGAATTCCCCTTCGGCACGGTATAACAACACTGTCCTGCCCTCACCTCCGTTGGCCGGTTTTGAAGTGACCCTCGTTGGCCGGTTTTGAGGTGACCCCTGAGGCTTCTCCACGCCATATCCACTGTAAACTCCAACCAGGAACTTACAAACACCGTATTGCCAGGCCGCGTCCGGGGACAGCGCCAGCAACTCCCGCGACCGTTTCATGTACTCGTAGGGACCAATAAATCCCCTCAGCTCCGAGGACATCCGATGTAACTTGCCGTAGATCCGATCTCCCAGCCGGACAACACCTTCTATGGATACGCGCCACAGGAAGTCCGGTATGGATCCGGTTGACTCAGGTAGCGGAGCCCCCTCCGGAATCCTGATGTAGGTGGGGACTATATCGGCCAGCAGCCGGAAATGATGTCCCTCTGGCCAAAGAAAATACACGCCCCGTGTTTCAACTTGTCCACAGATCCCAATCGGCCCGCCAACGGTGCCGCCAAGCGTGTCATATCCAAAAATCCTGACCAAGCCAGTCGACGGAGTGGCACCGCGCAAAACGCGCAGAACTCGCAGGACACACCAGGTAGCCTGCACTTTCGACCCCATGTTGGCAGGGCGGCCCGCCAGATAGCCGACCCGTCCATCGATTCGCTCCGAGATCTCCCCAGCAACGATAACCGGAGCATCTCCCAACCGGTGCCACGCGGGCCCCCCGAACTGTCTCAGATCGTTGACATTTCCCTCACAACGGGTAAGCCAAGAGGCGATGATGGTTGTCGCCCAACACGCTAGTCGCATCGCCGCAACCGGCAAAGTCGGCCGGAATTACCAATTTGATCACAACCGCGAGAAGACGCGCGTGGTGATGTGTGGCAGACGGGAGCGACGCTGGACTTTCTGGGCTACACATTCTGCCAATGGGCCGACCTGAAAGGGCGGTCGTGGCGGTATCTACAAGTGGTTCCATCGGCGAAGACGCTTCAGAGGGAGCGGGAAAAGCTGCATGCGATGACGGATTACCGGCATTGCCACCAGCCGCTACCGCTCCTGTTGGAGCAGATCAACCGGCATCTGAAGGGCTGGCGAAACTACCTCAGTTACGGGTATCCGACGCAAGCTTTTGGCAAGATCGACTTCTACGTCCTTGGCCGTCTTGTGCAACACCTGAGACGGTGCAGCCAACGTCCCTGCCGGCCACCGGAGGGGACCAGTTTCTACGCGCACCTCGAGAGCCGGAGGTAGTGTCCGGGAATCTGTGTAAACGGCTCCCGAGTAGTGCGGTTTGGTCCGGTACTGGCGAAGACGAAAGCTTCTAAGCTCATCCCGCCGGAGCCGCCCGTCGCAGAACTATGCTGGCAGAACGGCGCGCAGTGCGCA
>JAEUQF010000211.1 GCA_016789745.1 Bryobacterales bacterium
GCCCCCGACGACGCCATCGCAATCTCCACCTGGTAGCCGTACACGCGCCCGGCCGGATGCTTCGATGCGTTCGTCGTCTTCCCGTTAAACGTCTGCACCACCGTATCCGCCGGATACCGGTGCGACCGGATCTGGATCCCCGAATTCAACCTCGGGTCAAACTTCGTCTCCAACTCCAACACAAAATCGCCGTACTCGCGGTCCGTACACAGAAAGCTATTCGGACTGCCCTCGGCTGTCTTTCCTATAATGATGCCGTTCTCGACACGATAAGTCGCCTTGCCGTTGCACTGTGTCCAACCTTTGAGCGACTTGCCGTCGAACAACGGTTGCCACGACTGGCCCGGCAGCAGCGCGGCCAGCAAGCCAAGCAATACAAGTAAATTCATGGCCACAAGTATACTCCTGGCGAACCTTTTGCTCGCCGCCACGTAGGAAACCCCATGGGCCACCTCCTCTCCGACCTCCGCTACGGCTGGCGGCAACTCGCCCGCGCGCCCGTCTTCGCTGGTGTGGCGATTCTCACCCTCGCCCTCGGCATCGGCGCCAACACCGCCATCTTCAGCCTCATCGATGGCGTCCTCCTCCGCCCCATGCCCTACCACGACGCCGATCGCCTCGTCGCCGTCTGGGAGGACGCCAGCTTCGTCTCCTTCCCCAAGAACACCCCCGCCCCCGCCAATTGGGTCGACTGGAGCAAACGCAACCGCGTCTTCACCGCCATGGCCGCCATTCGCAGCCACAACGCCAACTTGAGCGACGGCGGCACTCCGGAGATGGTCTTCGGCCGCGGCGTCACCGCCAACTTCTTCGATATCCTCGGCGTCACACCCCTCTACGGCCGCGCCTTCTCCGAAGCCGAGGACCGCCCCGATGCCCGCCTCGTCGTCCTCAGCCACGGCCTCTGGAAGCGGCGCTTCGGGGGCGACCCCAACATCGTCGGCAAACCGGTTTCCCTCAGCGGCCAGCACTATGAAGTCACCGGCATCATGCCCCCTGCCTTCCGCTTCCCTCTCCAGGAAACGGAATACTGGGTCCCGGCCGGCTTCACTCCCCGTGACCTCTCCAATCGCGGCAGCCACTTCCTCCGCGTCATCGCCCGTCTCAAGCCCGGCGTCTCCCTCGCCCAAGCCCGCCAGGACATGAACCGCGTCGCCGATGAGCTTCGCCGCGAGTACCCCGACATGAATCGCCAACTCGGCGCCGTCGTCGTGCCCCTGCGCGAAGAACTCTCCGGTGGCGCACAAACCAGCCTCCTCGTCCTCAGCGCCGCCGCGGCCGCCATCCTCTTAATTGGTTGCGCCAACCTTGCCAACCTCCTGCTCGCCCGCGCCACCTCCCGTCACAAAGAGATCGCCGTCCGTATCGCCCTCGGTGCCCGCCGCCGCCGCCTCATCGCACAACTGCTCACCGAAAGCCTTCTGCTCGCCACCCTTGGGGGGACAATCGGCCTGCTGCTGGCGACCTCTACCCTCAGACTGCTCGCAGCCCTGGTCCCGCTCAATATGACCAGCTATGTCACCCTCACCTTGGACAGCCGCCTGCTCCTGTTCGCCGCCCTCACCACCCTCGCCACCGGCGTCATGTTTGGACTCTTCCCCGCCTTGCAGGCTGGCGGCTACTCCCTTGCCGAACGGCTCCGCGAAACCGGACGCGGCGGCATCGGCGGCCGCAGCCATCGTCTTCGCGAAGGCCTCGTCATCGCCGAAGTCGCGCTCGCCGTCGTACTGCTCGCCGGCGCCGGACTGCTGGTTCGCGCCCTCCAACAGTTGGGCGACATCGAGCCCGGCTATCGCGCCAACAACCTGCTCACCGCCGCTCTCGTCCTGTCTCCTACTCGCTACGCCCGCCCTGAAGACCGCCTCCGCTTCTATGATTCCGTGCTCGCCAACATCCGTACACTGCCCGGCGTCCAGGGCGCAAGCTTTACCGGCAACGTGCCGCTCTCCAGTTCCGGCAACACCGTCGGCTTCGTCGTCGAAGGCCGCCCCAATGAAGCGAACCAGGACGCCCTCTACCGCCCATCATTGCCCGGCTATCTCGAAACACTCGGCGCACGGCTCAAGGAAGGCCGCTACTACGACGCCCGCGACACCGCCCAGACCCAGCCCGTCGTCGTCATCAACGAAACCTTCGCCCGCCGCTACTGGCCCGACACCACCGCCGTCGGCAAACGCATGCGCATCAACCAAACCGAGTGGCGCCAGATCATCGGCGTCGTGCACGACATCCAGGAGCGTGACCTCGAAACCGACGCCAAACCCGCTATCTACGTACCGTTCCTCCAATTCGGCAGCGCCGGCAATGGTCAGGTGCCCTTCCTCGTCGTCCGCACTGCCGGAGACCCCATGGCCGCACTCCCCGCCGTCCGCCAAGCCGTCTGGTCCGTCGACCGCATCCAGCCCGTCTCCAACGTCCGCACCGGCGAAGAGTGGATGCAGCGCCAACTTGCCACCCGCAAACAGCAGGTCTCCCTGCTCGGCACCTTTGCCGCGCTCGCGCTGCTGCTGGCCGGCATCGGCATCTATGGCGTACTGAGCTATGCCGTCTCGCAGCGCACCCGCGAGATCGGCCTGCGTCTGGCGCTCGGAGCCACGCCGCGCCAGGTGCTACGCAATATCTTCGGGCAGGGCTTCCGCCTCGCGTTGATCGGTTTGGCTGCCGGCGTTGCCGCTTCCCTCGCCGCCGCCCGCGCCATCCAATCCCTGCTCTACCGTGTCCCAGCCAACGACGCCCCGGCCTTTGCGTCCGCCGTGTTGCTGCTGGGCCTTGTGGCCGCCGTGGCGTGTTACCTGCCCGCCCGGCGTGCCACCCTGGTCGACCCCATGGAGGCTCTGCGCGACGACTAAGACTCAGTACACTGAAGGCAGGGTGAGAATCGCAGTCCTCTTATTGCTGGGTGCCGTGGTGGTGGCCGCCTCCGCGCAGGAGCCCGATGTCACGTTCCGCACCGGCGTCTCCCTGGTGCGCATCGATACCCAGGTCATGCAGGGCGGCCGCCCCGTCCCCGGACTCACCAAGGACGACTTCGTCCTCTATGACCAGGGTGCCCCGCAGCCCATCAACTACGTCGCCGCCGACCAGGAGCCGCTCGACCTGCTCCTGCTGCTCGACGTCAGCGACAGCATGCGCGATGCCATCAAGGCCGTCAACAGCGTCACCGGCAAGGCCCTCGAACAGTTGAAGGAAGGCGACCGCGTCGCTCTCGCCCGCTTCACCTCCCAATTCAGCCTCGTGGTCCCGTTCACCGAAGAGCTCTCGAAAATCCGCACTGCTTCGGAGGTCATCGCCGCCCAGGACTTCTCCGGCGGCACCGACATCATTCGCGCTCTCGAGGAATCGGCCGCCGCCTTCCAGTCCGAAAAGCGTACCGCCCGCCGCCGCGCCGTCCTCATGATCACCGACGGCAAAGCCCCACACTACTTCCGCGATGAGGATGCCATGCGCCGACTCTGGGCCGCCGACGTGGTGGTACATGCGCTGCTGGTGAAATCAAAGTCCAAGGAATCCTCGCTGCCGATCGACATGCCCAAGCTGACGGACGCCACCGGGGGCGAGGCCATCCGCGCCGACCAGCCCGGCGCCGCCTTCGAAGAACTCATGGAACGCGTCCGCCGCCGCTACACCATCCTCTATCCGCTGCCCGCCGGCACCGCCGAACAACAGCGCACCGTGCGGGTCGAACTCAGTGAGGCTGCGAAGAAGCGCTACCCCAAAGCCACCGTCCGCGCCCGCCGCGGCTACGTCTGGAGCCCCGACGCCGGCACATCGGACACCCTCGTTCCCCCTGCGCCCATGTGATAGACTCGCTCGCCATGCGAGTAACTGGGATTCTTGCGGGAGTACTGCTTGCCACCGGCAGCCTGCTGGCGCAAAGCACCGCCACCATCGTGGGCACGGTTTACGACTCGGGCAGCGCCGTGGTTCCCGGCGCCTCGGTCACCGCCGTGCACGTCGAAACCGGCACCGTTCGTAACGCGGCCGCCGACGCGCAGGGCGACTTCCTCTTTGTCCAACTGCCCGTTGGAACGTTCACTGTCAAGGCCACCGCGCCCGGCTTCAAGGAGTCCATCCAGACAGGCCTCTTGTTGCAGGTCAGCGAGAACCGGCGCGTTGACTTCGCCCTGCAGGTGGGGCAACTCACCGAACGCATCGAGGTGCAGGCCCAGGCCGCCCAAGTGGAAACGCGCACCGGTACCCTGGGCGAAGTCATCGACTCCAAACGCATCGCCGAACTGCCGCTCAACGGCCGCAATGCGGTGTCGCTGCAACTGCTGGTGCCCGGGGTCGGCCGCCGCGGGGGCCGCGACCAGCAGCAGAACGAGACCATCTCGGTGAACGGCTCGGCCTTCCGCGGCAACAACTATGCCCTCGATGGCGGCGACAACCATGATCCCTTCTTCAATACCCCGGCTCCGTTTCCGAATCCCGATGCCCTGCAGGAGTTCTCCATCGAGACCAACGGCTATGGCGCCGACAAGGGGCGCAACGCCGGCGTCTTCGTCAGCGCCGTGACCAAGTCCGGCACCAACGCCTTCCACGGCACGGCATTCGAATACTTGCGCAATGAGAAGCTGAACGCCCGCGACTTCTTTGCCGTCGATGTTCCTCCGTTTAAGCGGAACCAGTACGGCGGCACCGTCGGTGGACGCATCGTCCGCGACCGCGCCTTCTTCTTTGCCTCCTACCAGGCAACGCGCGAGCGCAGCGCCCCGGGCACCACCAGCGCCATTGTCCCGTCCCCCGCCATGCGCCGCGGCGACTTCTCCGCTCTCGGGCGTGTGATTCGCGATCCCGATGGCGGCAATTTCCCCGGCGCTGTCATCCCCGCCACCCGCGTCTACCAACCAGCCGTCAAGTTTCTCGACACGTTCGTTCCCCTGCCCAACCGCGAGGGCAACCAGTTGAGCAGCGTCAGCGCTCAGTCCATCGATGACGACCAGATCGTCGGCAAGGTGGACTATCTCCCCACCACGGCGCATCGCCTGAACTTCCGCCTGCTCTGGAACGACAACGCCACTAAACAGGCAGTGGGGACCATCCCGAATCTACTCGCCAACATCCCGTATAAGAATTGGAATGGCACGGCCGGCGATACCTGGATCCTGAGTCCACGCGCGGTGAACGCCTTCACCTTCACCGTTCAGAACATCGAGCGCAACCAGTCGGCCATCACGCCCGGAAACGTCGGCTGGCGCGACTTCGGCTCCGGCATTGTGCGAGCCCACCGCGAAGACACCGTAGCTGCCACCGACACCAATGTGATCGGCTACTGGCAGGCCTTCACGCGCCACCCGCTCTACCAGCAGCGCTACTTCTATCATGTGCGCAACGAACTCTCCCTCACCTTCCGCGCCCATCTGCTCAAGATCGGCGGCGAGTGGCGCTATGACCAGGTCGACCGCCGCGAACGGTTTCAGGGCGACCCGGCCATCGCCTTCCGAGGCCAGATTACCGGCGATTCCATGGCCGACTTCATGATCGGGCGGCCGGACTCCATCGCGCAGAGTTCCGGCGCGGAAAGTTATCCCGTGGGCAAGGAGATGAGCGCCTTCGTGCAGGACGATTGGAAAGTGACCCGCCGCCTCACTCTCAACCTCGGCTTGCGCTGGGATCCCTTCCTGCCGCCTCCCGACCGCCGGGGCACGGGCGCCATGTACGTTCCCGGTGCCCAATCCCAGTACTTTCCCCGCGCCCCGCTCGGCCTGGTCTACTGGGGCCAAGATGCTGCCGTACCCAAGAAGTATGGCTTCGGCAATCTCTGGAACAACTGGTCGCCGCGCTTCGGCTTCGCGCTGGACCCCACCGGCAGCGGCAAGTCCAGTGTGCGTGGCGGCTATGGCATCTTCTACGGCGCCCGCGCCCTGCAGAATCTCGGCGGCGGCGGCCCGGGCTTCGTGCTATCCACGAACCTGAATCCGGTTCCGGGCGGCATGGCCAATCCCTACAGCACCATCGGCGGCAATCCTTTTCCGTTTGATCCTCCCACCACCAGCGAGCAGCGTGCCGCGTTCCAGTTCGTCCGCCCGGTCAGCACCGGCGGCTGGGACCTGAACTTCCGCAATGCGATGATCCAACAGTGGAACTTCAGCCTCCAGCGGCAGTTCGCGCAAAGCTGGATCGTTACCGCCGCCTACGTCGGCAGCAAGGGCAACCGGCTCGAAACCACGCGGCAGGTGAATCCCGGCGTTTTCGGCCGCACTGGCAACCTCCAACAGCGGCGCGTGAATCCGGACTTCGCCGCCATCGGCCTGTCGAGTTCCGAAGGCAACTTCACCTATAACTCCCTTCAGTTGTCGTTGAACCGGCGTCTCAGCGCGGGCTTTACCGTGATGGCCAGCTACACCTGGGCGCGCAATATCGACAACCTTGGCAATCCCCAGGACGGGGCTGACTTCCGGCGCGAGAAGGCGATTTCCGACAACAACATCGACCACCGTTTCGTCGGCAGCTTCATCTGGGCGATGCCCCGTTTCCGGTCCAACCGTGCGGCACGCTTCGTGCTTGACGGATGGGAACTGAATGGCATTGTCTCCATCGAAAGCGGCCTCTGGTTCAACCCGGTCAGCGGCCGCGATAACTCGGCAACTGGAATCAACCAGGACCGGCCGAACCTAATTGGCGATCCCCGCCTGGATACCAGCAGGCCGCGTGGGGAACTCGTCGCACGCTACTTCAACCCCGCCGCATTCGCCCAGAATGCTACCGGAACCCTCGGCAATGCTGGACGCAACATCATCGAAGGGCCTGGCGAGGCTATCATCGACCTTGGCTTGGTCAAGACCTTCCCGATCACCGAGACGCACCGTGTCCGTTTCCGCGCCGAATCGTTCAACGCCCTCAATAAAACCAATCTGAATAATCCGAACGGCAACCTGCTTGCCCCGGCCGTTGGCCGCATCACCGGTGCCGGATCTCCGCGTGTGTTTCAATTGGCGTTGCGCTACGAATTCTGAACCTATGGCACTCACAAGACGGGCCTTCGTCGCGGCGGCCGCCACCGCCCCTGCTGCTCTGTTTGCAAGGCGCTGGAGCGGATCGCGGCCTTGGATTGGTCCGGAGTACTGGGCCAATCCGCTGCAGGACTGGCGGATGGAAAATGGTGCGGTAGCCGCCCAGGCTGCTTCCAACCGCACACTCCATCTGCTTACCCACCAGGTGGAGCCAAACCGCACCGGATCCCTTACCCTTTCGGTGAAGATCACACCACCGGCTGAGGCCGCGCAGACCTACGCGGGATTCCGCATCGGCATTCGAGGCCTGCTCGACAACTATCGTCACGCGCTCATCTCCGCCAATCAGTGGATCGATGCCTATGTTCGCGCCGACGGCACGCTGGTGCTGGATGGACACGAGAGCGATAGCACCGTTCCGCTAGCCGGCGAGTTCTCCCTACAGTTTCATGTCACCTCCGACGGGCAGGCCGAGCTGCGAGCTGGCGCCGTGAGCGTGCGCCGCAGACTTACCCGCGACCGACTGAACGGAAATGTCGCGCTGCTGGCGGGCGCGCCCGAGGCGGCGCCGAAGGGTATTACGTGGCGCTTCCGCTCCTGGTCTGTGGAAGGTACGCTGCTCGCCCACCACCCCGAGCAGACCTTCGGGCCGATCCTCTGGACGCAGTACACGCTAAGCCGCGGTGTTCTCAAGTTGACGGCCCTGTTTCCGCCGATGGGGCCCGCCGATGCGCAGCAGGCCCAACTCGAAATCCGCCGGGGCAACCGGTGGCAGCGTGCCGCCAGCGCTCCCATCGACTCGCTCTCTCGCACCGCTACCTTTCGCCTCGACAAGTGGGACGCGACAAAAGCCGCCGGCTACCGCGTGCTCTACCGCTGGCAAAATGCCCTTCATGAGTGGTCCGGCACCATCCGCCAGGAGCCCGCGGGTGACACGCTCAAACTCGGCGTGTTCTCCTGTGACAATGGCTACGCCTTCCCTCTTCCGCGACTCACCGCCAACGTCCGCGTGCAGGACCCCGACCTGCTCTTCTTCGCCGGCGACCAGATCTATGAAGGCTACGGCGGCTTCGGTTTCGTTCGTGAACCTGCCTCGCTGGCCATGCTCGACTACCTGCGCAAGTTCTGGCAGTTCGGCTGGACCTGGCGCGAACTGCTGCGCGATCGTCCGGCCATTGTGATTCCGGATGATCACGATGTGTTCCAGGGCAATATCTGGGGACAAGGCGGGCGCAAGATCCCGCCAGGCCGCGAGAAAGGCTTCGTTTATGGGGGCTACGTCGAGCCTCCCGAATGGGTCAACGCCGTCCAGCGCACCCAGTGTGCCCATCTCCCCGATCCAGTCGACCCCGCTCCGGTTGAACAGGGAATCACTGTTTACTTCACCGAACTCGACTATGGCGGCGTAAGCTTCGCGATTCTCGAAGACCGCAAGTTCAAGACAGGGCCTGAGTCCGCCTTCCCCCAGGGAGTCCCGGGCAGCGCCGAGGCTCTGGATGTTCCCGGGGCCGAGATGCTGGGCTCAAGGCAGGAGGCCTTTCTCCAACGTTGGGCCAGCCAGCGGCCGGCGGCCATGAAGGTTGTTCTCAGCCAGACCATTCTGTGCAAGGTCACGACGCACGCGGGTCCCGCTCTGAACCCCAACCGCTTTGATCTCGATTCCGGAGCGTGGCCGCAGTCCGGACGCCGGCGTGCGCTCGTCGCCGTTCGCGATGCCAATCCGCTGATGATCCATGGCGACCAGCATCTGGGCGCGCTCGTGCGCCATGGAATCGACGAGTGGGACGATGGGCCCTATGCCTTCATGGTTCCGGGAACCGCGAACGGGTTCCCGCGCGCCTGGTGGCCGGAAGAGGAGAAGCCCGGCGGGCACTACTTTGACTCATTCGGCAACCGGATGACGGTGCTGGGCATCGCCAATCCGGAGCGAGGCAGCAACCTGCTGCCTCGTAATCGCACCCATCCGGAAACCCTGGCCCACAAGAAGGGCTCCGGCCACGGCATTGTCCGTTTCCACCTCGCTACCAAGACGGCCGAGATCGAGACGTGGCGCTACGATTTCGATGCACGCCAGCCGCAGAAGGGAGACCAGTTTCCCGGGTTTCCGCAAACGGTCGATCTCACACGGCGGAAGTGAACGCCGGGCTCAGCGGGCGCCGAGCTTCGCCAATAGCTCCTTCGATGCTTCGTGGGTGGGGTTCAATTCGACCGCGCGCCGCAGGTCCAGGCGAGCCTGGTCCTGTTTTCCAACCAGGGCCAACGCGGTGCCGCGGTTGAAGCGCACCCAGAACTCGTCATACTTCAATTGCAACGCCTGGCTGTAGTGCGGGATGGCCTGGGCCGGTTTGCCGCTGACGTGAAGGGTATAGCCCATGCTGTATTGCGCTTCCGGCAACTCGGGGCGTTCGCGGAGCACGGGTTCCAAGGCGTGGCGCGCCTCTTCCAAGCGTCCGGCGTACCAGAGTTTTTCGACGGCCGCGCGCAGTTGGAACATGTGGATAGGCTTGTCGATCACCACCACGGCCAGCAGGTCCGCGGGCAACTTCGCCGGATCGCCCGCCAATCGTAATGCCTCCGGCAGGCGGGCGCGGCGGTCCGCCATATCGATGGCGTGACCCACCTCGGCGGTGAACAGCCGGTGCCGGCATTCGTTAGTGACTTCGCGGAGGACAAGGGTGGTGCCCCGCCAGGTCTCCGGAGCCCCGCACTTGGCGATGCCGCTGTCGATGCTTTCGCGGCCAGCGGGCAGCAGAATGTAGTCGTTCGCCCAGATGCCGGTCAACATCGTGGGGGGCAGCGGTGGCTCGGCTCTGTTGATTGGCAGATAGCCAGGCGGCGCGGGTGTGGGTTCGGCCGTCACGGTGTTGCCGGGCCGATCCAGGGATGCGTGCCAGGTGCCGCTCCTCGGGTCGAAGGCGGCAACGCGAGCCGTGAGCGGGAGGTGGCCGGCAATCCAGGATTGCGCGGCTTGGGCTTCGGCGGAAGGCCGCTGCTCACGGGCGAACGCGCTTGCGAACGAGCGCCGCAGCCACGCCAGATCCGGGTTCTGTTCCGCTTCACCGCGCAGGACCGAAACATGAATGATCGCGATTGTCGCAAGCCCCAGGGTGGCGATTGCGGCGATGGTGCGGCTGCGGCGAACCGCGGCGTAGACCAGCAGTGCCACAATGCCAAGCAGCGAGATATCGGTCCGCGAGGCTGCCGCAGCGGTCACCGCCAACGCCGCCGCCAGTGGGTATCCGGATGCAATCCAGACGCCAGCCTGCAGCCACGCCAGCGGCCCCAGCAATACCGAGGGCAACGCGGACGAAGACGCCACGTACGGCAACCAGGCCAGTATCGCCCCGGGCAGGACGTCGCAGCCCAGCGGGCCGATCAGATAGCGTTTTGGCGATTGCGGGTCGCGCAGCGGGAAGTCGTAGACGGCGACCGACACCGCCGTGGCGCTTGCCGGCACCAGCACCGCCAGCACCAACACGCCGATCGCCACCATAGCCAGCGCCAACTGCAACAGCCGCGATGCGCCACGCCGTTGGCGATACGCAGCGAGCACACCCGGCAACTCCGGCATCGTGCCGGGCCGGTACAGATATAGGCCAAGCGCCGTCACCAACACCGCCGGTAGCACGGCCCGCGCGCTCAGGCTCATCGCTAGCGCCACGTACCCGAAAACCGCCCAACCTGGCACCCCGACCAGCACCGCCACCTCCGGCAGTCGCGCCCGGAGCAGGGAAGTGCGGAATAGCCAGTAGCCCAGCGCCTCGCCCAGTGCCACGGCCAGGAGCAATTGCAGCAGCAGTGCGGCGGCGCTCATCATGACCGGCTCGCCAGCTTCCGGCGAATGCGCAGCAGCCCGGTGAAGGCCTTCCAGGAATTGGCCGGCACCGAGCCGGGCGTCAACCCGCGGCTCAAGCCGAAGATGCGCGGGCGATGGTGCACGCGAACCGGCTGGATGCGGTAACCCAGGCTGTGCGCATAGATCGTCACTTCGGCGTTCAGTAGAGTCGGCAGGTCGCCACAGCGTTCCAGGCAGTCGAGGACGGCGGCGCGGCGCGCCAGACGGAAGCCGAAGTTGATGTCCTGCCCGGGTACCGCGAAGAGCGCCCGGGCGATGCCGTTGAACACGCGGCTGGTGGCGCGGCGGATGGCCGGGTCATAGCGGATGCGCTTCACGCCGAGGACAAAGTCGTTACTTTCCATGGCTGCGGCCAGGCGCCAGAACTCGCTGGCGACGCACTGGCCGTCGGAGTCGCTGAAAAATACCCAAGGGCAGCAGGCCCGGCGATATAGCGCGCGGGCCGCGGCGCCAAAGCCTTCTCTGCGTTCGTTGTAAACCACGTTGAGAAACGGCCAGCGCTGCTGCAGGTGCTGCAACAGTTCCTTGGTGCCGTCCTTGCTGCCACTTTCTTCGATGAGGAACTCGGAGCCTTCCGGCAGATGGCGGAACACCACCTCGACGAGTTCGGCCAGCACGCTCTCGATGCCTTCCACCTCATCGCAGACGGGTAGGAGAATCGAGACCGGATCGGGGAGCCGAGGTCTGACCATCGCTACAAAAGAGAGGCGAAGCCCGTCCGCAACTTCTCCCAGGTGACGGGTAGTTCTTCGGGCATGACGCGGGTTTCGCCGACTGTGGATAGAAAGTTGGCATCGCCGGTCCAGCGCGGCAGCACATGCATGTGGATGTGCTGGGCGATGCCGGCTCCGGCGCAGGTGCCGAGATTCATACCGAGGTTCATGCCATCCGGTTTATAGGTGGCACGCAGGATTCGGGAGGCATGGCGCGTCAGCTGCATCATCTCGGCGCTGGCCTCTTCGCTGGCTTCCTCGAGCGTGGAGACATGCGCATAGGGAACCACCATCAGATGTCCGGTGGTGTAGGGATAGAGATTCAGCAGCACGTAGCAATGCGTGCCGCGATGCAGAATGAAGTTATCCTGGTCCTGATTTTCAGCCGGCTTGCGGCAGAACACGCAACCCTGCTTTGGTTCCGCACTGGTCACGTAGCGGTATCGCCACGGGCTCCACAGGTGATCCATCGAGTTTAATCGTCGTCACCATCATCATCGTCATCATCGCCATCGTCGGCAATGACGCCGCTGTTCTTGTTGACGAGATCTTTCAGTTCCTTGCTGGGCTTGAAGTAGGGGATGCGCTTGGACGGCACTTCGACGCGGGAGCCGGTTTTCGGATTCCTGCCAACGCGTGCCTGGCGCTGGCGGGTGCGGAAACTGCCAAAGCCGCGAATTTCGATCTTGTCACCGGTGCGCAGGGAGCGCACGACGCTGTCAAAGATCGCCTCGACAATGACTTCCGAGTCCTTACGAGTCATTTCCACAACACGCGCGACTTCTTCGATCAGATCCGCTTTCGTCATTCTTCTTGTCCTCTGATGATGCTCAATTTTGTTTTATGACGACCAGTATGTTCAGCAATCAACTTAACTATCGCCCTGACCTTTCAGGTGCATGACCTCTTCGATGGTCATCGTCGCTGCCGTGGCCTGACGCTGGTAGTCCTCCAGCCGGGTCCGCTCTTCGTCTTCACTGACGGCACGCACACTCAACCCGATCTTCTTTTCCGCTTCATTCATCTTGATGATCTTGAAGTCAGCCTCTTCGCCGATGGGGAGTGCGGGGTCTTCCCGGTTTCCGCGTGTGCCGGGGATCTCGGAGTTATGGCAAAGCCCCTCGACGCCCGGTGCGAGTTCGACGAACACGCCGAAACTGGAGGCACGGCAGACGCGGCCGCGCAGGATGTCGCCAACCTGGTGCGAGCGAAAGAACGTCTCCCAGGCATCGGGCTGCAATTGTTTGACGCCGAGAGACAGGCGGCGATTGCGGCCATCGATGTTGAGGATAACGGCCTGCACCACCTGGCCCTTTTTCAACATTTCGGAAGGATGCTTGATGCGCTTGGTCCAGCTGAGGTCCGAGATGTGGACCAGGCCGTCGATGCCTTCTTCAATTTCGATGAAGGCGCCGAAATCGGTGAGCTTGCGGACGCGTCCTTCTACCACCGAGCCGATGCTGTAGCGGGACTCAACGGTAGTCCAGGGGTCGGCTTCGAGTTGCTTGATGCCGAGCGAGACGCGCTTTTCGCCGGGCTTCACTTCGAGCACCACCACTTCCACCGTGTCGCCAACCTTGACCACTTTCGAAGGATGCTTGAGGCGGCGCGACCAGGTCATTTCGGTGATGTGGATGAGGCCTTCGACGCCGGCTTCGAGTTCGACGAAGGCGCCGTAATCGGTGATGCTGACGACGCGGCCGATGACGCGCAGGCCGATGGGATAGCGTTCGATTACGGATTCCCACGGGTCAGCCTGGAGTTGTTTCAGGCCGAGCGAAATGCGCTCCTTATCCTTGTCGAACTTGAGAACCTTGACGCTGATGGAATCGCCGACGTGGAGCAGTTCGGCGGGGTGGCCGACGCGGCCGAAACTCATGTCGCTGACGTGCAGGAGACCGTCGATGCCGCCGAGGTCAATGAAGGCGCCGTAGTCGGTGAGGTTTTTGACCACGCCGGTTATGACCGCGTTCTCTTCAATGACGCCGAGCGCTTGTTCTTTTCGGCTGGCGAGATCCTCTTCGAGCGCTGATTTGCGCGAGACGACGACGTTGCCGCGGCGGCGGTTCAGCTTGACGATCTTGACGGCGATGTCCTGGCCGATGAGGGAATCGAAGTTGTGGATGGGACGGACGTCCACCTGCGAGCCGGGCATGAAGGCCTTGGCGCCGACATCCACCAGCAAGCCGCCCTTGATGCGTCCGAGCACGCGGCCGGAGATGAGCAGGTTTTCCTGGAAAGCTTTTTCGAGGGTGTCCCAACTGCGCAGGCGAACGGCGCGGTCATGCGACAGCGTGACGTAGCCTTCGACATGCGGCGCATGGCGGTCGACCATGACGTCGATGGAGTCGCCACGTTTGACGGTGATGGTGCCGTCGGGCAGGGTAAATTCCGAGAGCGGCACGATGCCTTCGGATTTGTATCCGAAGTCAATGATGACTTCCTTCTCGGTGACCGTTAAAACATGGCCTTGTAGAACCTCGCCGTCGGCCGGTGCAGCAAAATGCGAGTAGTCATCAAGCATTTGCTCATACTCGTCCTCCGACCCACCATACGGTTGTTCGAGTTGATCCTCTGGTTGATTGGCCATGGCCAGAACTCCAAGCTAAGCGCGCTATCTGCTCCGGAAAGCATCGACGACCAGGTCCCAAATTTTCCGGCGAGGGATGAGAATCATGCAGCCCCTGGTACCGACAAGCCCTTGAAAGATCAGTACTTCAGCACTATAGCCGAGTGTGTGGGGGTTGTCAACCGCGTGGATAGACTATGGGGTAGAGGGGGCGTAGATGGGAACTGGCCCACGCGCCCCGGCGGCTTGTGGCGGCGCCCGTCTAGGCGGCCTTCTTCTTCCATTTCGGGATCTCGGCCATCTTGTAGCCCTGGACTTCGGCCTTAATCTCCTCGACGGTCATGAAGGGGTAGCGGCGCCAGAGGTCTCCGCCGCTCTTGATGGCCGTAGTCCAGCGCAGGTAGTCGTCATTGCCGAGCAGGTCGGCGAAGGTATCGCGGGCGCCGTTGCGGATGCGCACCTTTTCCGGGTTAGTCTGGCCGTGTCCCTTGGAAAGGTGGGCGAATATGGTGACGTTGGGTAGCCGGCGGGAGACCGCCTCGGCAAAGCCGCTGGGAACGCCGGTGAGGCAGGCATAGAAGATGATGGTGCCGTCCGGGCGCAGCACCTTGATCAGCTTTTCGATGAACTTCTGGTACTCCGGGTTTTTAGGGGAAAGGCAGGCCGAGCCGAGCGAGCCGCCATTGCCGTGTCCGGCGTAGGCGAAGAAGTCGAGGTTACTGTTGAGCTTGCCCACTTGTTCCATGAAGTTGCGGCGGGAGTCGGACTTCTCGCCGCCATCGACGGCATCATCGTGCACGTTGGCGAACTCCAGGGCCTGGGTGCCGGGGTAGCCGGATTTCAGACCGTTGGCGGCGGCTTCAAAGACGCCGGTGGAGTCTTTTCGCGTGGCCCAGGCTCCGTCGGCGGTTACCTTGAATTCAAAGACCATCTTTCCGGGCATCGGCACGGTTACGTTGCCGGGCGTCCAGGTGTCCACCGGTGTCGCGCCGATCTTATCCGGAATCAGGCTGACGACTTTCAGCTCCGGCTTGGAGGGATCCAGGGGCTTGATGGTGTAGCACGTGAGGTCCTTGCGCCCGGGCACGTCGGCGCGGACCGGATTGAGTTTCTCATTCAGTTTTTCGTAGCCGATGAGTTGGCCGTTGACGCGGTAGGCGTTGCCGCGCCACTTGGTGTTGTTCCCAGCAAAGATACAGGCTCCGACGATTCCCACTTCTGCATCCTCTCCTTCCGCGCGGTTCTTGCCGCACATGGACAGGTGTAGGTGGGGCACCGGCTGTATCAGAGAATTTTTAAGGGCACGCGGAGGCGGATGGGGACGCGCGTGCCGTTGATGCGCAGGGTGGCGGTGTGGATGCCGGAGTCGCCGGGGTCGTGGATCTGGAGCCGGACGACGCGCGGGGTCCAGTTGGCCACGTGGATCCAGGCGAGACCTTGCGGCTCCAGGGCAACGGTGTGAATGGCGCCTGACTGTGCGATGACGAAGTGTAGCGGCGAGGCATCGGCGGAATAGGTGATGTCGAGGAAGCGGGGAGTCAGTTCGAGGGGATCGGGCGCGGGGGGCGCCGGGACAGGCGGCGGTTGGTTAGAAGGCGTCGCATGGGGCGTTGCAACCGTTGGGGCGGCAGGATGCCAGTTGTTGCGGACCAGCCGCAAGATTGCAGTGAGGAACTGGAGGCCTATCGCCATCGTGAGCATGACGGTAACCGCCCGGCTCTTCCAACCCATTTGAGTGGATGACTTGGCGGCCACGCCATCGGCTTGGACCAACCTGGGAATGTCGACCAAGTCAATGGCATCGGTTCGGCGGCCCATGTCGACTTCGTTTTTCCGCCAGGGCTCGGCGTACCAGCAAGCGGTGGCCTCGCCGGCGGTGTGCTGGTGATAGAGTATGCCGCTGCCGCAACGGGGACACGAGGTGTGACGGAGGGACAACTGGATTCGGCTGAGACCGGGGAAGGCGTTACCATCCACCCAATCGGCGAGCGTGGCGTTCGGGAGATGTCCTTTGCGCAGCAGATAGAGCATGCCGGCGGGCGTGGTGTGCAGCTCGGCTACCACCGCGTCTTTATAGGGGTGGTTGCAGGGTTCGCAATAGGGTACGTTCGCCGCCCGGATGAAGGTGGAAAAGCTCCACAGGAGCCAGCCGGGTCCGGCAGCAGCCAGCGACCAGGAGAACTGGGCCGAGGCGGCAAGGAGGATGCCTGCCGAGATTGCATGCGCGAGCGCCAGCACCGCCATACTGCGGTTGCCCGACGTATACCGGTGCAGCGGCCATGTGGCCAAAGCGCCCAGGGCCATCAGCAGTGGAATCGCCCACTTTCCAAGCCACGGTTCGACGGCCAGAAAGACAAAGGGGAAGAGCAGAGGAGTGGTCACCAGGACGGCAAGGCTGGTAAGGGTGAACTTGCCGCTTCGTACAAAGGCGAGCGGTGTCAGTTCCACCTGCCCCTTCCAATCGCGGGCGTAGTAGGGTTCTTTGCCGCCGGCGGGAAAACGGCACTCGACGAAGCGCTCGCCGGCGAGCCACTGCTCGCTGCCGACCTCGTTGCGAACCACGGGCTGGGCGGCGGCTTGACGGAGCGCGGCGAGGAAGGCGGCGCAGGAGGGGAAGCGCTGGTGCGGCGTCTTGGCCAGCGCCTTCGAAAAGACGGGATCGAAAGCGGTGCTGAGTTGGGTGTTCTGCTGGCTGATAGGGGTGGGCGGCATGTGCAGGGTACGGTGCAGCAGTGCCGGCAGGGAGGCATCCGCGAAGGGTCTGGCGCCGCTCAGCCATTCATACGCCACCAGCGCCAGCGCATACTGGTCGGTTTGCGGCGTAACGGGGGCGCTGGTCAGTTGTTCGGGTGCCAGATAGCCGGGTGTGCCGGCTTCCCGGTGGGTGCCGGCGTCCGGTTCGTGGATCGCGGTCGCAACGCCGAAGTCGCCGATCTTGGCTTCCCCTGCCAATGACACGAGGATGTTCGCGGGCTTGATGTCGCGATGCACGATGCCGCGCTGGTGGGCGTGATCGAGGGCGGCGGCAATGCCGTCGAGCAGCCGCAGCTTGTTGTCCAGAGGGAGCGGCTGGTCCTGCATGACCGTACCCAAGTCCCGGCCGGCAACATACTCCATCGCGATGTACGCGCCGTCGGTGGTGAGGGCCGCATCATACACGCAGATAATGTTGCGATGCGATAGGGTGCCGGCCAGGCGCGCCTCGGCCAGGAGTTGATGGGAATCACCGCCGGAGAGGGTAAGCCGTTTAATGGCCACCTGCCTGCCGATGACGGTGTCCCTGGCGAGGTAAACGATGCCCGCGGCTCCACGGCCGAGTTCGCGTTCCAGGATGTATCGCCCGGTTTGGATCTGCATGGCGGGTTCTATCGCGGCTAGCGCGAAAGAGGGTTGGGATGACTCAGGAAATCACCGGTGAGTTGTCAACGGCAGGTCCGGCGTAAGAAACTGGACTGCTTAGCATGTCCTCAAGCAACACCGTTTCCATTGCCGAACAGTTGATCCAGACCGAAGAGCGTTGGGGGGCGCACAATTACCACCCTTTAGACGTGGTGGTGGAGCGCGCGTCCGGCGTCTGGGTGTATGACGTGGAGGGGCGGCGGTATATGGACTGCCTGAGTTCGTACTCAGCGGTGAACCAGGGCCACTGCCACCCCCGCATCCTGGAAACGATGCGGCATCAGGCCGAGCGCGTGACGCTGACCTCGCGGGCGTTTCGTAATGACCAGCTGCCGCTGTTCTGCGAAGAACTGGCGACGATGTGCCGCATGGAGATGGTGCTGCCCATGAACACCGGGGCCGAGGCGGTGGAGACGGCCATCAAGGCGGCGCGGCGCTGGGGTTACCGTGTGAAGGGGATTGCGGCGGACCAAGCCGAAATCATCGTTTGCGAGAACAACTTTCACGGGCGTACGACGACCATTGCGGGCTTTTCATCCGAGCCCGCCTATCGCGATGGCTTCGGGCCATTTACGCCGGGATTTGTGAGCATCCCGTATGGCGACGCGGCGGCGCTGGAGGCGGCCATCACGCCGAACACCTGCGCTTTCCTGGTAGAGCCGATCCAGTGCGAGGCGGGCATTTTGATTCCGCCGGCGGGCTATCTGCGGCAGGTGCGCGAGCTTTGCACCAAACACAACGTGCTGCTGCTGGCCGATGAGATCCAGACGGCGCTGGGGCGTACGGGCCAGATGTTCGCCTGCTGGGCCGAAGACGTGCAGCCGGACGCGTTCATTCTGGGCAAGGCTTTGTCGGGCGGATTTTATCCGGTTTCGGCCGTGGTATCGAAGAAGGGTGTACTGGGATTGTTCGAGCCGGGCAGCCATGGCAGCACGTATGGGGGGAATCCGCTGGCGTGTGCGGTGGCGCGGACGGCGCTGCAGGTGATTCGGGAAGAGAAGCTGTGCGAACGGTCGGCAGTGGCTGGGGCGTGGCTGCTGGGCAAGTTGCAGGCTTTGCAGAATCCGGCCATCAAGGAGATTCGCGGACGCGGGCTGCTGATTGGTATCGAACTGCACACGGCGGCGCGTCCGTATTGCGAGCGGCTGATGGAGTTGGGCCTGCTGTGCAAGGAGACGCACAGCACGGTGATCCGCTTGGCACCGCCGCTGGTGATTTCGGACGAAGACCTGGCGTGGGCGGCCGGGCAATTGGAACAAGTGTTTCATGTCTGAACTGGTGCGCTACGCGCTGCGCGATGGCGTGGCGGTGGTCACGATTGACAATCCACCGGTGAACGCGCTGAGTCCGGGTGTGCCGGAGGGGATTGCGGCGTGCGTGCGGCAGGCGGGCGCCGATGATGCCGTGACGGCGGTGGTGCTGATTGGCGCCGGGCGGTCCTTTATTGCAGGGGCGGACATCAACGAGTTCGGCAAGATCACCTCGGGCGAGAAGCAGCGCGGCGAGGGGCTGCATCCGCTGCTGGCGGTGTTGGAAGACAGCGCCAAGCCGGTGATTGCGGCCATCCACGGGCAGGCATTCGGCGGCGGGCTTGAAGTGGCGATGGCTTGCGCGTACCGGGTGGCGGTGGCCAGTGCGCAGGTGGGACAGCCGGAAGTGAGGCTGGGCATTATTCCGGGCGCGGGCGGCACGCAGCGATTGCCGCGGTTGGTAGGTGTGGAGATGGCGCTCCGGATGTGCCAGTTTGGGGATCCGGTGAAGGTGCCGGTGGCCTGTGAGGCCGGGCTGATTGACCGGGTGATCGACGGCGATCTGCTGGAAGGGGCGGTGGCGTTTGCGCGCGAGGTGGCCTGTCAGCCGGTGCGGCGCGTGCGGGATCGCGACGGGAAGCTGGGGACCGCGGAGCAGAATGCGCCGTTGTTCCAGGCGGCGCGGGAGGCGGCGGCCAAGCGGCAGCGTGGGTTGGAGGCTCCGCTGGCGGCGATAGCGGCGGTGGAAGCGGCGACGCGACTGCCGTTTGCCGAAGGCCTTCGCGAAGAGGCGCGGCTGTTTGAAGAGCGGCTGTTTTCCAAACAGTCGAAGGCGCTGATCCATGTGTTCTTCGGCGAGCGCACGGTGGCGAAGATTCCCGATGTGCCGAAGGACACGCCGGTGCTCTCCGTAAAGCAGGCGGCGGTCATCGGCGCCGGGACGATGGGTGCGGGGATTGCGATGACGTATGCGAATGCAGGCATCGCGGTGCGGCTGAAGGACGCGACGGCAGAGGCGCTGGACCGCGGCATGGCGTCGATTCGAGCCAACTACGCGGCGTCTGTCGCCAAGGGGCGGTTTTCGCAACAGGCAATGGACGAGCGGCTGGCGCGCATCAGCCCGCAGGTGTCCTATGAAGGCTTCGAGGAGGCCGACATCATCATTGAGGCCGTGTTTGAAGGCATGGCGTTGAAGAAGCAGGTGTTTGCCGAGATCGACGCCGTGGCGAAGGCAGACTGCGTGCTGGCAACGAACACGTCGACGCTGAGTATCGATGAGATTGCGGCGGCGACGGGCCGGCCGGAGATGGTGATTGGCCATCATTTCTTCAGTCCCGCGAACGTGATGCGGTTGCTGGAGATTGTGCGAGGGAAGGCGACGTCGAAGACGGTGATTGCGACTTCGATGGCGCTGGCGCGGACGCTGGGCAAGATTGGCGTGCTGGTGGGCAACTGCCGCGGCTTCGTCGGGAACCGGATGTTTCATCCCTATCGCCGGGAGGCGCAGTTCCTGGTGGAAGAAGGCGCGCGGGTGGCGGACGTGGACGGAGCCATGACGGAGTTCGGCCTGGCGATGGGTCCGCTGGCGGTGGGCGACTTGGCGGGGTTGGATGTGGGCTGGCGGATTCGCAAGGAGTACCGGCATCTGGAGGATCCGCGGGCGCGCAAGCCGCGGATGGAAGATGCACTGTGCGAACGCGGGCGCTATGGGCAGAAGACGCGCACGGGGTGGTACAAGTACGATGAGCAACGGCGCGCTTCGGTGGATCCCGACGTGGAGGCGCTGATCGCAGAGGTGCGGGCGGAACTGGGGATTACGCCTCGGGAAATTGGGGCGGAGGAGATCCGCGAGCGGCTGCTGGCGGCGCTGGTGAACGAGGGTAAGCGAATACTCGAAGAAGGCATCGCGTTGCGTCCGGTGGATATCGACATCATTTACATCAACGGGTATGGATTTCCGGCCTGGCGGGGTGGGCCGATGTTTCACGCGGGCATCGTATGAGCGTGGCAGCGGATAATAAAAAGATCCATGCGCGAAGCTGTCATTGTCGATAGTGTCCGAACACCGTTAGCCAAAAGCCATCGCGGCTCGTTCAATCGCACGCATCCGGCCGATCTGCTGGCCCACTGCATCCGCGAGGTGCTGCGGCGCCATCCGCAGGTAGATCCGGCCGAGGTGGAGGATGTGATTGCCGGGTGCGGGCAGCCGCACGGGCCGCAGGGCGTGAACATCGCGCGGGTGGCGGCGGTGCTGGCGGGGTTGCCGGTAACGGTGGCGGCGACGACGGTGAATCGCTTCTGTTCGTCGGGGTTGCAATCGGTGGCAATGGCGGCGCACCAGATTGTGCAGGAAGGTGCCGAGGTGGCGATCGGCGGGGGCGTGGAGAGCATCACGATGACGCCGCGCGATGCAAACCGGCATCCGGCGGTGGAGGCTGCCAAGCCGGGCATCTACATGGTGATGGGGGTGACGGCGGAGGTGGTGGCGAAGCGCTACGGAATCAGCCGGCAGGCGCAGGATGAGTATTCGCTACTGAGCCAGCAACGGACGGCGCGGGCGCAGCAGGCGGGCTTCTTCGGCGGGGAGATTGCGCCGGTGGAAGTGACGCGGGCGGTGCTGGATAAGAAGACCGGCGAGGCGGTTAGGGAAGAACAGGCGCGGGTGGAAGGGGACGAATGCAACCGTCCGGATACCACGCTGGAAGGCTTGTTGAAACTGCCGCCGCACTTTGATCCGCAGAGCGGGCAGGGCACGGTGACGGCGGGGAATTCGTCGCAGTTGTCGGACGGGGCGTCGGCGACGCTGCTGATGTCGCGGTCGCGGGCGGAGGCGTTGGGGGTGCCGTACAAGCTGCTGTATCGCGGTTTTGCGGTGGCCGGTTGTGAGCCGGATGAGATGGGGATCGGGCCGGTGTACGCGGTGCCGAAGCTGCTGCGGCGGCAGGGTCTACGCATCGACGATATTGACGTGTGGGAATTGAACGAGGCGTTCGCGGTGCAGGTGGTGTATTGCCGCGACAAGTTGGGGCTGGATCCGGAGAAACTGAACGTGAATGGCGGGTCTATTGCGATTGGGCATCCGTTCGGGATGACGGGGTCGCGGATGGTGGGCACGCTGGCGAACCAGATGCGGCGGGCGAAGGCGCGTTATGGTGTGGTGACGATGTGCGTCGGGGGCGGGCAGGGGGCCGCGGGGCTCTTTGAAGGAGTCCAGTAAGCTCGCCGCGCTGGCGCGGGAGATTGTGGCTTGTGAGCAGTGCCCGCGGCTGGTGGCGCATTGCCGGGAAGTGGCGCGGGTGAAGCGGCGCGCCTATCGGGACCAGGAGTATTGGGGCAAGCCTGTGCCGGCGTTCGGTGACCCGGCGGCGCGGTTGCTGATTCTCGGTTTGGCGCCGGGCGCGCATGGAGCCAATCGCACGGGTCGGATGTTCACCGGCGATAGTTCCGGCGATTTTCTGTACAGTGTGCTGTACGAAGCGGGGTATGCTTCGCAGCCCACCAGTTCGTGGCGTGACGATGGCTTGGCGCTGCACGATGCCTACATTACGGCGTCTGGCCGATGCGCGCCGCCGGACAACAAGCCGTTGCCGGAAGAGCTGCGGGCGTGCCGGCCATATCTGGAGCGGGAACTGGCGCTGCTGTCGCAGGTGCGGGTGGTGGTGGTGCTGGGGCGGATCGCCTTTGACACGTATCTGGCGATTCTGCGGGAGCAGGGACGGATCGAACGTGCGGGAGCCTTTCTATTTGGACACGGTGCGGTACACCGGTTGGGGCCGGAGTTGCCGGTGCTGCTGTGTTCGTATCACCCCAGCCAGCAGAACACGTCGACAGGACGCCTGACGCGCCCCATGTTGCTGGATGTATTTCGGAAAGCAAGGGAGATTATCGAATGCGGAGAAGAGCTTTCGTCCTGATGGCGTTGGAGCGCCGGTTCACCGATGAATTGTGGGACGGCGTGAAGGAAATCTACACCAAAACGCTGGCCCATCCGTTTCTTTTGGGCCTGCAGGACGGGACGCTGGCGCGGTCGAAATTTCAATATTATTTGCTGCAGGATTCGTTGTATTTGGGCGCATTTGCGGGTGCCTTGCGCGCCCTGGCTGACAAAGCGCCGGACGCGCAATGGGGGTCCGACCTGCGTCGCGACGCCGACGAAGCCGTGGCGGTGGAAAAGGCGATGCATGCGGAGATCCTCTCCGGTTTCGGTGTAACGCCGGAGCAGGCTCGCCGCGTCACTATGGCTCCGGTGAACTACGCTTATACCAACCACATGCAACTGATGTGCCGCCAGGGCACGTTTCTGGAAGGTATGGCGGCGCTGTTGCCGTGCTACTGGATTTATTGGGAGGTGGGCAAGGTACTGGCGCGGCGGGGATCGAAAGACAAGGCCTACCAGCGTTGGATATCGCAGTATGCGGGGCCGGAGTACGGCAAGACCGTGGAGCGCGTGCTGGGCGTAACGAATCGGGCAGCGCAGGCGGTAACGGCGGCCGAGCGGGAGCGGGCCAAGGAGATCTTCACGTTGTCGGCCCGCTATGAGTATTTATTCTGGGATATGGCCTGGCGCGAGGAGCGCTGGCTTCCCTAAGTGTTAGGGTGAGAAGCAATGAGTCACTACCAACTGGGCGTGGATTACAGCCCGCGCGGCGACCAGGCGGCGGCCATCGACCAGATGGTGCGCGGCGTACACGATGGTGATGCGCACCAGGTTCTGTTGGGCGTTACGGGCTCGGGAAAGACGTTTTCGATGGCGAAGACCATTGAGCGCACTGGGCGTCCGGCGCTGATTCTGGCGCATAACAAGACGTTGGCCGCGCAACTTTATCACGAGTTTAAGTCGTTCTTTCCGAACAACGCGGTGGAGTACTTCGTCAGCTACTACGATTATTACCAGCCGGAAGCATACATGCCGTCGGCCGACGTGTATATCGAAAAGGAAGCGACGATCAACGACGAATTGGACAAGCTGCGGCTGTCGGCGACGCGCAGTTTGTTCGAGCGGCGGGATTGCGTGATTGTAGCGAGCGTCAGTTGCATTTACGGCCTTGGCTCGCCGGAGGCTTACTACGGGATGTTGCTGATGCTCGAAAAGGGGCAGAAGATCAAGCGCGAGCAAATCACGCAGCGGCTGGTGGAGATTTTGTACGAGCGCAATGACGGCGATTTCCGGCGCGGTGCGTTTCGGGTGCGCGGCGATGTGATCGAGCTGTTTCCGACGTATGACGATTTTGCGTATCGGATTGAGTTGTGGGGCGATGAGATCGACAATCTGTCGCAAGTGGATCCGCTGACCGGGCGGGTGAAGCAGACGTATCTGCGGCTGCCGATTTATCCGAAAACGCACTACGTGATGAGCAGCGACACCAAAGAAGAGGCGATGGCCAGCATCAAAGCGGAACTGGAATGGTGGCAGAAGGAGCTGGAAAAGCAGAACAAGCTGGTGGAAGCGCAGCGATTGTACCAGCGGACGATGTTTGATCTGGAAATGATGCGCCAGATCGGCTATTGTCATGGAATTGAGAATTATTCGCGCCATTTCTCGGGGCGTCTTCCGGGAGAGGCGCCGCCGACGTTGTTGGACTACCTGCCCCAGGATGCCCTGGTGTTTATTGATGAAAGCCATGCGACGATTCCGCAATTGCAGGGGATGTATCATGGCGACCGGTCGCGGAAGGAGGTGCTGGTGAGCTACGGGTTCCGGCTGCCAAGCGCGATGGATAACCGTCCGCTGACGTTCGAGGAGTTCGAGAACCGGGTGAACCAGGTGGTGTATGTGTCGGCGACGCCGGGCCCGTATGAGTTGACCAAGAGCGCGGGGGTGGTGGTGGAGCAGGTGATCCGGCCCACCGGGCTTCTGGATCCGGAAGTGGAGGTGCGTCCTATCAAGGGGCAGGTGGATAACCTGCTGCACGAGATCCGGCTGCGGAGTGAACAGAACGAGCGGGTGCTGGTGACGACGCTGACCAAGCGCATGGCGGAGGATTTGACGCAGTATTACTCGGAGCTTGGGGTGCGTTGCCGGTTCATGCATTCGGAAGTGAGCACGCTCGACCGGGTGCGATTGCTGCGCGATCTGCGCAAGGGCGAGTATGACGCGCTGGTAGGGGTGAATCTGCTGCGCGAAGGGCTGGACCTGCCGGAGGTTTCACTCGTTGCTATTCTGGATGCCGACAAGGAAGGCTTTCTCCGGTCAACCGGGTCTCTGATCCAGACCATCGGGCGCGCGGCGCGAAATCTGAACGGGAAGGCGGTTCTTTACGCGGACCGGATGACCGACAGCATGCGGCGCGCGATAGAAGAAACCAACAGGCGACGCAGCTTGCAGATGGACTACAACGAACGAAATAACATCACACCCCAGTCGATCATCAAGCCGATTGACATGGGGTTGGTGGCCGTGGCGGAAGCCGACTATGTGACGGTGCCGCTGGAGCCGGCGGACGACATGGAGATGATGTCGCCGGAGCAGCGGGAAGCGGCCATCCAACAACTCGAAGTGCAAATGAAAGAGGCCGCGCGCAACTTCGAGTTTGAGAAAGCGGCCCAGTACCGGGACAGGATCAAGGCGCTACGAGCGCCGAAAGCTTATGAACAGAGTGGCACCGTTCGCGCTGGTGGCAGCGGGAAGGATTAGAGATTCCTTTCTGACGCGCGTTCCCCGTCTTGCGGAGCGCCTGGGA
>JAEUQF010000226.1 GCA_016789745.1 Bryobacterales bacterium
GGCCATGAATAGCGGCCTTTCGCTCGAAACCCGCGAGTCCTTACTAAAGGGCGGCAACCGCGGAGCGGGCACACACATCGTCCTCGACGCCATCAAACAGAGCGGCTCACTGAAGATGCCGCCGGGGCGGAAATTGAAGGAGGAGCAGATTGCCGCGGTCGAAAAATGGCTCGCCGCCGGCGCTCCGTATCCAACCGCACTTCTGAAATCCAAGCGCCCCGGCGCCGACCATTGGGCCTTCCAGGCCCCGAAACGCGTCGCTCCGCCAACCGTGAAAAACGCCGCGTGGGTGCGCAATCCCGTCGATAACTTCGTTCTCGAAAAGCTGGAAAAAGCGGGCCTCGCGCCGTCGCCGGAAGCCCCCAAGGCGACCCTCCTCCGCCGCGTCAGCCTCGACCTTATCGGGCTGCCGCCCACCAACGAAGAGATGGCAGCGTTCCTTGCCGACTCCTCGCCCCGCGCTTACGAAAGGGCCGTCGACCGCCTGCTCGCCTCCCCCCACTACGGCGAGCGCTGGGGTCGTCTCTGGCTCGACATCGCCCGCTATGCCGATTCCGACGGCTACACCATCGACGCCCCGCGCGAGATCTGGAAATACCGCGACTACGTGATCGAAGCCCTCAATAAAGATCTGCCCTTCGACCAGTTCGTCATCGAACAGTTTGCCGGCGACCTGCTGCCCAATCCGACGCTCGACCAGTTAGTCGCCACCGGCTTCCATCGCAATACCCCCAGCAACTACGAAGGCGGCATTGACTTCGAGCAGTACCGCGTCGAGGCCGTCGCCGACCGCGTGCAAACCACCGGCTCCGCCTTCCTCGGCCTGACCCTCGGCTGCGCCCGCTGCCACGACCACAAGTACGACCCCGTATCGCAGCGTGAGTTTTACCAGTTGTTCGCGTTTCTCAATGACGTCGACGAAGTCGATAAGGAGAAGGACCGCAAGGACTTCAACAAGCCCTTCCTGCCCATCGGCAACGCGGAAGAACTGGCGCGCTATCACGCCTGGGAAAAGCAGCTCCAACTCCTCGAAACCGAGCTCAACGAATACCGCGAGGCGATCCCGGCCGAAGGCGCCCCGCTCGATCCTGGCGTCCGCGAGCGCGAGCGCCACATCGGCGAGCATCGCAAGCGCATGCCGAAGATCACCCGCACGCTCATCATGCGCGATCTGGCCAAGCCCCGCCAAGCCTACATCCACCTCGGCGGCGACTTCACCCGCAAAGGCGCCAACGTCGAACCGGGCGTTCCCGCCGTCCTGCCCCCGCTGCCCGAAGGTAGCCCCAAAAACCGCCTCGCGCTCGCCAAATGGCTGGTGAACAAGAACCATCCCCTCACCGCCCGCGTCACCGTGAACCGCTTCTGGCAAAAGTACTTCGGGCGCGGCATCGTCGACACCGAAAACGACTTCGGAACCATGGGCGACGCGCCCACCCACCTGGAACTGCTCGACTATCTCGCTCTCGAGTTCATGGACAAAGGCTGGAGCCAGAAGGCGCTGCACAAGACCATCGTCATGTCCGCCGCCTACCGCCAGGATTCCAAAGGCCGCGCCGACGCCAAGGCTGTCGATCCGGACAACAAACTGCTGGCGCGGCAGGCGCGCCTGCGCCTGGATGCCGAGATCGTTCGCGACTCGGCACTGGTGGCCAGCGGCCTGTTCTCCGCCAAGATGCTGGGCCCCAGCGTCTACCCGCCCCTGCCGCCCGGCGCCAACTCAGTCACCCAGGTCACCCGCGAATGGAAAACCTCCACCGGCGCCGACCGCTACCGCCGCGGCGTCTACACTTACTTCCAGCGCTCGGCCCCGCACCCCGGCCTGATCCTGTTCGACGCCCCGGATGCCACCGTGACGTGCACCCGCCGCATCCGCAGCAACTCGCCGCTGCAGGCGCTGACGCTATTGAACGACGAGGCATATTTCGAGTTCGCGCAAGCCCTGGCCGGCCGGATCCTCGGGGACACCAGCGCGGCTGACGACGCGGCGCGGTTGGACAAAGGCTTCCTGATGGCGGTGAATCGCGCGCCTCTCGGCGGCGAGCGCGACCGCCTGCTGCGCCTGCTCAGCACGCAGCGCGACGCCGGCAAAGACACCAAGGCCGCCTGGACAGCCGTTAGCCGCGTTCTATTGAATCTGGACGAGTTCATGACCCGGGAGTAGATGCTCATGCAAGACCGCAACGTTCTGCTGCAAACGCGCCGCCAGTTCTTCGAAAAGTGCGGCCTCGGTGTAGGGAAGATGGCGCTGGCATCGCTGCTGGGGACGCCGGCCTTCGCCGCACGCCACCACGCCGCTAAAATCGAGCACATTATCTACTGCCATATGGCAGGCGGCCCAAGCCACCTGGAGATGTTCGACTACAAGCCGGAACTGCAGAAGTGGGACGGCAAGGTGGCGCCGGAAAGCCTGCTGAAGGGCAAGCGCTTCGCCTTCATGGACAGCTTCGCCAAGGAGCCCCCCAAGCTGTTGGGTACACGGCGTAACTTCAAACAGCACGGCCAGTCGGGCATGTGGTTTTCCGACCTTATCCCGCACTTCGCCTCGATTGCCGACGACCTTACCATGCTCCAGGGCGTCTGTACCGAAAACTTCAATCACGGCCCCGCGCAACTGTTCACCAACACCGGCTCGTTCCGCATGGGCCGGCCCTCGTTCGGTGCCTGGGTCAGCTACGGCATCGGCTCGCCCGCAAAGGATCTGCCGGGCTTTGTCGTGCTCCAGTCCGGCCCGCGCGGGCCCCGCGGCGGCGCGGCACTCTGGGGCTCCGGCTTCCTGCCCACCGCTTACCAGGGCATTCCCTTCCGCTCGGTTGGCGATCCCATCCTGGATCTGTCGAACCCCAAAGGCATCCAGGCCGACGAGCAGCGCCAGACTCTGGACGCCATCCAGGATCTGAACAAGATGCGCTACGCCGACACCGCCGATGACGAGATCGCCACCCGCATCAGCCAGTATGAAATGGCCTACAAGATGCAAACCAGCGGGCCGGAACTGATCGATATCAAGAAGGAGTCGAAGGCAACGCTGGACCTGTACGGAGCCGAGCCGGGGAAGGCCTCCTACGCCAACAACTGCCTGCTGGCCCGTCGCCTGGTGGAGCGTGGCGTGCGCTTCGTGCAGCTTTATCACGCCGACTGGGATCATCATGACGACATCACCAAGCCGCTCGATGCCGTCTGCAAGGAAGTGGACCAGCCCACCGCCGCGCTCATCACCGACCTCAAGAAACTCGGCCTGCTCGACAAGACGCTGGTGGTCTTTGGCGGCGAGTTCGGCCGTACCCCCATGGGCGAGGTCCGGGAAAAGGGCAAGATCGGCCGCAACCACCACATCGACTCTTACTCGCTGGTCATGGCAGGCGGCGGGCTGAAACGCGGCATCACCTACGGCGGCAGCGACGAACTGGGCTTCTCTCCCGCCGAGAAGAAGATCGAGATCCATGACGTCCACGCCACGCTGTTACACCTGTTGGGAATCGACCACCTGAAGCTCACCTACCGCTTCCAAGGCCGCGATTTCCGCCTCACCGATATCCATGGGAACGTGCTGAAGGGAATGCTCGCCTAGAGGATTCCCCCCCTCTTCTTCATGCAGTTCCTCGAACTGGTGCAGACTTCCCAGCAAGTGGCCGGCACCTCCCGCCGTCTGGCGAAGATCGGCACGCTTGCCGACTTCCTCCGCCAACTGTCCCCGGAGGAAGTGGCCATCGCCGTCCACTACCTCACCGGCAGCACTCCCCAAGGCAAACTCGGCATCGGCTACGCAGCATTGCAGGCGGCGCGCGTCGCACCAGCCTCCGCCGCCACCCTGCCCATTGAAACCGTCCACCTCACCCTGTCCCGGATCGCGGCCGAAAAGGGCGCCGGCTCCACGCAGCGCCGGGCCGAGTTGCTGCGCTCGCTCTTCACCCAGGCTACCGAGGCCGAGCAGGACTTCCTTTTCCGCCTGCTGATCGGCGAACTGCGCCAGGGCGCGCTGGAAGGCATCATGGCCGACGCCATTGCCAAGGCCGCGGATCTGCGCGTGGCGCAAGTGCAACGGGCCGCCATGCTGGCGGGCGACCTCCCGGCCGTCGCTCACGCAGCGCTGACCGAAGGCGCCCCGGGTCTTGCTCGCTACGATCTCCAGTTGTTCCGTCCGGTCCAGCCGATGCTCGCCCAGACCGCCGAAGACGTCGAGACGGCCATCGCCGATCTGGGCGAAGCCGCCCTTGAATTCAAGATGGACGGCGCCCGCGTCCAGGTGCACCGGTCGGGCGACGAGGTCCGGGTATACTCGCGGCTGCTGAATGACGTTACCGCCGCCGTGCCGGAGGTGGTGGAGGTGGCCCGCGCACTACCGGCCCGCGACCTCATCCTCGATGGCGAAGTTCTCAGCCTGCTGCCCGACGGCCGCCCCCAGCCCTTCCAAGTAACCATGCGGCGCTTCGGCCGCAGACTGAACGTAGCCGCGCTGCGCCAGGAGTTGCCGCTCACGCCTTACTTCTTCGATGTGCTCCACATGGACGGCGCCGGCCTCCTCGATCAGCCGCAGCAGGCCCGCTTCGCCGAACTAGCGCGCTTGGCGCCCGCGAATCTGATCCCTAACCTCCGCACCCATGACCGCGACAAGGCAGAAGCCTTCCTGGAAGCAGCGCTCCAGCAGGGCCATGAAGGCATCATGGCGAAGGCCACCGAAGCGGCCTACGCAGCCGGGGCGCGCGGGCAAAGCTGGCTCAAGATCAAGAAGGCCCACACGCTCGACCTGGTGGTGCTCGCGGCCGAGTGGGGCAACGGACGGCGCAAGGGCTGGCTCAGCAATCTCCATCTGGGCGCCCGCGATACGGCCAACGGCGGCTGGGTCATGCTCGGCAAAACGTTCAAGGGTCTCACCGACGAATTGCTCACCTGGCAGACGGCGGAGTTCCTCAAACGCGAAACCGGCCGCGACGCATACACCGTATACGTGCGGCCGGAGTTGGTGGTCGAAATTGCTTTCAGCGATTTGCAGGTCAGCCCCCGCTATCCCGGGGGCCTGGCCCTGCGCTTTGCGCGAGTAAAGCGCTACCGCGCCGACAAGCCGGCAAGCGAGGCGGACACCATGGAAACGGTCCGCCAGATCGCCGGCCTGTGACTGGGCGCCCTAGCCTTGGCAAAGGCGGCCTACTGCTCCGGATCGATCGGCGTCGACGTCTGATCGATCGACTTCAGGAACCGGATCACCAGACGCCGCGCGTTCTCATCGGCCAGCGTATCGGTGCCGTTGGTCCCTGCCGAGCGATGGGTCACGTTGGCCATCACTGCTTCCAGCGACTCAGCCGACCCATTGTGGAAGAAAGTCCGCGGATAGGCTGAGACCCCCAACAGCGACGGCGGCACAAAGCCATCCGCACCCAGCGGCGCGGCGGCGTTCTGACGCACTTCGTTCTTCTGGGTTGCGTCGAAGGTACCCACCTTCTTCAACTCACTGATGATCTGCCCGTTGACGATCAAATTCGCCGCCGGAGGAGGCGTGAACTTCACCCGCGCGGTGGTCCAGAGCGGACCGCCGTGGCAGGTCTGGCACTTGGCTGCGATAAAGAGTCCCTCGCCCTGAATAGCCTCCGGATCGTCCTTGGCAACCGGCGCAAGCGGACCACGAATGCCGAACTGGACGTACGCCTTGAGGGCATCCCACGCACCCACACCGCGGATGCGCAACTGGCGCCGGCCGCCGTTGGCGTTCGTGAACGCGTTCAGCAGCGGGTCCGGCGTGACGCCATCGGCCCCAACAATCAGGCCCAGGCCGCCGGAAGCGGTGCGGATGTTGGCTTCGAAGTCTTCTTCTTCATCGAAAATCCCGGACCAGTTCAGCGCCCGCTGGCTGGTGGGATCATCGGGGTCGAAGTCGTGGTTCTGCGGCACGGTACGGCGGGGGCCGGCGCCGAAGATCCAGACAACGTTATCCGTGAGCCCATCGGGGTGGCAGGAACCGCAGGAGCCCCAGCCGTTGTTCGACATCCGGCCGCGGATCTTGGGAGACAGTGGCGACGGGCCATCGAATTCGCCGACCGAGGAATGATACAACTCCTTGCCGGCGTGGATCAGGTCTTCCGTCGTGCCGGTAACCGGCAACGCGGCGGACTGCATTGTGGCAGCGACGGTGTCGTTCGTCAGATTGATCACCGTAACATCGCGCGAAACGTAGTTCATCACGTAGGCACGGGTATCGGTGGCGTTGATCACGATCCCGCGCGGGTTCTTGCCAACCGGAATCTGCAGCGTACGCGAAGGGGTGACGCCCGGCGCGTTGAGAACGCGCGGCGTACCGTTGCCTTGGTCCAGGCCGACCTTCACCGCCACATCGCTGGCGGCGCTCAGAACGTAGCCTTCATCGGTGGTGTGCTTGATGGCCATCGCCCAGGGCTGGGTCAGGAAGAGCTTCGGCGTGGCGGCCTGCGCGGCGACGGCTGAATGCATATTGATGGTCTTCTGGGCGTCCGTCTGCAGCGTCAGGTCAATCGTGCTCAGCAGCGCCTGCGTGTTGACGTCGAATCGCACCGGCCCGTTCGGCGACGCGCCGGTATTCGGCACCCAGGCGAAGTTGCCCTTGATCGCCAGATTGTTCAACTGGTTCGGATAGGCACCCGTGTCAAAGCGGAAGTCGGCTTCGGTAACCGTGGCCGGCGGCGCGACCTTGGCGATAGCATCGCCGGCGGCCCGGAAGCCCGTATTGCCGATCGGGATCAGCTTCACGGTGTTCTCCACCTGATCCGACACGGTGGGAATGATGGAAACCGCGCCGTCCTTGGCGTCATCCTCCCCGTCCAGTTGGCCGGGCCGCGGAATCGCGAAGAACTGCGTCACCAGGACGATCTCATCATCGTCGGCACCATCTCCATCGTTCGTGATCGCGATACCGGTGGGTGCAAAGCCGGCGTTCTCGATGGTGCGCAGCACCCGGTTGGTGCGCGTGTCAATCACCGAAACCGAATCCGAGCGGCGGTTGGTCACGTACAGCTTGCTGCCGTTGGGCGTCAGCGCGACTCCGTATGGTTCCGTCCCCACACGGATCTCCTGCGCCACGCGGGCCACCTGCGCGCTGGCGCGGTTCACGTTGATCACGCTAATCGTGCCGCTTACGGTATTGGCAACATAGGCGCGCGTCCCTTGCGGATTTAGGACCACCCCGTTGGGCTCGGCGCCCACCTGCAGTTCCCGCAGACGGCGGTTGCGATCTCCGGTGACATCGAAGAAGCTGACCGTGTTGTTGTCGGGGTTGGCGACGGCAAGCAGGGTGCCATTGCCGTCGAGAGCGATGGGCTGCGACGAGGTCGGCCCAGGAAAGCGGTTTACCACCGGGGGCGGGGCCTGCTGGCTCAGCGCGCCGGTGGAGGCTACCCAGAGCCCCACCGCGGTCACACCACAAGTGACCGCGAGATTCCGCAGGGAGCGGATCTTCATATCTTGAATCCT
>JAEUQF010000280.1 GCA_016789745.1 Bryobacterales bacterium
GAGTTCCCCACCGAGTCATTCAAATAGAACAGGAACTGGTTTGAAAAGAAGGAGATAGGCGGCGGCTGCCGGAAGGTCAGGCGCAAACCGACGGCCTTCTCCACATCCACGCCATCGGTGCGAACAGCCTTGTCCTCCAGCAACTGCACGAAGCTGGCGCGCCCGGCATGGGGCCAGACATCGTGGCGCAGCAGGTGACGGAGGTCCGGCCGCGCGCCGAAGGTGATCTCGCACTGGCGAATCCATTCCAGAATGTCGTCGCCCCAGCGCCAGTGCAGCACCAGGCGCTGGTATTGCTCCACCAGATTGATGGCAAGCTCAAAACGCCGCTGCTCATGAAGGGCATTGTCGGAAGGGCCCGGCAGCAGATCTTCGCTTTCGACGATGCCGGCGGCCATGTCGACAATCCGGTCGAGACGTTTCAGGTGGAGCGCACGGTGAACCAGCAACGGGGGAAGTTCGTGACGCTTATCGCCTGGAATCTCGAGAAAAGAGCGATCACCAAGGATGTCCATCTTTCCTAGGCCTCACAAAGGGTAACCTTCCAGAACAACAAGGTGGTACGGTTTGGGACATAGCGTATCACAGCCCCAAGGGGTAGTTCCACCCCTAGCCGGCTTATCGGCCGGAGTAGGGAAACGCAATAGCCAGATACATCGTCGTCCTCTTGCGCATACAGACGGCCGGGGCGTGCAAAGCGTTGCACGCTGCGTCGGTCCCCGGGGGTGCAGAGGGTTGCGCAGGTCGTCCGCCAGGATGCCGCAGCCGCTCGCCGGGCTTGTTCCGGCGAAAGAAATTGTTCTGTGTCACTCATCTAATGTAATTTGCGATGTACATGAATGCCGGTACTGGGCCGGCCGATCCCTCGGGTTCGGGCGCTGCGAAGGGAGCAGTCGTAAGTCGTTTGTTTACTTTTGCTTGCGAATGTATGTTCTGGTTGGCTTGGGGAAGGAGCTACACGTCCAGTTCTAGTACTCAACCGTACTAGAATCTATGGTTTGCACGCGTCCGCCAGTGCCCGAAGACAATTTGTCTGCATTTGTACTGCGAATACACTTGACGACCGTGCCAACCCACACTACTCTATTAGAGAGTCAGAACGTGCTGTATTGCTCTCTCTTGTATAGTGCGCTCTGGGTCTCAACTCTCTCTCGGAGGTTTCTCAGATGAAGTTATTTTTCGCAATGGCGATGCTCGCAGCCGCTTCGCTGCAGGGCGCAGTCATCAACTCGGTGACTTGCCCCGCTGCCGTGGCGCTCGGCATCCCGCCGGGTGGCAACGCTGCCTGCGCTGGCCTCGGCTCCGTCGCTGGCTTTACCAACCTGACTCTCCAGATGAACTATGCCCTGGACGTCACGGTTGATCCGTTCAACCAGACTGGCTCTATGTTCACGTCGCTCGATGCGCCGCTGACCAACTGGGATGCCAACCCCACCCAGACCGTCACCAACCTGAACCGTATCCTCAACGTGAGTGGCTCTAACATCGCCATCTCTGAGACGGATTACAACGCCAACTTCCTGAACGCGTTCAACGTGTTCGTGGGTTCCAGCACCTTCTCTGGTACCGCCACGGACGGTAACGTCCGCATCCAGTTCATCCTTTCCGGTGACGCGGTTCCGACCGGCCAGATTCCGGAACCGACCACCTTCGCTCTGATCGGCTCGGCTCTGCTGGGCATCGGCGCGATGGCTCGTCGCCGCAGCTAACCCTAGCCTCAGGCTAAGTTTAGGCCATCCCTTCGGGGATGGCCTTTTCTTTTTTGTGCCCGCCTACCAGAGATATTCCTTGGCTGTCCCCCGCCGGTGGTGGCCGTCCAGAATGTGTACCACCCTGATCCTCTTCAGTATCGCCGGTGACAATTGCCCCAGCGGGATGTAAATGATCTTCTTACCTAGATGATTGGCGATGGTCCGGAAGATGGATCGCGGCGGGCGCGGGGCGGCGTAGACGACGAAGCGTTCCACCGAATAATCCAGCGCCGCCAGCAGCAGGCGTTCCGGCTTCGACTCGGCGGCGACGTAATCGGGGTCCTGCCAGATGTTGAACATGCGCCGGGGCGGCAGGGTCAACAGTAAGCCGCCGTACTCCGCCCGGCCGATCCCGGGGCCCGCCATGTTCTCGAACGGCTGGGTGGAGTAGAAGGCCATGTCCGACTCATTCTGCCCTTCGCCCAGCCAGGTAGTCAGGTACGTGTATCGATTCTCGTGATCCTCGTCGAAGACCAGCACCACCGCCCCAACCTCCCCATGCACCCGCTGCAGGTGTTTGACAAAGATCAGCCCCTGGTGCCAGTTGCGAATCGTCTCGCGGACATCCACGCCATCCTGCATCGACGTGGAAAACGGCTCCACGCGGCTGCGCTCCTCGCTCAGAATACTCTTGCCCTTGCGCTTCAGCAATTGGCCAAAGCCTTCGATGACCAGGTCTTCCGGCGGATAGGAGCAGATGGTGTCGCCATCCAGCGCCTCGGCCCATTCGCCCGGCCGTTTCTCCTTGGCACGCGGCTTCAAGTTGGCCGGGCGGGTGAGTTGCTTGGGGCGGGGAAGCCGGCGGCGGATGCGCAGGCGGCGGGTATCCAGGTAGACCTCGGTGGCGGTGAGGCGGAGCGTTTCGATCGAGGTGGTCTCCTGCTGCGGCGAGTAGCGATTGGCGGTCTGCCAGACCTCCCAGGCGAAGTTATCATCCACGATCGAGCGCGCGGCGATCGTCAGGTCGTAGAGGCTGGCGGTGAGGTCGTTGGCGGTGCGGGCCAGGTTGCGGGAATAGCGGGCCAGCAGGCGGCGATGCCAGTGGACGATCCTGTCGCCCGTAATGGCGGTGTAGTTCTGTTCGGCTTCGCGCAGCAGGTCGAGTTGGAAGCGGCTGCGCTCTGGCAAGGGCAGGTGGGGGCTATTCCGCCAAGTCTCGTAGCGCTCCATCAGCCACGGCATCTCTACGGTGATCTCCGCCAGGCAATCCGGATGCGGGTTGATCACGCGGACGCCTAAGGCCTCGGCCGGACGGTCCGGCTCTTCCTGCGGCTGCTCCATCGCATCCAACACGGCGTTCAGAAGGTTCAGCGATAACACCACCAGCGAGGCGGCGAACGGATCGGCTCCCTGTAAGCGCCAGGCAATGGCGGCGGCATGGCGTTCCAGGCCCGGGTGGCGTGGCTGCGGGAACAGACGATAGGCCTCGATGTACTGCGCCAGGCCCGTATAGGCGATGGCGGTCG